>JBOGLX010000134.1:0-2323 GCA_050745765.1 Occallatibacter sp. | reverse complement strand
CGTCTTTGAGCATGTGGTAGATGGCAGTGAGGATGGAGGCTGCCACCGCGCCGATGGCCTTTTTTGCCCCGCGCCTGGAGCGCAGGCGCAGGTATTGGGCTTGCAGATAGCAACCTTTCTTGCGGGTCGGACGGGGGCCCGCTGAATCCTGGCTGGTGAACGGTTTCTACGCCTTGGCGACTTTGCCGCTTTTGATGCAGCTTGCGCAGACGCGGAGGCGCTTGGGGACGCCGTTGACGAGCGCCTTGACCACCTGGAGGTTAACGTTCCAGCGACGGCGCGTGACGTTGTGCGCATGGGAGATGTTGTTGCCGTAGAGCGGCCCTTTGCCGCAGATGTCGCAAATTTGTGCCATTTTCCTACTCCGGAAGTTCAAGAAAATCGTGGCGGGGGAATTTGCTCCGCGCACACAAAAGCGCGCCCGCCCGCGGCGCGCCGAATCTTCAGTATACGCGGAATGGCCCAGTTGGACCAGCGTAACCGGTAGTGTCCGAATTTCAGTTCGAGCGTTGCCTCGGCGGCTAAAGCCGTCGCGCTTTTGACCATCCTGGGAACACCGGAAAGGGGTGCGGTGTCTAAGAGAATAGAGTACGCGGGATAGCGGTTGTCGAAAAACAGCAGCCCGTCTCCCGCGCGATCGATGATGCCGAAGGTTCGAAAGCGGCAACTCTTGGGGCCGCCGGGATGGGGCGGCGCATCGAACGGTTGGGGAACCGGTGGCCCGGCTGCGAGGCCCGGCGCGGATTTTCCTGCGGGGATGGCAGGGGGACCCGAATTGCGATAAGGTGGGAGCAGACTGTGTTACAGGCGGACCTCACCATGGGCAATGTGGCCGGCGCGCTGGCGCTTCGAACCGAAGAGACGGCTCTTGTGGACGAACTTCGGGCCGGTTCGGATGAAGCGTTTGCGTGGTTGATCGCGCACTACCATCAGCCGATCTACTCTCTTTTGGCGCGCACGGTGATTGACCGTGCGGATGCTGCAGATCTTACCCAGGATGTGTTCGTGAAGGTGTTCCGGAAGATCGGGAGCTTTCATGGGGAGTCGTCCTTGCGGACGTGGATTTACCGGATCGCGCTGCGCGAGGCGTCGAACCAGCGGCGATGGTGGGTGCGGCACAAGCAGCAGGAGATTCCCATCGAGCAGGAGTTGACGGAGGCGGAGTCACGGTCTCCGGTTTGCCTGAAGGATATGCTTGTGGACCCGGCGGAGTCGCCGTTCGACCTGGCGGCGCGGGAAGAGAGCCGGGAGCGGGTGGAGCGGGCGCTGAAGCAGGTGCCTGAGCCTTACAGAACGACGCTGATTTTGCGCGACATCGAAGACTTCCTGTACGAGGAAGTGGCGGAGATGCAGGGGATCAACGTGGGGACGGTGAAATCGCGGCTGGTGCGCGGGCGAGCGTGTTTGAAGACGCTGCTGACGGCGGCCAGCGGGGAAAAGCACGCGGCGCTTGCGGGAGTGGAAATGCCCCTTGGAGAGGAGGCGCGGTGATGGGCTGCGGTGCGGTGCAGAGCCGATTTACCGAGTATCTGGACGGACGGCTGAACGGGCTGGAGATGCAGAAGATTGCCGCGCATCTGGGCGGATGCCAGGAGTGTAAAGAGGAGTGGCAGGCGCTGCGCGGGACGCAGTTGTCGCTGGCGGCGCTGGGGCCGGTGAGGGAGCCGGAGAAGCTGCTGTTAAAGATTCGCGTGGCGGTGAGTCAGGAGATAGCGCGCACGCGGCAGAACCCCCTGGCGGCATGGGGCCTGGTTTGGAAGAACACGGTGGGCCCGTTTCTTTTACAGGCATCGGCAGGGTTTGCCAGCGCGGTGCTTCTGCTGGGCACGGTGACGCTCCTGGTGAGCATAATTGCGCAGCCGACGCCGGTGCAGGCCCACGACGAGCCGCTGGGCATGGCGACGGCGCCGCGGCTTCTTTATCTTTCGGGCGGCGTAGGCGGAGACGACATTGGGGCTGCCTCGGTGCCGGTGGTGGTGGAAGCCTACATCAACGACGAGGGACAGGTTTACGACTACCGGATCGTTTCCGGGCCGACGGACCCGTCGACGCGGGCGGAGGTGGAGAATTTGCTGCTGCTGAGCAGGTTCGAGCCGGCGCGGTTCTTCGGGCAGCCCGTGCGGGGGCTGGCGGTGTTGTCGTTCTCGGGAGTGTCGGTGCGGGGGTGACGAAAAGCAGGGAATAGGGAACAGGGAATAGGGAATAGAAAGACCCGGCCCGGAATCGCGCCTACGCCTAAATCGGGTCGCTTGCGTCCGGCACTTTCCCCATGGTCTCCCTTGTCTCCATTGCCTGCAGCTCTATCTCCTTTGCTTCCTATTCC
>JBOGLX010000133.1:0-12290 GCA_050745765.1 Occallatibacter sp. | reverse complement strand
GAACTTGGGCCGC
The DNA here is from genome assembly GCA_050745765.1 of Occallatibacter sp. Lineage (GTDB taxonomy): Bacteria > Acidobacteriota > Terriglobia > Terriglobales > Acidobacteriaceae > Telmatobacter. Next base: position 12,277 of record JBOGLX010000133.1, on the reverse strand, counting down.
ACCAGGTTGATGAGCAGCCGCATCTCCTCCTGGCTGCCGTGGCCGCTCACGTGGATCAGCCCGTGGGAGCCGTCGTCGTAAACCACGTTGGCCGCGCGCCGGCTCAAGTGGTCGATCACGCGGAAGATGCCCTTCTCGTTGCCCGGAATGATGCGCGAGCTAAGCACCACCGTGTCTCCGGGCTCGATGCGCGCGTGCTTGTGGTTGTCCACCGCGGCGCGGCTCAGCGCGCTCATCGGCTCCCCTTGCGTGCCGCTGATCAGAATCATCAGTTGATCGGGCGGGTAGTCGCGCATTTGTCCCGGATTGACGATCAACCCCGGCGGAACCTCGATGTAGCCCAGGTCCTGCGCGATCTCCGTGCTCTCCATCATGGAACGGCCAACCACGGCCACTTTGCGCCCGTGCGCTCGCGCCAACTCCAGCGCAATCCGAATCCGGTAAATCGAAGACGAAAAGCAACTGAAGAACAGCTTCTTCTTCGTCTGCGAGAACAGCTCGTCGAGGCGCGGGCGCACCGCCGACTCGCTGGGCGTGTAGCCATGACGCTCCACGTTGGTCGAATCCTGCAGGAGAGCCAGCACGCCGCGCTTGCCGTACTCGGCAAAGGTGTGCAGGTCGAATGGCTTTTCGTCGAGAGGCGAGAGGTCGATCTTGAAGTCGCCGGTGTGGATGACCACGCCGACCGGCGTTTCGATGGCCAGTGCCACGCAATCCACCAGCGAGTGCGTCACCCGGATCGGCTCGATGGTGAATGGGCCGATCGAGAATTTCTCTTTCGGCGCGATCTCGATCAACTCGGTCTCGTCGAGCAGCCCGTGTTCCTCGAGCTTGCCCTCGACGTAAGCCAAGGTGAACTCTGTCGCGTAAACCGGGACCTTGAGCTCATTGAGGATCCAGGGCAGGCCGCCGATATGATCTTCGTGGCCGTGGGTCAGGATGATGGCGCGTACGTGCTTTTTGTTTTCGATCAGGTAGCTGATGTCGGGCACGACGATATCTACGCCCAGCAGTTCCGACTCCGGGAACATGAGGCCCGCGTCAATAACGATAATGTCGTCTTCCCAACGCAGCGCGAGGCAGTTCATGCCGAACTCACCCAGCCCGCCGAGAGGGATAATCTTCAGTTTTTTAGTGTGCATCTGTCACCTTCGATGCTAACACTGGGGGCGACATGAGCGGAGTCAGCGGAGCCAGCGGCGTTAGCGGAGTTAAGAGCGCCTGTCAACGTGTCCGGTCGTTTCGGGCCCGGCCGGCTCCGGCTTGGGCTCGCAAAGTTGCAGTTTGTTTCCGAACGGATCGAGCAGGACCAGGCGCGGCGTGCCCCAAAAAGTCTCCGTTACGCCGGGGCGCCAGTAAGGATAGTTCTTCGCGCTCAGCTCGGCGTGCAGCTCCTTCACGCCCTCGAATTCAACCTGGAAGTTAGTTCCGGGCGAGCCGTCGCCGTAGTGTTCCGACAAATGAAGCACGAGGCCGTCGCGCGAGACCTGCATGTAGAGCGGCGCCGCCGGCTTGAAGCGGTGCTCCCAATCGAGGTGGAAGCCGGCGTAGTCGAGGTAGAATTCGCGCGCTTTTTCGACCGAGAAGATGCGCAGGATGGGGATGACGCGGAGAGTGCGCAGGGCCATACGGCTAACGTAACAAATCTTCCAGCGCCGCGCTCAGGTCGGTTTTGTCGTCGCGATACTTCACGATCGCTGCCGCGTAAAGACTCAGTCCCCACTCCTGCGCCTTGCCTTTCAAGACAGCGCGCGCGCCGGGCACGACCACGGCGTTTTCAGGAACGATGAGCGGCGCCTCCGCCGAGGCCCGCAGCACCTCGCCCGTGACCAGGTTAAAGACCGGCGTTCCGCGCGTCAGAATGGTGCCCGCGGCAAGCACCGCGCCCTTCTGCACCACGGTTCCTTCGTACACCCCGCAGTTTCCGCCCACCAGCACATCGTCCTCGATCACGACAGGCGAGGCGTTGACCGGCTCGAGCACGCCGCCGATCTGGGCCGCGGCGCTCAGGTGTACGCGCCTGCCGATCTGCGCGCAGGACCCGACCAGCGCGTGGGAGTCAACCATCGCGCCCTCGTCTACATAGGCGCCGGCGTTGATGTACATGGGTGGCATGCAGACCACGCCGCGCGCAACATAAGCGCCGGCCCGGATCGATGAGCCTCCCGGGACCACGCGCACCCCGTCGCCGGCTGTGAAGCGCCGCACCGGGTACGTATGCTTGTCCACGAAGGAAAGGCCGCCGGAGGGTTGGTCTTCCAAAGCGCCCAGCCGGAAGCCGAGGAGAATGCCCTGCTTAACCCACGCATTCACGCGCCAGCCCGTTGGCGAGGCGGCGTCGGGTGAAGCGGCGCGCACTTCACCCCTTTCGAGCGAGGCGCGCAGAGCCAGGAAATCCGCTAAGGCGGCGGGATCGTCGATTGCGCCCGGTCCCGCGGCAAAGTGCCGCTCGATCGCACTGCGGAGTTCATTCTCGGTCATTGCACTCCGAGTGTATCAACAGGGAGGCGAGAGGAGAGAGCGCAGGCAGGGCAGAGAAGTCAGAGAAGCGAGCACAGTCATCCACCTTCGCGTTTGCGAAAGAGGGTCGACGCGAGGGCCGCACTCCCTTCATACGGCAGCGGGCGCCTCATGCGGCAACGGGCGCCGGTCTTGTCCTCTGTCGCGTCCCTGCAGGAATGGGCTGCAGCCGGAAGGAGTTCTTGCCCGCCGGGATCATGGCCAGCGGCACGCCTGTCCGGCCGGGCAGCCCGAGAGCGCTCTTCGACTCCAGCCAGGCGCACAGCCGGCGATCGTGAATCGCCGGTTCGCCCTGCCAGAAGTCCGGCTTGAGACCGCATTCGATCCGCAGATGATCCAAATGCAATTCGATCGTCTCCACCCGCCTGGGAAAATACCGGCGGACGTTGATCGTGCCTACAATGAGGCCGGTGACATTCCGGCCCCTGTTTTGAGTCTTGACAACCATACGCACCTGCTCTTCAACGCCGGATGAAATCAGTCTAGGTGGGCAGGTCGGGAGTGCTGCCTGTCGGTGCGGACTTTTGCCGCGAATAATCCTGTTTTGAAAACTTGCTCGCAGATTAACGATTCTGGGAAAATTGTGCCGTGCCTTGCGTGGGCTAGCCCGAAATTCATCCGATTTTGCACATTGACCTAACGTAGCTCTGATGCCTGCGCAAGCGGCCGGGTTGCAATCGTCCGCGGCGGATCGGGCGGCGGACGCAAACATTGCGCCGGTGAACATATTTCATGGCTGGAATGCCTGCGTGAAATCGTTTTCTTCGCCTCAGCAGTTCCTTTTCCCCGCGCTGGCGGGACGGATTTGCCCGCCGGAAACGGATGCACTGTGGAGTCTGAAAACAGAAGAAGCAGCCCGAAGGCTGCCTTCTGTTCGATGGGGTTCGGAAAGATTCGCAATTACGGCATGTAGTAGCGGAACGAGGTTTCGAGCTCGTTGTCGGTACCGTTGGCGCCGCCATTGGGGTTGAGCGGGCCGCCGATACCCGACCAGAGGTCGCGCTCGAACCAACTGTATTGAAGGCCATAGCGAAGATTGCCTTTGGGGCCTTTGTAGAAGTTGTACCAGTAGCCCAAACTAAACTCCTGTACGTCTTTGTTGTTGCCCTTGCAGTTGCCGGTGGTGGCCGGAGTGTAGTCGCCGCCGGGAAGTCCTTCGGTGTTGCAGCCCGACATGTCCGCGCTGTAGAGGCCGTAGCCGGAGGCGCCGCCGTTCTGAATGTCGCGGCCGACGTAATCGCCGCCGTAGTTGGACCAGATGCTCAGGCGTTTCGTGGGGTTGACCTCGAAGGTGCCCAGAGCCGAGAAAGCATGGATCAGCGAGATCGTGCCATCGCTTCTGAAGGTGAGATCGGCGATGCCTGAATCGCCGTAGCGGCCGACGCCATCGCTGTAGAGCCCCTTCAGGCCCAGAGAGACCTTCTTGCCGGCGAAGGGCATGCGGATGCCGCCGCCGATGCCGCCGGCGGTCACCGTATCGTTATAAGCGCCCGCGGAAGAGCCGGCGGAGGCATTCGGATAGATGCGATTGTTGAAGAAGCGGGCGATGCCGAAGAGTTCCCAGTGGCCCCATCCGTCGTAGGCCATCTTGGCAATGATGTCGGGCGCTGTGTTGTAGGAGTAGTTGGCGGTGGAGTTATAGAGACCGCCGCCGTCGCCCGCCGCGCCCAGGAACTCGTTGGTGGGATTGCTGCCGGCGGGCAGCGCCTGGGCGTTCTCGAGCGCGACGCCGGCCGCGAACCTCTTGTCCCAATCTTTGGTGACGCGGAAGGCGTACTGGCGGCCCCACACGAAGCCGGCGGTGTATTGCGGGTCGATCGTGCCGGGGAGGATCTCCGTGCCGGCAGCCAGATGGTGCGTGGTTTCCGTGGCCAGGGACCAGGTCTGGCCGCCGGTGAAAGCCCAGCCGTCGTCGAGCGCGGCCCGGGCCCACATGTTGCGCACGCGGACGACGTAGCTGTTGGACTGGTTGTTGTTGGAGGTGATGCCCGTGCCTAGCCAATCCATCTCGTAGTGGACGGTAAAGGCGATATCGCCGGCTTTGGCGGTGCCCGTGAGGGCGATGCGGGACTGACGGGCGGAGCCGTGAAACTCGTCGATCTGGGCCTGGCCGGAATGCTCCAGCGGAATGGCCGTGAAGTGTGTGTTGATGCCGCTGCCCGTGGCTGCGTTGCGCCAGACGGTCGCGGCTTCAATGAAGCTGCCGGCCGGGGTGATGGTGACGCCTTTGTAATGAACTGCGTCCGTGTTTTCGACCGCCTTCTTGATCGCCGTCGTATCCCTTTGGACCGCTTTGAAGCTGCTCTCCATTGACGACGAACTGCTGTCCAGGTCGTTTACGCTCGATTGCAGCGTGCTGACGGCGGTGGTGTTCTGAGTTATCGCCTGCTGCTGTTGGTCGGCGGCCGCTTGCGCCTTCTCCGCGGCCGCCTGGGCCGCGGCTGCCGCCTGCTGCGCCTGCTGCAACTGCTGATCCTTTGTCGAGAGCAGTTCCTTCAGGCTGTCGATCTGCGTCTGCATCTGGTTGCGGAGTGTTTCGATCTGTTCCTCGACCGTGGGCCCCGGAGGCGTCTTCTCTCGTCTGGCTGCATGGTGCTTCTTTGCCTGCGGAGCGGGACTGGGATCGCTCGCGTAGGCGCAGGAAACAACAAGAGCGGCTGTAAGCATTGCCGCAGCCGCTGGCTTCACCTTGAATTTCATTGGGCGTCTCATTTCCTCTCGCTCTGAAATTTGCTATGAATCGTGAATGCGCCCATCGACACGAGCGAACGCACTGGAACTCCCGCATCTGGATCGACCTTTACGGATGAAATCTGGCCGTAACTCTCACGGTTATGCGGGAGGATCGATGAATGCCGGCGAAGACTCAGCGCAGGCGGAACCTTCCCTGGCTGCTTCCGTTCATCAGACTCTCAGAACTTGATGAATTTTTGACGAATTCACAGATAATTAACCGTGACAAACAGAAATGGCGAAGGCCGTTATTCCACAGCACACCGGGGGCGATTTTTACCTATTTTTAATCAATTTCGGCGTGCCTATATCGTATAAATCCAGGGCATGTTTTGATGGCGGAAAAAGTCCCGCAACCTATCCGGCTTAGTTACTTCTCCCTGCCCGCGCTTATTAGATTGGCGAGAATTCTGTAAGATCCCGGCACTAACTCCGGTAACTGGCGATAGAGCGCATAGGCGGCATAGATATAAGTTCCTTTGCCCGGATGGGTCACCAGCAAACCGCCGCGCTGGGCAGACTGGCCGGGATCGGCAGTCTCGGTAAGCGCGGTGTAGCCCGGCGCCCAGGTGGAGGGAAAGCCATGGCCGCGCTCTTCCACCCAGCCGTTGAAGTCTGCCTCCGCGATGCGGTTAGGCCAGGAGAGCAGCGGGTTTGAAGGCTCGAGCAGCTTTACCGGATCGGTTTCGTCCACTACGGAGAACGGCGGGCGGCCCTCCACCGTGATGGCGAGTGGGGCAGGGAAGTCGCCGCTCTGGTACTGGACCACGAGCGTTCCGCCATTCTGGACCCATTGATCGAGCCGCGGCTGCGCCTGCGTAAGGTCGGGACGGACCGAGTAAGCGCGAATGCCCACGACGATGACGTTCCATGCGGAGAGATCGCCGGAGGTCAGTTCCGCGGGAGTGAGCAGGTGCGGCGCGACTCCAAGTTCGCGGATGGCTTCCGGGACCGTGTCCCCGCTGCCCATCACGTAGCCTACGCGAAGTCCCGGAGCCAGCTTCACGTCCACTTTGCGGGTCTTGAGCTCGGCGGGCATGTAGAGGTTATAAGGACGCAAGCCGGGGTAGCCGATGCTCTCCCACCCGCTGCTGTACGTTCTGCCGCCGGACTGGGCCACAGCCTGAATGCTATAGGCGCCGGCTTCGGCGGCTGCCGGGGTGACGGAGAAAACCAGCGGGTCGCTGTCGCCGGCTGCGTCCAGTTTGAACTGCGCCTGCTGGGGATCGGAGCGCCATCCGGCGGGAAGCTTCAGGGCGACCGTTCCGCCGGTTGCGGATTCGGCGTGGATGGTGACATGAACGGGCAAAGGTCCGCCGTCGAGCGGCAGGATGCGCGCCTGAGGATCGACGCGCACGCCGATGGCGGGCGTGATCACCAGAGGCTCATAAATTCCGCCCGGCCCAGTGACGCGATGAAGCGTCTGCACCACCTCGCCCACGCGGATGGGAACGCCGTCGAAGGTGAACTCAGCCCACGCGGCCAGCGGCCACGGCGCGAACGGGTCCTCGCGCCACTTGGGGTTCGCGATGTCGTAATACGCCTGCTCGACGTTTGGGCGCGTGAAGTACGGTTTAGTCGGTTGGGCGTCCTCGGGCACGTGTACGCGGAAGGTGCGATCGGTTGCGGGCGCGCCGGCGGCCGCGGAATCGATCGCTCCGCCGGTGTCTTTGGCCATCCACGGCGAGCCGCTCTGGCTCACCAGCCAAACGCGCGTCAGCCGCACTTCGCCCTCGGGGTGCGCCGAGTGTACCCGGACCGAGAATTCTTCGCCCGGCGTCACGCTCGCCGGCATCTCGCCGGCTCCGCCGCCTCCAAAACCGCCCCGCCCTCGCCCGCTGGAGTTTGCAGTGAATGCCTCGATGCTGAGGCCGAGCAAGTCTTTGAGCGCCGACTGAAATTGGACGATCTTGGTGTCGAGCTGGAAGAGCAGGTTGGCCTTGGCTTCGGCGTCCAGTCCGCTCGCCGCCACGCGGGCGCGCAGATCGAGCACGCCGCGGTAGATGGGCGCGAGCCTGGCCGCGGTCGCCACCGGGTCGGCGCATGGACACGTCGCTTGAAGAGACGCGAGTTCCGATTGAATGCCGCTCAAGCCCTTGGGAAGCCACGCGGGCGGATTGCTTCCCGCCAGCCGCGCCAGGCCTTCGAGGCTGGTGTCGATGTCAACCTTGCTGTTGTGGTAGAGGTCGTCGTTCGCGCTCGTTGAGCCGGCGGCGGCTTTGGCCTGCGGCGCCACGGCCCACAGATGATAGTCGGAGTCGTCCGGCTCGCTCAGCGTCGGATTCGAACCCCCATTCTGCGATTTCTGCATGCCCCAGCCCTGCCGCGCAATCTGCACGTAAGTCCGGCCAAGCGCGGGGTCGTAAGTGCCCACCGGAACCGTTACGTCGGTCGAAAGCTCGCCCGCGGTCCACGCGCCGGTGATGTAGTTGCGAAATCCGGCCGGCGCCCAATTGCCCGTGGCGTAGTCGTACATCTTTCCGCCCGTGATTCGCGCAAACGGCGTACGCGAGTAGATGGCCAGCGGCTGCCACGGCTCCAAACCGTCTTTCAACTGGCCGGGAAAGACCTTCGGATCGCCGGCGGCCTTGAAAACCTCCTGCGCTACCTCGCCCGAGACCTGGTGCTGCCCGTGCCCGTCGGTGATGCCGCCCACAAACGTGCTGGCCACGATCTGCGGCCGGGTGCGGCGAACAGCAAGGACAGCGTCATAAAGCACGCGCTCGTGGCCCCACTGCGCGAAAGATTCCTGCTGCGTCTTGGAGAAGCCGAAATCGATTTCCGTGCCCCAGAGCTGGTGGACGCGGTAGTAGCGATCGGCCATCAGCAGTTCGTTCGTCCGGATCAGGCCCAGGGCGTCGTTGTCGTCCGCCGACATCAGGTTCTGCCCGCCCTCGCCGCGGTTCAGCGTCATCAACGTGGCGCGCACGCCGTGGCCGCGCGAGAGGTAGGTCAAGAGCGAACCGTCTTCGTCGTCGGGATGGGCCACGATAAGCAGAATGCTGGCCGTGGTGCTCAACCGCTTCAGCGCCTGCTCCGTAGCGGCTGCGCCGCGGTCTTCAGGCAGCGGCAACGCATAAGCGGCCGGTGTGGGCAACGGAACCGCGTCCAGCTCGCTCGCCGCCGCAGTAACCGATTTCGTCTGCTGCGCGCAGGTGCGAAACTTGCTCGCGCCCGCCCAGATCAGGCCCGCCAGGGCCACACACGCTGCCGCTCGAAGCCATTTGGAAGAAAGATTCATGGTCAACGCCAGTGTACAATCCGTGGAGCACGAAGGCCCACCATGACTTCCGAGCAACCCACGTCTGGCAGCGCGGCCGGCCCCGGCGGCGGCGCAACCCTCGAACGGCGCATCGGCCTGCGCTCAGCCGTGCTCTTCAATATGCTGGAGATGATCGGCGTCGGCCCCTTCATCACGCTGCCGCTGGTGATTGCCGCGGCCGGCTTCCGGCTCTCCATCTGGGCGTGGGTGCTGGGCGCAGTCATCGCCGTAGCCGACGGCCTGGTGTGGGCCGAGCTGGGCGCGGCTTTCCCGCGCGCCGGCGGCTCTTATGCTTTTTTGCGCGAGATCTATGGGCCCGACCGCGCCGGCAACTGGCTCAGCTTTCTCTTCGTCTGGCAGTTGAGCTTTACGGCTCCTTTGTCCATCGCATCGGGCTGCATCGGCCTGGCCGGCTTTCTGGGAATCTTCTGGCCGGGACTCGATTCCGGACCGATCGCCGCGTGGCCGGCACTGCACTACTCGAGTTTTGTCGCCGCCGCCGCCTGCCTCACCGTCACCTGGATGCTCTATCGCCGCTTGAGTGTGGTTACCGGAATGGCCTGGGTGCTGTTTGGCGGCGTGATGGCGGCGATTGCCGGCGTCATCGTCTCCGGCTTTGCTCATGCGGCGGCCACCGGCGGCTGGCGCATGCCCGCCGCGCCTGCGCTGCCCGCGGCCATCGCCCTCGGCGGCCTGGCGCAGGCTACGCTGATCACCACCTACGACTACTGGGGCTACTACAACATCTGCTTCCTCGGCGGCGAAGTCCGCCAGCCCGAACGCACCATTCCGCGCGCCATTCTGCTTTCGGTTTTGCTGGTCTCGGTATTTTACATCGCCATGAACATGGCCGCGCTGCCCTCCATGCGCGACGCCGCTCTGCACGCGGCCCAAAGCGCCGCCACACGCATCCGGCTGGTCGCCGATATCGCCCGCTCCGCATTCGGGCAATGGGCAGGCTACACCATCGCTCTGCTGGTCATGTGGACGGCCTTCGCATCGGTGTTTTCTCTCCTGCTCGGCTACTCGCGCGTGCCCTACGCCGCTGCGCGCGACGGAAACTACTTCCGCTTCCTCGCCGCCGTGCATCCGCGCCACGGCATTCCTCACCGCTCGCTGGTGGCGCTGGGCGTGGTCGCCGCCTGCTTTTGTTTCTTTTCGCTGGAGCAGGTCATTACCATGCTGGTCATCACCCGCATCCTCTTGCAGTTTCTGTTGCAGCAAGTGGGCGTGATCTGGCTGCGCGTGAGGCGGCCAGAGCTGCGGCGGCCTTTCAAAATTCCGCTTTATCCGCTGCCTCCGCTGGCGGCTATGGCCGGCTTTTTCTTCATCCTTGCCAATCGCGCCCATGCGCTCGGCGAAGTTGCAGTCGCCGCCGGCATCGGCGTCTCCGGCACGCTGATCTATCTGGTCCGCGCCCGCCAACTGCATGAGTGGCCGTTCGCCAAGCCGAACGCGGCTGAAGCCGCGCCTCCTGCAAACGGAATTTAGGAGCCGTATGACGGACCACCATCTCGCTTCACGCGTAGTCCTCACGCCGATGACGCCTGGCCGCGACAAAGAATTTGCCGAGATGCTCGGCGAGTTTCGCGCGGCCGGCGAGTTTCACGTCTACACCGGCAGTTTCGCCGTCGCGTGGGAAGGCTATGCGCCCTTCTATGCGCTCCTCGCCGAGATGAAGCATGGCGGCGCGCCCACGCCCGAGGTCGTACCTATGGATGCGTACTTCATAGAGGCCGATGGCCGCATTCTCGGCGAGATCTACGTGCGCCACCGGCTGACGCCGCATCTTGAAAAGATGGGCGGGCATATCGGTTACAAAGTGCGGCCTTCATGCCGGAACCGCGGCGTGGCCGCAGCGGCGTTGCGGCTGGCGCTCAAGAAACTCCACGCCATGGGCGTCGATAGCGCGCTGGTCACCTGTAACACGACTAACATTGCCTCGGCGCGCGTGATCGAGAAGTGCGGCGGCGTGCGCGTCGAGGATGCGCGTCTGCCCGATCGCGTGGAGCGGCGCTACCGGGCGCCGACAGGAGCTGAGCCGAAAGCAGTCTGAACTTCGCGTAAGTTCTTGGTTTTGCGAAGCGATCCAGGCTACAATGGAGCAGATCATGATGACGAATCTCCAACTTTATCTTGCGATCGGGTTGCCCATGATCTCTCTTCTCGTCGTGTGGCTTGGCTCAACTGTGCTCAACAATCGAGCCATCAACAGCCTGAACCAGAGCCTCGGCCAACGCATCGATGACTTGCGTTCTGAGATGAAGGCCGGATTCTCTGGCCTCAACGAGCGCCTCAGTCGTCTGGAGATTCGCTTCGACCGCATGGAAGACGAAGTTCGCAAGGACCACGGAGGCCGCCTCGCCCGCCTCGAAGCGCATGTCTTCGCCCGCACCGCATAAGCTCTTTACCACAGGGGACTCGACTCGGCCCGAAGGGGCCGCTTCGGAGTCGTCGCCACTCTCTTCCTTCTCGATAGATGTAAACCGTTACGGATACATTTTCGCGCCGGCAACGCAAACAACCTTCGATTTGTAACGTGCCGCCCCGCGCGGGTGTCTAATAGTTGTAGTTGCATACGGCCCTTCCCAAGCGAGGTCAACCATGCTCATCGGCAAACCGCCCGACATTCCCTCCTCCGAAATCACCTCCCGCAGCGAATACGAGAAGTACCTGAGCCGCCGGCGCTTCCTCCGCAACGCCGCTGCCGGAGCGGCGGCTGCGGGCGCCGCGGCCCTGGGCGCAGATCGTCTGGCCGCCGCCCTTAACCCGCGCGCTACCGTGCACGCCGACACCAAGCTCAAGACCGTCCCCAGCCCGCTCACCACCACCGGCGAAACCCTCACGCCCTACCAGGACATCACCCACTACAACAACTACTACGAGTTCGGCGTCCAGAAAGACGAGCCCGCGAAGAACGCCGGCGGCTTGCCCACGCGCCCCTGGAGCGTCAAGGTCGAGGGCAAGGTGCAGAAGCCGCTCACCTTCGACATCGAAGACCTGCTCAAGCTGCGCCCGCTTGAAGATCGCGTCTACCGCCTTCGCTGCGTCGAGGCCTGGAGCATGGTCATTCCCTGGGTCGGCTACTCGCTGTCCGAGCTGATCAAGCAGTGCAACCCGCTGCCTTCGGCCAAATACATCCAGTTCGTCTCCTACTTCAACTGGAAGGTGGACAAATGGGCCGGCCAGGACGCGACCATCGACTGGCCCTACGTCGAGGGCCTGCGCATGGACGAGGCCATGAACCCGCTCACGCTGCTCACTTTCGGCCTTTACGGCGACGTGCTGCCCAACCAGGACGGCGCGCCCGTGCGTGTTGTCCTCCCCTGGAAGTACGGCTACAAATCCGCCAAGTCCATCGTGAAAATCAAGTTTGTCGAACACGAGCCAGACACCACCTGGAACGAGCAGTCCCCCGGCGCCTATGGCTTCTACTCCAACGTCAACCCCAAGGTCGATCGCGTACCCTGGAGCCAGAAAACGGAGCGCCGCATCGGCCTTCCGTTCTACGACCAACTCCGCACCACGCTCATGTTCAATGGCTACGGCGAGCAGGTAGCCTATCTCTATAAAGGGATGAATCTGGAAAGGAATTACTGAAGCGGAGTTAGCGGAGTTAGCAGGTTGACGGATTCGCCGGCGCTAAAGCAGTTCCAGAGATGATGTACCCACCAGTCGTCGCATCCCACCCATGCGACAGAAAAAAGTCGCATGGGTGGGGCAGCGGGCTTTGGGTGCAGCGACCATGGAACAGCCATAAAG
>JBOGLX010000132.1:0-10646 GCA_050745765.1 Occallatibacter sp. | reverse complement strand
CTTCAGCCCCTGTAGGGATGGTCTTCTCCGGCTCTCAAAGCACGCGGACGACCTGACGCTGGGCATGTTTGATGCGATTTATCGTGCCGTCTTCCATCAGTTTCAGCTGATAGAGGACAGACAATTTGATTTCCTTTTTGGTTTTGTAGCCGTTCGCTTCGCAGCATTTCACCAATTCGCTTAGCGATGGTCTGCCGAGCTTATCGAGGCACTCATACACGATGGTCATCTGCCCGGTTTGTAGCCTCGGGCGCGACTCCGGCTGGGTGAGTTCGAACCTGGGATTGGAAGCAATGAACGACTTGGACCAGGAGACAGCCATCGTGAAATCGCCATCCCGCAGGGGCTAAAGCCCTCGCTCATTTTGCGGCGTTTGCGGCACGACTAAAGTCGTGCCCTGTTACAAAGCCTCGCTCGCGGAGAATTTTTCGCAGCCTATCCGCCGCCCGCTGTTGTCCATCCATCCGGCGAACGTGCAAGGCTTCAGCGCTCTACAGCGCGGTTTCGCCGCGTTCGTCGTTGCGGATGCGGATGGCTTCGTCGATGCGGCTGATGAAGATTTTTCCGTCGCCGATGCGGCCGGTGCGGGCGGCGCCGACGATGGCTGCGATGGCCTTTTCCTTGAGGTCGTCGTTGACCACCAGCTCGAGCTTGATTTTGGGCAGGAGGTCTACCGTGTACTCGCGGCCGCGGTAGAACTCGGTGTGGCCCTTCTGGCGGCCGTGGCCGCGGGCTTCGAGGATGGTCATGCCTTCGATGCCGGCTTCGAGCAGGGCATCCTTGACGGCGTCGAGTTTGGAGGGCTGAAGTACGGCTTCAATCTTGAGCATAAGCAAAAAGCCTCGTCTGACAGCGTATCAGGCGGGAGGGGTGGTTGGGGGCCGCTCGTCCGCCGAATGTTTTGGGGCCCTGAAATACTTCGGGACCGTTGCCTGGAAACTTTGGGGTTTCCCACCCATTCCACAAAGAGCGTGGAATGGATGGGGCACCAAGTTGGCTTTTTTCGCCGGCCTCTTTTCCGACCGGTCCTGCGCGACGCTTTGGGGGTTTCCCACCCATTCCACAAAGAGCGTGGAATGGATGGGGCACGGGAGTCTGATGTTGTGCCGGCTTCGGACGAAGCGCGGGTTAAGTGTTGAAGTCGTAGCCTTCCTCGCCGTGCTGGGAGAGATCGAGGCCGGTGTTTTCCTGCTCGGGGGTGAGGCGCAGGCCGACGATCTTATCGACGATGAAGAGCAGCACCAGTGTACCGACGATGGAGATGGTCCAAGAAACGCCCACGCCTGCCGCCTGGTAGAGGACCTGCGACCAGTGGCCGTCCATGCCGCCGGTGGCAACGCCCTTGCCGTAGATGGGGTTGATGACCTGGGTGGCGAAAACGCCGGTGAGCAGGGCGCCCAGGGTTCCGCCCATGCCGTGCACGCCGAAGGCGTCGAGTGAGTCGTCGTAGCCGAACTTGGACTTGACGATGAAGACCATGAAGGAGCAGACGAAGCCGGCGGCCAGGCCGATGAAAAGAGCCGCAAAAGGCTGGACAAAACCGGAAGCAGGGGTGATGGCGACCAGGCCGGCGACGGCGCCGGAGATGGCGCCGAGGGCGGTGGGCTTGCCGTTGTGAATCCACTCGAAGATGGTCCAGCCGAGGGCAGCGGTAGCGGTGGCAAATTGCGTGTTGACAAAGGCGCTGGTGGCCAGCGGGCCGGCGCCGAGCGCGCTGCCGGCGTTGAAGCCGAACCAGCCCACCCAGAGGAGGCAGGCGCCGATAAAGCTCAGCACCATGGAGTGCGGAGGCATGGCGGTCCTGGGATAGCCGACGCGCTTGCCGATGTAGAGGCAGGCGACCAGGGCGGAGACGCCGCTGGTGATGTGGACGACGGTGCCGCCGGCGAAGTCGAGGCTGGGAATGTGGTTGCCGGTGGCGTTGAGCAGGCCGCCGACGCCCCAGACCATGTGCGCCATGGGGCAGTAGACCAGGAGCGACCAGAGGGAGAGAAAGATGGCCATGGCGCTGAACTTCATGCGTTCGGCGAAGGCGCCGGTGATCAGCGCCGGGGTGATGATGGCGAACATGAGCTGGTAGATCATGTAGGTCTGCTCGGGGATGGTGGCGGCGTAGTCGGGATTGGGAGCGAGGCCGACGCCGCGCAGGAAGAGTTGGCCGAAGCCGCCGATGAACAGGTTGCCGTGGCCGAAGGCCAGCGAGTAGCCGACAATGGCCCAGAGAATGGTGACCATGCACATCATGGCGAAGCTCTGCATCATGGTGCCGAGGATGTTTTTCTTGCGCACCAGGCCGCCGTAGAAGAGGGCCAGGCCGGGGCCGCACATGAGCAGGACGAGGGCGGCGGAGGCGAGCATCCAGGCGTTGTCGCCGGCGGACTGGGCGTTCTGCACGGCTTGCCTGAGGGCGTCAATCTGCGCCTGGGTGACTGGAGCCGAGGCGGGCGTCTGGGCCAGCGCGGGAAGGCCGAGGAAGACGGATGAGAGCAAAAGAGGGACGGTTCGGCAGCTACGCATTCTTTTGGGCTCCAACTGATAGAGGTATCCCCCGGACTGCTGGGAGGGGAAAAACACTTTGGTTTTCTCGTCAAGCGGCCCGGAAAGGTGAAACGGCCGGCGGGTGCCTGGCGATGGATTCGGACCCGGTGCGACAACCCGGAGAGATGAAGGTTGAGTGGATTCTTACAACTTGGTAAGAGTAATTTGAAGGATAACCCAGCAGCCCGCGTTTTCTTCAATCTTTTTTATGAGGATGGCGGGATTGGGCGAGATATGTTTGTCCCGAACAGCCGTGATAGGGGTCGGGATATTGGAAAGACCATTCCTCAGGGGCGCGAGCCCCAGTGATTCGGGAGGCTTTACGGCACGGTCCAAAACCACCGACGACGGCGCCGTCCCTATGGGACTGGAGACATTCGGGGGATCGGCTACCCCACGCTAAAGCGCGGGGCTAACAAACGCTGCGCCTACGGCGCGGTGATCCCGGCAGCTTCAATAATGATTTGATTTTCATCCCCGTGGGCGGGCCGCATGCTCATGGGGACACGACCAAAAGCCTGCTTTGAGCTTGCCGAAGCTCGTGCCATTTCAAAACACGACTTATACCACGGGCTGCTAACCCGGAGGAGGCCGATCGCTGTCGGCGGAGCGGTATACTGAGGCCATGGCGGCCACGGCGGAGCGCGATCGTTACTTATTCGGGGCGCTGGATAGCAGCGCGCAAAACCGGATCAGGGTGCAGCAGGTGAACTACGGCTTCGAAGAGCCGGAGGGCGTCTTTCTCACTTCGCTGGATTTCGCCGTGAATTGGATTCGCAAGAACTCGGTGTGGCCGATGACTTTTGGCCTGGCTTGCTGCGCCATCGAGATGATGTCGATGGGCGCGGCGCGCTTCGACATCGCCCGTTTTGGTTCCGAGGTCTTCCGCGCTTCGCCGCGGCAGTCAGACCTGATGGTGGTTGCCGGCCGGGTGGCGTGGAAGATGGCGCCGGTTTTGCGCCGGCTCTACGATCAGATGCCGGAGCCGAAGTGGGTCATTTCCATGGGCGCCTGCGCCACCTCCGGCGGTGTGTTCAATAACTACGCGCTGGTGCAGGGCGTTAACCAGATCGTTCCGGTGGACGTTTATGTTCCGGGGTGTCCTCCACGCCCGGAGCAACTTTTACACGCGATTACGCTTCTACAGGAGAAGATTCAGCGCGAGCCGCGTAGCCTGCTGAAAACCCTGAATGCAGGGTGAAGCACAGTAATTGACTGGGTTGCGGCTCCCAGGAAAGTTACCAAAGTAATTTTTCGTGGCCTGGCGTACCGGGTGTTGCATCGGGCATCTTGTTGAAAAATTGTGTTCTGCGCAAACCCTCCTATGATACTTTAAGGATGGTGTAGCGACGATAGACATTGCGCCACCTGCGCAAGGTTGGTCGAAACAAGTGCAGGTTGTACTCGCCAAGAGTCTCTTCTAACAGTGAATCAGCGAAATTGCGGAGGATCAAGCATGTATTCTCGTGTTTCGAAGTCTGTGAGCCGGTTACTTACGCTGGCAATTGCGGCGATGATGCCGGTCGCGCTCGCGGCCCAGGCATCGCCGGCAGCCAAGGGAACAGCGTCGGATCAATATGCGTCCCGGTTCGACATCTTTATGGGGTACAGTTACCTGGCTCCCAACGGGACGGTAAACACCCCGATACCCGGGCCGGCGATCAGCACCAATTCTTACGATGCGGTCAACTTAGGCGGGTTGATCAGCGGCGCCTATTTCTTCAACCGTTATGTCGGCGCGCAAGGCGAGTACGGCCTTCATGAATGGGGCGCACAAAAGTCGCCATACTCGAACATTGGGGAGCACGGCAACGACGACGGCTTCCAGACTTTGTCCGCCGGCCTCATCTTCCGCTACCCGACGGCGACCGTCACGCCCTTTGTACACGGTCTGGTGGGCACCGCGCGCATCGACGGACCCTGGCACAATCCTGGCCGTTGGGGCCCCGATTTGACCGTGGGCGGCGGCATGGACTATGAGACGCCTCTGTTCAATCACCATCTGGCCATCCGGCTGTTCCAGGCCGACTACGAGTACATGCACGCCGATTTCGGAACCGGAATCGAGGGCGGCCGCGCCAACATCAATGCGGCGCGCCTGAGCGCAGGCATTGTGATCCATGTTGGCTCGATAGCGCCGCCTCCGCCGGTTACGCTCTCCTGCTCCGCGAATCCGGATTCTGTCTTCCCCGGCACGCCGATTACGATTACGGGAACCGCGGGCAACCTGAATCCGAAGATGAACGCCATTTACTCGTGGAGCGGATCCGGGGCGACGGGCAGCGACGC
The DNA here is from genome assembly GCA_050745765.1 of Occallatibacter sp. GTDB lineage: Bacteria > Acidobacteriota > Terriglobia > Terriglobales > Acidobacteriaceae > Telmatobacter. The sequence continues at coordinate 5,819 of JBOGLX010000132.1, read as the reverse complement.
CACGGCCACGGTGGCCACCGATTCGCTGGCTCCCGGCAGCTACACGGTGCAGGGAACGGTGAAGGAAGGCAAGAAGGGGCGCGAAGGCGAGAAGGCGTGGGAGACGGCGACCTGCTCGGCGAGCTTCACGGTGAAGGCATTCGAGCCGCCGACGATCAGCTGCTCGGCCAACCCCGAGACCATCAAGCCGGGCGACACCAGCACCATTACTTCCACAGCGGTGAGCCCGCAGAACCTGCCGCTGACTTACGACTACTCGGCGTCGGCGGGCACCATTACGGGCAACGGCGCCACGGCCGTCTACTCCTCCACGGGCGCGCCGACAGGTGCGGTGGGGATAACGTGTAAGGTCTCCGACAACAAGGGCAACACGGCATCGGCCAACACCACGGTGAACATCGTGGCGCCGCCGCCGCCGCCGAAGCCGGTGACCCAGGCGCTGTGCTCGATCAGCTTTACCACCGACAAGCGCCGTCCGATGCGCGTGGATAACGAAGCCAAGGCCTGCCTCGACCAGGTGGCCATCGATCTGCAACAGCAGCCCGATGCCAAGGTCGTGGTGATCGGCGAGTCCGATGCGGCCGAGAAGGCGATCACCTCGAAGGAAGAGGCGCGTGCCGCGAGGTACAAGCGGCGGCGTATCAGGGTGGAACACTTCGCCGGGCAGCGTGCCGTCAACACCAAGGACTACCTGGTGACCGAGAAGGGCATCGATCCTTCGCGGATCACCGCTGTAACCAACGACACTGACGGACAGCAGGTGCTCGACTACCTGGTGCCCTCGGGAGCCGACTTCAACGCCGACGTTCCGGGAACCACTCCGGTGAACGAGTCGGAGATTACGGCGCAGAAGCGCGTGCCTCTGCCTGAGCGTCATCATCATCACCACGCCGCGAAATAGGCCTTGCGGCCTGCTCCGGTTGCGATCGGTTCGCCGGACCCTCATCGGAATGCCGAAGAGGGTCCGGCGGACTAACGACTAAAACACTCCTCCTGCAATAGTTCGAGGCTGGCCGGCTTTCCGGTCAGCCTCTTTCATTTGGATTGCCGCTGAAGATTGTTTATTCTTTGAATAGATTCTTTTTCTCCACTGGAGTTTCTTGCCTAGATGAACCATCTTCCGTTGCATCTTGATAGCGTTTGCGGGCGCAGGTATATGGCGCTGGCGCTTTTTGCCTCGATGTTTCTCTCCGTGGGTTTGAACGCGCAAGAACAGGCGCCGTCGAGCACCGTGGCCCCGAGCGACAGGTCTTTGTCGCTGGGGTGGACCACGGTGGGGCCGGATGGGGGCGACGCGCGCGCGTTTGGCGCCGTGCCGGGCCAGCCCAACCATCTTTACCTGGGCGCCACCACGGGTTGGATCTACGAATCCGTGGATGGCGGCGCGTCCTGGCATCATCTGGCCCGGCTGGGAAGTTCGAACGACCTGATCCTGGACCACATCGTCGTCGATTCCCAGGATCCGGCCACGATTTACGCAGCCGGATGGCGGGCCGACCGCGTAGACGGGGGCGTGTGGATCAGCCACGACGCCGGGCGCACGTGGCGCGAGCTTCCGGGACTGCGCGGGCAGTCGGTTTACGCCTTTATCCAGTCGCCGTCCGATCCCAGGACGCTTTTTGCGGGAACCCTGGAGGGCGTATTCCGCACGACCGATGCGGGCGCGACGTGGGAGCAGATCAGCCCCGTCGGCGACCGCGAGATCCATGAGGTGCAGTCGCTGGCGGTGGACCCGCTCAATCCGGAGATCGTCTACGCGGGCACTTGGCATCTGCCCTGGAAAACGGTGAACGGCGGCCGAACCTGGGAGCACATCGACCGGGGCCTGATTGTGGACTCCGACGTGTTCTCGATGCTGGTCGATCCCGAGCGTCCGCGCACCGTTTACCTAAGCGCGTGCAGCGGCATTTACAAGAGCTTCGACGCCGGCCTGCTCTTCCACAAGATCAACGGCATTCCCTCGAGCGCGCGCAGGACGCGGGTTCTGAGGCAGGATCCGAAGAACCCCGACGTTGTCTACGCGGGAACCACGGAAGGACTTTACAAGACCGATAATGGCGGGCGGACATTCCGGCGCATGACCGGGCCGGATGTGATCGTGAACGACGTTTATGTCGATCCGCGGAACCCCAACCACGTGCTGATGGCGACGGACCGCGGCGGCGTGCTAGCGAGCGAGAACGCCGGAGTCAGCTTTGCGGAGTCGAATACGGGCATCTCCGGGCGCAAGGTCGAGGCCCTGCTCGTCGATCCCAACGATCCGCGGCGGCTCTATGCCGGGGTGGTGAACGACAAGAGCTACGGCGGAGTTTTCGTCTCCCAGGACGGCGGCGCAACTTGGACGCATATCGGCGGCGGCCTCGATGGCCTGGACGTATTCGCGCTGGCTGAAGCCGAAGACGGCACGGTGCTGGCGGGGACGAGCCACGGAATCTATGCTCTGCCCCCGGCGGCCGGCGCTTCCAGCGCGGAACCGGACCCGCCCGGCGATTCCACCTGGCGGCCGATGAGCACCCTGGCCAACACCGTTCTGAAGTCGGTTACGGAGAACATCCACGGCACGCGGGTCAATGTCGAGAAGAAGGTCAAGGAGCCGGTTAGCAGCCTTGACGCGCAGGTGACTGCTCTCGACGCCTCCGGGGACGTGTGGCTGGCCTCGACCGACATTGGCCTCTTTACCAGCAGGGACAAGGGCGCCACCTGGCAGGGCGGTCCGGTGATGGACGCCAGCGACTACCAGTCCGTGGCGCAGCACGACGGCACTTTGGCGGCGGCGCAGCCGTCGGGGGTGGTCGAGTCCACCGACGGCGGCCTGAGCTGGATGCCGATCAGCCTTCCCCAGATGGTCACGCGCATCCACCGCGTCGCGTTTTCGCCCGACGGCACGCTGTGGCTGGGTACGCGCGAGGGCGTCTTCTTTACCCACGACAACGGCAATCACTGGAAGTGGCTGGACCGGATGCCGTTCCGCGATGTGGACGACCTGTGCTACGATCCGGCACTCAAGCGGGTGCTGGTCAGCTCCCGCAGCAGCGAGGAGATCTACGCGATCGACCCCAAAACCTGGACCTGGAAGTGGTGGCACACGGGTTACGATGTGGCCATCGTCCGCCCGGCGGGCGGCCAGGTGGTGGCCGCCTCGATGGACGACGGCGTGCTCATTGAGCCGCAGGCGGCGGGGATGGAGAGCAGCCGGAAGTAGGCGCGGGGCAGGGACTAGGGACTAGGGAACAGGGATCAGGGAATAGGGAACAGGGATCAGGGAATAGGGAACAGGGATTAGGGAATAGAGAACAGGGATCAGGGATCAGGGTTCAGGGGAATTGCGTGCCGTCTTCGTTCTAAGGGACGCGAATTTCGGTATGATTTGGATATGCAGACCGAAACGGCGGCCTTGGCCCCGGCCGCAACCCTCGAGGGCCATCCCTTTCGTACATACGACCCGCGGCTGGAGCCGATCGCCGCGCGCGTGCTCGCCGGCGAGCGGCTCAGCTACGGCGACGGCATGGCGCTCTATGGATCGCGCGACGTGCTCGCCGTGGGCTGGCTCGCCAACCATGTGCGCGAGCGCATGCACGGAGACGTGACCTACTTCAACGTCAATCGCCACATCAACCCGACCAATGTGTGCGTGGCCGCCTGCCGGCTCTGCGCCTTTGGCCGCAAGAAGGGCGACGCCGCCGGCTACACCATGGGGCTCGAAGAGGCGTGGCAGACCGCGGCCTCGGGCTACTCCGAGGCGGTTACGGAGTTCCACATTGTCGGCGGACTGCACCCGGACCTTCCCTTCGAATTCTTTCTCGACCTGATTCGCGGCCTTAAAGAGCGTTTCCCGAAGGTACACATCAAGGCCTTCACCATGGTGGAGATCGCGTTCCTGGCGCGGCGCGCCAAGCTTTCGGTGCAGGAAACTCTGATCAAGCTTCGCGAGGCCGGCGTGGACTCGATGCCCGGCGGGGGCGCAGAGATCTTCGCCGCGCGGGTCCGCTCCATCATCTGCGACCACAAGATCGACGGCGAGGAGTGGCTGGAAACGGCGCGAATGGCCCACAAGATGGGCTTCAGGACCAACGCGACCATGCTGTATGGGCACATCGAGAACGACGCCGACCGCGTGGATCACCTGCTCAAGCTGCGCGCACTGCAGGACGAGACGGGGGGCTTTCAGACCTTCATTCCGCTGGCTTTTCACCCGGCAAACACGCCGCTCGACCACCTGCCCGTCACCACGGGACTGACCGACATCCGGCAGATTGCGGTGAGCCGCCTCTTGCTGGACAACTTTGCGCACATCAAGGCCTACTGGCAGATGATGACGCCAAAGATTGCGCAGATCGCGCTGCGCTTTGGCGCCGACGACCTGGACGGCACGGTGATCGAGGAGAAGATCTACCACGATGCCGGCGCCACCACCCCTCAGGGCATGACGCGCAAGGAGCTTTGCCGCCTGATCGTCGAGGCGGGACGCGTACCAGTCGAGCGCGATACGCTCTACCATGCGGTGACGCGGACCGAGGATAGCTTTACGGTTGCGGTGTAGTGAACTGCCTGCTAGACGTAGCTTAGCTCAGTTGAGTGGGAGTCCGCCATGCCGACCGTAAACATGTTCGAAGCCAAGACACAGCTTTCCAAACTGGTGGACATTGCCGCAAAGTGGTCGCCTGTCTGGTAACTTATTGAAACTAGACGGCACGGATGGCACAGTAAGGCACTTTCAGGCACAGTTGGAGCGGGTAATCGGACCATTATCGGACCATGATCGAAAGTGCTCTGGAGCCATTGAACATGGAACCAGTGCTTCAATCCATTCTCGAATCTCTTCCACCAAAATCCCCACGCTCAAAACTTGAGCCGCACCGCGAGCTGATCCGGGAACTGCGCCGCAAGGGACGGACATACCGGGAAGTCGCCCAGCTCTTTCATGAACGGCTCGGGCTGTACGTCGCGCCCAGCACGCTTCATTCGTTCGTGAAAGTGCGCGCGAAACATCGCAAGCGTACACAATTCGAACTGCCACCGCTCGAATCAGTGGATGCGCAATCGGCAGGGTTCGCCTCCGTTGCCGCTCTCAAGACAAAGCCGATTCTTCAGAAGCCGAAATCGGCGCGCTTCGTCTTCCAGGAAAATGAACCCCTGACCTTGACGGCCACTGGGGGTGAGCAATGACGGAGTTTTCAAAGCGCGTCGTCTTTACCATGGGCGGCAAAGGTGGCGTCGGCAAAACCGGCGTCGCGGTCGCCCTGGCCGAATGGCTTCAGGTCAACGAGATTCCCGTCACCCTTCTCGATCTCGATACCGAGAACAAGGCCCGTGGATCTCTGAAGCACTTTTTCAACGGGACCGTAACCAAAGTCGATGTTCATACCCCGGCGGGCTTGGATGCATTCGTCGATCATCTCGATGGCGGCACTCCGATCATCCTCGCCGACATGGGAGCTGGTGCCGGCCAAGTTGCTGCGGGCTGGTTCGACTCGATGTATCAGGATGTCGCGGCGACCGGCGTCCGATTTACGGCGGTAGGCATCGTGACGCCGGACCCTGCCAGCGTCGAGAGTGTCCTGGCGTGGGCGAATCGACTACAAGATCGGGTGGAGTATGTCATCGTTGAGAACGCCACGAGTGCGTTGGCAGATTTCACCTACTGGCGTTCAACGAAGCAGGCCAACCAGTTCCGTCAAGTCTTTACGCCCGCCATTTTGCAGATTGAATTTCGTCTAGCCGAACTCGAAAATCCTCTCCGGCAGCATGGCATTCAACTGGGTCAGGTGGCAGACCGCAAAACAGCGGTTGACGAACTGAAGCTGGCATCGCTCATCATG
>JBOGLX010000131.1:0-5866 GCA_050745765.1 Occallatibacter sp. | reverse complement strand
GAGGGCCAGGCGTTGTTGAGCATCCACTGAATCACGCCCGTTGAGTCGTACTTGTTTTTGGTGTAGGCCTCGAACATGGCGCGCTCGGAATCGTACTCCATGGTTTGCGCCATGCGCGTGTAGTCGGCGGCCGAGTCCGGCGTGGCGTAGATGTCGTCCATCGCATCGTCAAAGACCTTGAGCGTGGTGAAACCTCCACCGCCGTAGTGCAGGCTCCAGTCTGGTCCCGGAGGCCACGCGGCCGGATCGGAGAGAAATATTTTGCGGCTGGCGAGCGATGGAATCGCCGGCCCAGGGCTGGTCTCGGTGTTGAAGCCGTATGCGCCGCCGAAGCGCTTGTCCACATACCAATAGCTGGGCTCGACATAGTTGTAGGGTCCCAACATCTTCACGCCGCTTTCGCCGGTGACCGTGGTGGGCCGAGCGGACGCCGATGAAAGGACCGGATTGGGCCAGTGCGTATCCGCCTCGACTCTTAGATAGGCGGTCTCCACGTCCGGCGGGGGCGGGTTATCGCTGCCGTTCAGCCACACCAGCAGGCTGGGGTGGTAGCGCAGGCGCAGCATCTGCGAGTGCAGCGAGGCCGTAGCGATGGTCAGGTCATCGGCAGTCCAGGTCTTCCATTGCTCCCAGTGGTCGCAGCAGCACCAGCCCGCCATCACCAAAATTCCTTCCTGGTCGGCGAGACGAAAGAACGCATCGGTCTCGAGCTTGCCTTCGAGGCGCAGCGCGTTCAGGTGCATATCGCGCACCATCTGGAACTGTTCGCGCAGGCGCGTCTCGCTGGTGCGCAGCAGCATGTCCTGTGCCCAGCCGCCACCGCGAATCAGCATGCGCTTGCCGTTAATGCGGAAAAGCCGGCTGCCGTGGGCCGTCAGCTCCGACGTGATCTCGCGAATGCCGAACTCGACGCTCTGCTGGTCGCTTGGCTCGGAGTGGTTTTGGTTTTGCGCCGTGAAGCTTACTGTCAGCCGCTCCAGATGCGGTTGGCCCAGCTGGTAAGGCCACCACAGCTTCGGATTCTGGATGCGCAGCTGCGGATACTGCTCCGGCGTGAAGACCACGGTGCGGTCTTCGCGCGGCGCGAGCTCGACATTTTGTTCAAAGTGCGCGCCGGCGGCCGTGCCCGAAACCACGCCTTTCACGGGGCTGTCCGATCCGTTGCGCAGCTCCGCGTACACGGTCAGGTACGCCGTGCTCAGGCGGCCGTCGCGAAAGTGCGTGACTGCCATGGGCGAGCGCACTTCCACCGGGCCGGTGGCCACCAGGTTCACCGCTCCGATCACGCCCATGTCCTTGTCCGGTGGAGCGGGATTCCAGTCGACCCAGTTGATGCCCAGATCTTTATCGGTGGGCGCGAATGTCTCCACCGCGAGCACGTTCTGTTTGCCCGGCTTCAGATACTGGGTCACATCGAGATTGTAAGTGCGATACGCTCCCGCAATCTTTGTGCCGTCGGCGATCCTGTGCCCGTTGAGCCAAATGTCGGCGCGATAGTTGATGCCGCCTAAGTGCAGCCAGAAGCGCCCGTCGGGCATCGTCACGGCCGGCGCCGCAAACGAGTCGCGGTACCACCATCCGCAGCGATAAGGGCTGTCAGTTGGCATGGGCAGATTGGAAAAGTTCTGCCCGATGGGATAGCTGACGCCGGGAATCTTGCGCAGGTTGTCGCCGAAGTAAGGATCGGGATAGATGCCCGCGGCCACTTGCGCGGCGAGCACCGTGCTGGGCACGGAGGTTTTGATCCAGTCCTCGACTGGAAAGCCGGCGGCCGAAATGGCTTCGCCGCCTGCCTGCAGCTTGCAGGCCGATTCGAGGCGCCATCCTTCGTGCAGTGGGGTTACGGTACTCGCGCCCAGGGCGCCTGGCAACGCCGCCAAGGCCAGAAGGCAAAGAAAGAGATTTCGATTCATAAGCACCAGCGTTTCAGGCTCAATTAACTCAAGAATAGACCGGCAGCGGCCACTCTCGTACCGCTTGCGCTGCGGTCGCCATTCCTAGCGTGACCACAGCGGTTTCGCCGTCAAAGCGGCAAGGCCAATTTTCTGGCGTCTCAAGCGGAGCTCTGCGATTTCCATTGCAGTTTTCGGAAATTGGCTATACCTTGGCTTCGAGCTTCCATCCTGTCCAAGGAGATTCCCATGCACGAATTGGCGCTTTTGCTTCAATCCCAGCCTACGCTCGACCCCGAGATGATGCGGAAGATGGTCATGGCCTTTATATTCATCATTCCCATCGTCATCCTGGTTTCCATCGCAATTGTGATGGTTCCGTGTTGGTTCATATGCAAGAAGGCGGGCTTTTCGCCGTGGCTTTCGCTCTGCTGCATCATTCCCACGCTGGGCACTCTGGTGCTGCTCTACGTGCTGGCCTTCGCGGACTGGAAAGTGGTGCCCGTGCCGCCGCAGGCTTACTGGCCGCCGCAGCCCCCGCAGCCGTACCCGCCGCAGCCGCCCATTGCGCCGCAGAGCTGAACCGGCCACGCCTGGAAGCGAAGCAGGCGCGAATGCTAGCATCGTGAGTGGAAACCACTTGATATGAGTCATCGACACGATGCCCGATTCCACTCCCACTTCAACTCAACCTTCGCGCGTTCGTTTTGCTCCCTCGCCCACCGGCTTTCTGCACGTGGGCAGCGCCCGAACGTTCATCTTCAACTGGCTCTTTGCCCGCCACAATCACGGAACTTTGGTGCTGCGGCTGGACGATACCGACCTCGAGCGCAACACCGAGGCCAGCGTCGAGTCCATCTTCGAGGGGCTGCGCTGGCTGGGGTTGAACTGGGACGAAGAGTACAAGCAATCCGAGCGCCTGGCGCTGCACCGCCGGCAGGCCGAAGTCATCTTCGCCAAGGGCCTTGCCTATCGCGACTTCACTCCCGCCCACGCGGGTGAAGATGTACAGTCCTCAGCGCAGCAAGGCGCATGGCTGTGCAACGCCGGTATGCGCGAGCTTTCGCGCGAAGAGTCCGACCGCCGCGCCGCCGCGGGCGAGCCGTTCGCTCTGCGCTATCGCGTGCCGCGCGGCCCTAGCGGCGGCTCGGCCCGTACTTTGCGATTTTTAGACGGGGTTTATGGTGAGCAGTCCAAGCTCGCCGACGAGGTGGAAGACTTCGCCCTGCTGCGGTCGGACGGGATGCCGACTTACCACTTGGCCTCGTGCGCCGACGATGCGGATTTGCGCATCAGCCACATCATCCGCGGGCAGGATCACCTGACCAACACCTTCAAGCATCTGCTCATCTTCGAGGCGCTCAACGCGGCCCCGCCGCAGTTCGCGCATCTGCCTCTGCTGGTCGCGCCCGACGGCGCCAAACTCTCCAAGCGCAAGCACGGCCCCGTGGTCAGCGTCACCACCTATCGCGATGCGGGGTTTCTGCCTGCGGCGTTCATCAACTTTCTCTGCCTGCTTGGCTGGTCGCCCAAGAACGACCGCGATTTTATGGCTGTGGATGAGATTCGCGACTTGTTCACGCTCGAGGGCGTGAACCGCGCCAATGCCGTGGTCAATTTCAATGAGGCAGCCTTGAGCTCTTCGGAATCTGCCTCGTTCGATCCCAAGGCCTTGTGGCTCAACGCCGAGCATATCCGCGCCATGCCGGTTGAGGAGCTGAGCGGCTTGCTGATGCCGTTTTTCGAGCAGGCCGGGATGCATCCCTCGCCGGAAAAGCTTCTCGCCGTCACGCCGCTCATCCGCGAGCGCATCAAGACCCTGCGCGAGGCCGTCTCCGCCGCCGATTTTTTCTTTGTCTCGGAGCTGGCTCCGTATGACCCCGCGGAGTTGATTCCGCAGAAGGGCGATGCGGCGCTTGCGCGCCGCGTGCTGCAGTACGCGCTGGAAGTGCTTGCCACAACTTCCTTCGATCACGATTCGCTCGACCAGACGCTTCGCGGGGCCGCGGCATCGCTCGGCCTCAAGGCCGGCCCCATGTTCCAGCCCATCCGCGTCGCGGTGTGCGGACGCAAGAACGCGCCGCCTCTGTTTGAATCCATGGTTGTGCTTGGGCGCGAGGTCTGCCTCGAACGCATCCGGGAGGCCGAAGTCAAGCTCGAATCGCTCGGATGAGTTCTGGTTTCAGCCAATTCTCCCACTTCTTGTTTACCGACTATCAACTTCCCTGTAGGCGGTCAACCCTCCACAACTGGCGCTGCCTGACCTCGATGCTAATCTGTGCCGCGCGATCAGGTGCCGCCACGATTCAATTGCAAGGCTCGTGGGCGGAATGTCTGGAGGAAAAGCCAAACAAGTTCGAAAACCATTGGCCAGACGATTACCGTTAATACGAGCAACCCTAATCTGGACCATTCGCTGCCGGTCGCTCCGCCGTACACGACGAGACACAATCCCGCGTTGGCTAGGTAAGCAGTGTTGAGGCCGACGAGACACGCACGGGTAGGCCAAAAATGACGGCGACGCAGGAGGAAAAGTATCGAACTGGCGACCACGATACCTAAGCCCAGGCTCAGAACTGATAAACGTTGCCATTCGCTGGTTCCGGCAAGGTGCAGGAGAAATGGGACCTGCACCAGTACGGTGGCGACAATTGATAAACCCACGACGCCCCAGATCAAGCGTCTCCCCATCATCGTCGAGAGTTTGGTCGAAAAGAGGGAGCGCAGGCGAAGCCAAATCATTGGGTAAGCCAAAAAGAAAGGCGCACCCACTAGCGCGTGCCACCAATTGCCCTGATTGCCAGGAACTCGTAGGATCACGGCGTCCCAGGGCGACGTGTCAAATGCGAAGGGTAGGAACGCAACCGCGCCGGCGAGGAGCCATACAAATAGCGCAATTGCGTTGGCCCACGTTGGACCCCGTTCTTCATTCAACAAGGCGATTCCACCACGATCTGCAACTGTTAAGTGGCCGTGCAAGATAACCTCCGGTTCAGACTACGGAGGGCTGCTTGCAAAAGTTCCGTATCCATGTCAGTTACTCCTCGACCGGCATTTCTGCAATGGTCCCGCACCCCCAATCCGCTGCCGAAACGTCTATGCAAACCGAACCGCGACCGATGGCAGCTTGGCGCCGGAACGCGTGGCAGCATTCATCCATTACAGGAGTCGAGTGCAGCCGCTCGGTCGAGCACAGCCTTTCGTGGAAGAATAAGAAGATGGCAGTAATGACGACTTCAAATCCGGAAAGCCAGGACGCTCGCACCCCCTCCAACTTCCTCCGCGACCTCATCGCCGAGGATGTGCGCACCAAAAAGTTCGGCGACGCCCAGGTGCAGACGCGCTTTCCGCCCGAGCCGAACGGCTACCTGCACATCGGCCACGCCAAGGCTATTTATCTCGATTTTGGACTGGCGGATGAGTTTGGTGGACGAACCAACCTGCGCTTCGACGACACCAATCCCGAAAAAGAAGAGCAGGAATACGTCGATTCCATCCAGAAAGACGTGCGCTGGCTCGGCTTCGAGTGGGATCGCCTCTGCTACGCATCCGACTACTTTCCGCAGCTCTACGACTGGGCGCTCCAGCTCATCCGCGCCGGCAACGCCTACGTGGACGACCTCACCGCCGACGAAATCCGCCAGCACCGCGGCACTCTCACCGAGCCCGGCAAAGACAGCCCTTATCGCAACCGCTCCGCCGAAGAGAACCTCGACCTGTTCCAGCGCATGAAGCAGGGTGAATTCCCCGACGGCAGCCGCGTCCTGCGCGCCAAAATCGACATGGCCTCGCCGAACCTCAACATGCGCGACCCCGTGATGTACCGCATCCTCCATGCCGCGCATCACCGCACCGGCGGCGAGTGGTGCGTCTATCCCATGTACGACTTCGCCCACGGCCAGTCAGACTCCATCGAGCGCGTCACCCATTCCATGTGTACGCTCGAATTCGCCGACCACCAGCCGCTCTACCGC
>JBOGLX010000130.1:0-15609 GCA_050745765.1 Occallatibacter sp. | reverse complement strand
GTGCGGCGAACGTTGAAGCCCAGCGTGCGCGCCGCGTCCGTCGGCCGGATGGCTTCGTGCGCATCCTGCGCGTCCTTCTTGCCTTTGTAGTTGTTGGGCGTTTCGGGCAGATACTTTGACCCGAGATTCCTGGCGATCCACTCGCGCGCGCTCACCTTGGCCTCAGGCGCCACACGCGGCGAATCGGTACGCATGTAAGTGATAAGGCCGACCGCGCCTTCCGAGCCGAGTTCGACGCCCTCGTAGAGCCGCTGCGCCACGCCCATGGTGCGGCGAACGTTGAAGCCCAGCTTGCGCGCCGAGTCCTGCTGCAACTGGCTGGTGGTGAACGGCGGCGGCGGACTCTGCTTGCGCTCCTTTTTGACGATCGAAGCGATGGTCCACGCGGCCTTTTCAAGCGCGGCCAGCGCGGCCTCGATCTCTTTCTCGCTCTTCAAGGCGGGCGCGCTCACGGTGTCTACGGAGACGCGCTCGCCATCGATTCCCACCAGCCGCGCCTTGAAGCTCCTCTCCGCCTCGCGCTCAGGATGAAGGAATGCATCAAGGGTCCAGAATTCGACCGGGTTGAAGGCGCGAATTTCGCGCTCGCGCTCGACGATGAGGCGAAGGGCGACGGTCTGCACGCGGCCGGCGGAGAGCCCGCGGCGCACCTTATCCCACAGCAGCGGAGAAATCTGGTAGCCCACCAGCCGGTCGAGCACGCGCCGCGTCTGCTGCGCATCGACGAGGTTCTGATCGATGTCCCGGGCGTGGCTGAAGGCCGCCTGCACCGCCTTCTTCGTAATCTCGTTGAAGGTGACGCGGCGAATCTTTTTGCGCTCCGTGGCGGTTGTCCCCAACTGCATGGCCAGGTGGTAGGCGATGGCCTCGCCTTCGCGGTCCGGGTCGGGCGCAAGATAAATTTCGTCGGCCTTCGCGCCCGCCTTCTTCAACTGATCGACAACTTTTTCCTTGCCCGGAGACACGATCAGCTCCGGTTCGAATGTCCGCTTCTTCAGTTCCACGCCAATGTCGTTCTTGGGCAGGTCCATGATGTGCCCGATCGACGCGCGCACCTCGAACCCCTTGCCCAGATACTTCTCAATCGTTTTTGCCTTGGCCGGCGACTCGACGATCACCAACGATTTGCTCATTGCCATCCTTGACTTCACAGTTACTCTACCCTGTTATCCCTGTTGGACTCTGTTTTTGCACTCTGGATTCACACACTACCCGTTCCAAAATCCATTCTGCCTCCGATTCTTTTGTCCCGATCCGGGAAAAACACCCGCAAAGGTTGCACACTACCACGGAATGCCGCCCCATTGCCACTCCGGGCCGTTCTTCTCTGAGGACAGGCGCGTCCATTTTTGCCGCGTAGACAAAGCAGTTATATGATAAAAAGCGACGGAGAAAGACTGGAATGCCAACAATCAGCAGGTTTTACGGCATCCTGATCCAGATGTACTTTGGCGATCATGCTCCGCCGCACTTCCATGCGCTCTATGCTGAATTCGAAGCCATCGTCGACATTCGAACGCTGGAGATTCTTCGCGGTGAGCTGTCCGCCCGCGCCATGGCGCTGGTTCTGGAGTGGGCGCAACAGCACCGCATCGAGTTGATGGAGGATTGGGAACTATGCGTGCAGAATCAAACACCCAGGACGATTCACCCGCTGCCTTAGCCGAAGAGATCGCACCCCATTCTCCGTGGCGCGTGACAGCCGTCGAGGTCCTGCCTGGCTTCCGCCTCAGGGTTGTCTTTGCCGACAGCATCAGCGGCTTCGTGGATATGTCTCGCCTGGTGCATTCGCCGAAGGCCGGGGTCTTCGCCGCCTTGGCCGACTCCGGAGCGTTTGCGCAGGTCAGGCTTGAATACGGCGCTGTCGCGTGGCCGGGAGAACTGGACTTGGCTCCAGACGCGATGCACGACGCAATCCGGGAGCATGGGGAGTGGTCGCTCTCTTGAGATCGCTCGGCGCTGAAATCCATCGGCGACTTATCGGCGCATCTCGCGTTGCCGGCTTGACATCGAGTCTTGTCGGTGTATCTACGGCCAATCCCGAGAGGTATGCAGGATGCGTAGGACGTGAACCACATCCCCGCAGACTGCGAATAAGGGATGCATCGGCAGCAACCCAATTGGGCGCCTGGCTTACATGCAGTCAAGTTTGGCAAATAGCTCCGAGGCCTGGACGAGGATGGGGGTTCCGGGAACGGTGAGGTCGCCGGAGGGAACCGGGGTGAGGCCGGAGCGGGTGGCGAACCAAGCTTTGCGCGCGGCGGGGTCGACGACCCAGACGTGCTCGACGCCAAAGTCGAGGTACTCGATGGCTTTGGCGGCGACGGCCTTCTTGCGGTCTTCTGGGGACATAATCTCAATGGCGATGAACGGCGGGCGCGTGAGGATTTGCTCGCGCTTATAGCCGATGCGCAGGACGCAGACATCGGGAATCAAGAATCGCTTTGGCTTGATCTGAACGCGCTGCTCCGGCAGGCCGTAAACGCCCCAGGAATCCATGTTGTTGGTGAAGATGGTCGTCAGCATCGCTTGCAGAAAAGAATGATCGAACTCGCCTAAGTTTCTCTCCACTACCTCGCCGTCGTCGTACTCGCAGTCGGGCTCGTAAACCGTGGTCAGGTACTCTTCCAGGGTGACGAAGCGGGTCATGATGGGCTGCGTTGCCATAGTGACAGTATGCCCCCCTGGGCGTTGGGCTGCAACATTCCACATGCCCGGTTCCATTCCATCTGATCGCAAGAGCAAAGACGCGGCGCCCCGAGGGCTCCCAGGCGGGCACGCGGACTCGTGCCGTCCAAATTTCACATCGTCCGCACGTAATTCTTCCCCGGCAATTGCCGCACCCGCCCCGCCATCTCCAGCTCAAAGAGCGCCGTAAACACTTCCGAAGACGTCAGTTGCGTCTCCAGAAATTCAAGGATCTCGTCGATCTGGAAGCTCTCGTCGGTGCGCAGCACCTCGAGCACCATGGCTTCCTGCGGCCGGAGCACCGGGTCAGGCAGTAGAGATGCCGTCGTCGGGGATTTGGATTCAGCCGGCGCTTGCGCTTCGAGCTCGATGCGCACCTGCGAGGGCAGGTCTTCCCAAACGTCCTCCCACGTGGCCACGAGCTTGGCGCCCTGTCTTATCAACATATTGGGCGTCCACGATCCTTTGCTGGTCACGTTGCCGGGAACGGCGAAAAGGTCGCGGTTCTGGTCGGCGGCACAGCGGGCCGTCACCCGTGTGCCCGAGTTTTCGCTGGCCTCGACCACCAGCACCGCCACGCTCAGCCCGCTGAGGATGCGATTGCGCCGGGGAAAGTTCTGCGGCGCGGGAAATGTGCCCATCGGCACTTCGCTGATAATGGCCCCGCCCGCGGCCAGAATCTCCTCGGCCAGCTTTTTGTTCTCTTTGGGATAGACGACGTCGATGCCCGTGCCCCACACGGCTACCGTGGGCATCCGCGCTGACAGCGCCCCCTTGTGCGCGCAGGAATCGATTCCCCGCGCCATGCCGCTCACGATCAGCAGCCGCCGCGCCGCCAGATCACGCGAAAGCATCTCTGCCACGCCCGTCCCATAGGGCGTGGGATGGCGCGTGCCCACCACGGCAATCGACGGCCGGCTCAGCAGCCGCGCATCGCCGCGCACCCACAACACCGGCGGCGGATCGTAAATCTCCTTGAGCCTCTCCGGGTACTCCGGACAGCCGAAAGTCACAATGGTAGCGCCCTCGGCCGTCACCCGCGCCCACTCCTCCTCGGCCGCTTTACGGCCCTTGCCGTCGAAGATGAACTGCGCCGCCTCGGCGGGAAACCGAAGCCCTTCAAGGGCCGTGAGCGGAAGCTCGAAGATGCGGCTGGCGTCTCCGATCTCGCGGACGCCGTCGAGGATGCGCTTGGGGCCGAGCCCCGGCGCCAGGGTGAGCGTCAGCCAGGCCAGCCGCTCCTCATCCAGCTTTTGAGCCGGCAGTGAGGCTGCATTCTGAGCCGCGGTCATCGGTCCGGCCTTCTTTCTGCCCTGAATTCGGACACTATCTAAAAGGTCGCTGTCTCAAAATTGTACAGTTGGGTTTTCCGCACAGGAAACCGCAATCCATTCCGGTGGATTCGCGCTCACGTTACCTGCGATCCCTTCCCCATGTCAAGCGGCGCCTGATGCTCACCTCCCCATGTCAAGCGGCGCCTGGTGCTCACCCTGGCTCACTGCGCGCATCCGGCCAGCCGGATTGGTAATCTAATAGGCAGTGTGAATCAGCAGCCCGACAGCCGTCTGCGCGTAGCAGCCATCGATTTCCTCAATCCGGCGCCCCTGATGTGGGACTTCGAGTACCCGCCCCGCGATGCCGAACTTGCCCGCCGCTACCGCATCGACCGCATGATGCCGTCGGAGTGCGCGGCGCGTCTGGCCGACGGCCGGGCAGACATCGGCCTAGTCCCCATCGCCGCGCTGGCCGCCAATCCCGGCCTGCGCATCCTGCCCGGCTGCACCATCGCGTCCAAGGGCAGCGTACGCTCGCTGCTGCTGGTGCGCCGCGCCGGCCAGCCGCTCAAAGACCTGCGCTCCGTGGCCGCGGACACCGCAAGCCGCACCACGGTCGCCTATGCGCGCCTGCTCTTTCACAAATGGGCCAATCCGGATGTGCCCTTCATCCCCATGGCCGCCGATCTCGACCGCATGTTGGACCACGCCGACGCCGCCATCGTCATCGGCGACCCCGCCCTGCTCGCCCTCGAAGAGCGCTCCAACCGCTTCGAGCGCAGCGGCGAGGAGCTCGTCTACCACGACCTGGCCGAGGAGTGGCTTTCGGCAACCGGCCTCACCTTCGTCTCCGCCGTCTGGGGCGCCGCGTGCGCCAGCCCCTTAGACGAGCGTGTCGCCGAGGATTTTATCCAATCCCGCACCCACGGCCTCGAAAACCTCGATCGCTTAATCGTCGAGTGGTCGCGCCGCCTGCCCATCTCCGAGCAGACCATCGGTGCCTATCTCTCCACCAATATTCACTACATCCTCGACGAAGACTGCCTGGAAGGCATGAGAGGCTTTTTCCGCATGGCCGCCGAAGCCGGCGTGCTGCCCGAATATTCGTTTTCGGTTGAAGAACTGGTGGCGCGGTAGCAATTCTGATGTCTTGACGTTGTCATCACAGTCAGATAATATATGTGAACAGATTTAGGAGATGCGATATGGCTACCCCATCGGGAGTTGCAGAGCGCCGGACCGAAAAGCTCGATCTGCGGATCTCTCGGTCGGCTAAGGCCAAGCTTCAGGCTGCTGCGTCCGCCTCGAATCGCTCCATGAGTGATTTTGTGATGGAGAGTGCGCTCGCAAGAGCTGAGGAAGCGCTAGCTGCACGCCGCAATTTCTTTTTGAACGCGGAGGATTGGACCGCTTTTCATGCGGCTCTCGACTCCCCGGTTCGGCCGCTGCCCAGACTGAAAGCTCTTCTCGAAGAGCCCGGATTCTTTGACGCCGGCTCGCAGCGGTGAACTCAACACGAACAATCGAAAAGCTTCGATCGGACCACTCACTCAGCTTGTTCGATTGCGGGCAGCCGGACCTGAACGCCTGGCTGGCGAAGTATGCACTGCAAAATCAGAGCGCCAGCGCCGCGCAAACCTACGTTGGCGTCGTCGATGGCGCGGTGGTGGGCATCTACAGTCTGTCCGTCGGCCAGGTTGAATATGCCGATGCACCGGAACGCCTGCGCAAAGGACTGGCAAGGCACCCGGTCCCGATTATGTTGCTGGCTCGGCTTGCCGTTCACAAAGATTGGCAGGGAAAGAGTATTGGCCGCGCGCTTCTGCGCGATGCGGCTCTGCGAACCATGCAGGCAGCCGACATCGCCGGCATTCGCGCGCTTGCCGTTCACGCCAAAGACGATCGAGCAAGGCAATATTATCTGCAATTCGATTTCGTTCCCTCACCCACCGACCCGCTACACCTTTTTGTCCTGATCAAAGATCTTCGCAAACTGGCAGCACCTGACCACTGAACACCGACCACTGACCACTGTCCTGAACCTTTCCGCGCGCCCGTGAATCCAAACCACCCAGGAGACTCTTCCCACATGCCCGAAAAAATTGCGTTCATCACCGGCGGCAATCGCGGCCTCGGCTTTCAGACTGCCCTCGACCTCAAAGACGCAGCCAAGGTCGTCATTGGCTCCCGCAATATCGCCCAGGGCGAGGCAGCCGTCGAAAAGCTGCGCGATGCCGGCGTCGACGCCGACGTCCTCGAATTCGACATCACAGACCCGGCCAGCCGTCGCGCCGCTTACGACTACTTCCTGGCCAAATACGGACGCCTCGACATTCTCGTCAACAACGCCGGCGTGGCCGGCGGAACCTTTCCCGGCACAGGCCCCGAGCACCGCGCAGCCGACGTGCCGGAGGACGTTCTGCGCCGGGTTTTTGAAACCAATTTCTTCGCCCAGGTAGCCCTGACGGATACATTGCTGCCGCTGCTCAAGAAGAGCCCTGCCGGGCGCATCGTAAACCTGTCGAGCATTCTCGGCTCGCTGACCCTCCATGCGGATCCGAAGTCGCCGATCTACGATGCCAAGTCTTTTGCCTACGACGCCTCGAAGACCGCGCTCAATGCCTTCACCATCCATCTGGCTTACGAGCTGCGCGACACCAAGATTAAGGTGAACTCCGCGCACCCCGGCTGGGTTAAGACCGAAATAGGCGGCGAACAGGCTCCCATGGAGCTCGAAGACGGCGCCAAGACCAGCGTCGCGCTGGCCACGCTGCCCGACGACGGGCCGAGCGGCGGCTATTTCCATCAGGGCCAGCCGCTGCCCTGGTAAGCACCGAGGGCCTTTGCTGCCGCGACCGGGCCGGGTATCCACTCGGCGCCGGCTGCGGGAGTTTGCGCCCTCTCGACTTATTTCTTCCGTTTCTCGAGGCTGTAGACTACATTGATTTTCGTTTCAACCTCGACGGGCTTCCCATTCAGCAGGTAGGGTTTCCAGGTCCACCGGCGCACGGCATCGAGGGATGGTTTTTGAAGTTCCTTCGGCCCGGAAACGGCCCTTATGTCTTCCACCGTCCCTTGCTTGCTAATTGTCGCCTTGAGCGTGACCGTTCCCTGAATTCCCGCCTTCTTTGCCGCCGGCGGATAGATCGGCATGACTTTCGACAGCACTTGCCCGGCCATTACGCGGGGAGAAACGTGAACAAGCGCAGGCGTTTTGGTCCCGGCGTTGGCCGCATCCAAATTCATACGCAGTGCCAGCGCCGAGCAGCAGGTAGCAACTCCGAACGCCGCGCAGAAGGCCACGATAGCCATCCGCCGCGCGCGTCCCATTTCCATTGGCTTTTCAGTCAGTCTCATAACTCTCCTCTCAAATGTGTTGGCATCCAGGATGCCGATGGTGTGAGGAACCCTGGCGGGAGTTCCGTTTACAAGCAGCGAGGCCAGGCGCAAAAGCGATCGCGCGTATTGGCTGCGGCCGTCCAGCTCCGCGGCCATCTGGTCGCATACGATCTCGCGCGTTTCCAGAATCCGTTCGCGTGTGAGACGCAAGAGCGGATGGTAGCTCGCCGGCAACGACACAATCTCGTAAATCAGGTTCTTGAAAAAGTCATTACGGCGCATGTGCGCACACTCGTGCGCGATCACGGTGTAGAGATCGCCCTCGCAAAGGCCGGACGCCATGGCCGCCGGCAGCAACAGAAGCTTGCGCCGGAAGCCCATCGTCAGCGGCGAGAATATCTGCGAGGATTCCGCGATCGCCGCTCCCTCCACGCCAAAACGGCCGCGGCATTGCGCCCAGTACCGGGCGGCGTCGGCGGTCAGCGCTAACTCCCGGGCCTCACGCCGAATGATCCTGAGCCTTTCGCATCTCCACACGAACCTGGCCGCGAAATAAGCAACGGTTGCCCCGTAGGCCATGGCGACCGCGGCAAGCAGCCACGCGGGCAGGCGCAACCCGTTAAACCCGGCGCCGGCTCCCATCGTCACGGAGACATGAGCGTCATCCGGCCGGAACGCGCCGCCGGCCCAGGCAAGCAGCGCCCTCAGCCGCTCCCACGGCAGCGCCGGGCACGCGGGAAGAACGCTCTCTAAGAGCAGCACCGCCACCCAGACGCGATGCTCAGCCGCCGCGCTCACCGCACGCAACCCCCGCGCTGCGATCCATCCGGCGGCAAACAACAGCGGGACCTGCCACAACGAGTTCAGCAGATAGGTCAAAATCCACGACTCGAAAGCTCTCATAACTCACCCGCCCCGCTTTTGTTGAATCGCTCGGTCAGCTCCGCCAGTTTCTTGGCGTCGATCTGGCGGTTCTTGAGCAGGCTCATCACCAGCTCTTCGCTCGACCCGCCGAACATGCGGTCCACAAGGTCGCGCACGCCCTGTCCCAGCGCCCTGGCCTCGGTTACTTTTGCCGAGTACACGTAGGCCCGCCCTTCGAGCTCGCGCTTGAGCTTTCCCTTGCGCTCAAGAATGTTCAGCATGGTCTGAACGGTGGTGTAAGCCAGCGGGCGCTCCAGCTCCACCTGCACGGCGCTCACCGTGCTCGCGCCGCGCTTCCAGATCGCCTGCATGATCTCGAGCTCAAGTTTGGTCAGGCCGCTTTGTTTCGCCTTGCTCACGGCGTATTCTCCTAAGTGATTAGGAGATTAGCGCCGGCGAACCCCGCTTGTCAACTAAAAAGTTAGGACTCGGCGGAAATCGCTTGGCCCGGCCCGGCGCCCGTTGTCTCATCCGCCGCGGAGGAAAGCATAGAATCCGCGCATCCAGCCAATCATGGTCGTGCTATCCTTCTTAATTATGGCCACGGTTTCGCACATCTCGCTCCAGGAGTATCTCGGCGCCATCTACCGGCCGGATTGCGAGTACGTGGACGGCGAAATCCGGGAGCGAAACGTGGGAAAGTGGGAGCACGCACGAGTGCAGGCGCTTTTGGCCGCGTGGTTTGTGAACCACGAGAGCGCATGGGGAACTGCCTGCAGCACCGAACAACGGATTCAGGTTTCGGAGAACCGCGTTCGCGTTCCCGATCTGGTCGTCCTCACGGCTGGCACACAGCCCGATGTGCTCACCGAGCCGCCGTTGCTCGTCATCGAAATTCTCTCGCCCGACGACACTTACTCCGACACCCAGGAGCGCGCCCAGGACTACCGCCGCATGGGCGTCGAGACGGTGTGGATCGTCGATCCAAAAACGCGCACCGGCCGCATGTGCTCGGGCGCCGAATGGGTCGAAGCCGCGCGCCTCGAAGTCAAGGGCACGCCGCTCTACGTAGATCTCCCCGATATCTTCAGCCAGATAGCCTCGGCTTGAGCGCTTCCGGCTCCGTCCCCTACCATCGAACCCATGCCGCAATTCCCCGCAGGCCAGACCCTCCTCATCGACGCCGACGACACTCTATGGGAGAACAACGTCTACTTCGAGCGCGCGATCGCCGCGTTCATCGGCTACCTGAACCACCGCCAGTACTCGCCCGCCGAAGTGCGCCAGGCGCTGAACGCTGTCGAGCGCGAGACCATCCTCGCCCACGGCTACGGCCTGACCAGCTTCACGCGGTCCCTGGTCACCTGTTTCGACCGGCTCAGCCCCGAGCCGGTGACCGAGGAAAAGGCGGCCCGCGTTCTCGGCTTTGCGCGCTCCATCGCCGAGCAAGAGATCGAACTGCTGCCCGGCGTCGAAGCGACGCTGGCCGAACTGGCCGCGCGGCACCGGCTCATCCTTATGACCAAGGGCGACCGTGCGGAACAAGCTGACAAACTTGCGCGCTCGGGGCTCGCGCGGCACTTTTCCGCCGTTGAGATCGCCCACGAAAAGGAGCCGGCCGCATACCGCGAAGCGATCGCGCGCCACGGGCTCACAGCGCGCACAAGCTGGATGATCGGCAACAGCCCAAAAAGCGACATCAACCCCGCGCTCGCCGCCGGCCTGCACGCCGTCTTTCTCTTCCACAAAAACACCTGGGTGCTGGAACACGCCGAAGTGGCCGCCGCGCCGCCCGGACAGCATTTGATCGAGCTCGATGCGTTCGCCAAACTCTGTTCTATCTTCTGAAACGGCCCGGCTGCTCGAAGGCAGCAAAAAAGGACGCAGAGAATTCCCGGCGCCCTTCGACAGGCTCAGGGCAGGATAAGAAGCCGCGCCCCGATCGAAAGCCGCGGGACGCACGATTCTCACGGGTGGTGCATTTGCTGACGCGCGGCGTGTTCGCGGTAGATGCAATTATTCTGGACGCACTTGACGCCGGCGGCGCGGGCGCGTTCGACGGCTTCGTCGTGGACGACGCCGTCCTGCAGCCAGAGGTAGGGAATCTTGAGGCGAATCACTTCTTCCACGATGGGCGGGACGAATTGCGAGGCGCGGAAAACGTCCACCAGGTCGATGCCTTTGCCGGTCAGCTCGCGCGCCGCGGCCTGCGCAGTTTCGAGATCGGGATAGCAAGTCATTCCTAACACTTCTTTGAGCTTCGGGTTCACAGGCAGCACGCGATAGCCGTTTGCGGCAAGGTATTTTCCGATGTGGTGGCTGGCCCGCGTGTTCTTCTCGCTCATGCCGACGACGGCGATGGTCTTGGCTGTGCGCAGCATCTCGTCGATTACAATTGAATCTCCGCCCATAAACTCCTCTAAACGTCCAGATCGTCGTCGACGCCGGCGGCGGCGGCAGTGCCGCGGCGCTTGGCCAGCAGGTAGCCGCGCAGGAACGGCTCCAGATAGCCGTCGAGGACCTTGTCCACGTCGCCCACTTCGACCTTGGTGCGGTGATCCTTGGCGATGCGGTAGGGTTGCAGCACATACGACCGGATCTGCGAGCCGAAGTTAATGTCGAGCTTTGAGTCTTCGAGCTTCTTGCTCTCGACGCGTTTCTTTTCGAGCTCGTACTCGTAGAGCCGCGAACGCAGCATCTTCATGGCTTTGTCGCGGTTCTTGTGCTGGGAGCGCTCGTTCTGGCATTGGACTACGATGCCCGTCGGCAGGTGCGTCATGCGCACGGCGGAATCTGTCGTGTTCACGTGCTGGCCGCCCTTGCCGCCGGAGCGGTAGGTATCGATGCGCAGGTCTTCCACCTTGAGGTCTACGTGGATGGATTCGTCGATTTCGGGCGAGACGTAGACCGAGGCGAACGACGTGTGGCGGCGCTTGGCGGAGTCGAACGGCGAGATGCGCACCAGCCGGTGAACGCCGCTTTCGCCGGCGAGCATACCGAAGGCGTTATCGCCGAGGATGGTGAAGGTGGCCGACTTGATGCCGGCCTCTTCGCCGTCCTGGTAGTCGTTCATCTCGGTCTTGAAGCCCTCACTCTCGGCCCAGCGCAGGTACATGCGCATGAGCATCTCGGCCCAGTCCTGGCTCTCGGTGCCGCCGGCGCCCGGATGCACGGTGACGATGGCGTTCAGTCCGTCGGCTTCGCCGCTAAGCATCGTCCGCGCCTCTAGCTCTTCGGCAAATGTGGCGAGGGCCTTAATCTCCCGTTCGAGATCGGCGAGCACGTCTTCGCCCTCGCGGGCCAGCTCGAAGTAGGCCTCGATGTCGCCGGTGCGGCGCACCAACTCGTCGTCGTCGGCCGCAAGTTTTTCGTGGCGCTTGCGGTCGCGCATGATGGGCTGCGACGCCGCAGGATCGCTCCACAGTGCCGGATCGGACAGTTTGGTTTCTATTTGCGTGAGTTCCCTGCGGATGCGGGCAGGGTCAAAGATACTCCCGTAGGTCGCGCACCTGGTCGCGGACGGGAGCGTAGGCGAATTCGAGATCGTTCAACGACGACATATTCTGTTATGACCTGTCTTGAATTGGACTATGGACCTGCGTACTCTTCACTCATCTCCAGAATATCATTGATAGCGATGTGGTCGAATGGTTCCGGGCAAGAGGAAAAGGACACCTGACAGGTATGAATGCCGTTCTCAGAGCTTACGTTGAAGCGCAGAAGCAGCGCTCAGCTTTGAAGCCCTGCGCCTACGCCGCTACCTCGATGCTTACAACTTCGACTGAGGACTGGGGCAACGGCTCGCCTTTGGCTTTCAGGTATCCGATCAAGCCCGCCAATCCCCCGCGAAGATCGTCTAAGGCTTCATCCTTGGTTGCACCAGTCCCAAGAACTGTATCGTTCTCACCGAAAAGAGCTGCGGTCCAGGAGCCGTCCCCTGACTGTTCCACCGTCGCTGCGAATCTAGCCATTTTTCAACCCCGTTTGTTTCAGTATAGCCTTCAGAGTTCCTGGCGCGATTTCTTTGTTGTCGCCGTGGAAAGGCACGGTCACGCGGCCTTTTGCCGGGTGTTCATAGATATAGTGACTTCCCGTGGTATGGCTTTGCCTCCAACCGTCCGCTCTGAGCAGTTTCACGAGATCTCTAAACTTTGTCGGCACTTGGGGCTCTTCTACCTTCTACTTGTTACGAATATCCCGCAGGTCGCGCACCTGATTGCGGACCAGGGCGTAAGCGAATTCGAGATCGTTCAACGACATACCTTCATGATAGCGGGAACGGAGCAGCCGATCCCGAACGGGAATATCATGATCGTGCGGAGACTCGCATAAGGAGCGTGGGACCGTGACCGGAGGAGAGATCTTTTCGATGACCTTTGAGATTGGATTGTGGCTTGTATTTGTAACCCCGTTCCTCGTGCTTCCAGCATCATGGACGATCTTTCGAAAAGCCGGATTTCATCCGGGCTGGGGCGTTTTCACCCTGGTCCCGGTCATCAATATCTTCGTCCTGTATCACGTGGCATTTTCCAAATGGCCGGACCGCCCATTTGAGTCCGAAATCGGAACGGAGCCCGAAACCTGACACACCTCCGTCCACGCTAAAGAATCGATCTCGCGCTACTATTTCACGCTAACGCTACGGCCAACTGCCCACCCGACCAATAAGCAAGCTGCAATGGCACAGAGCCACGCGAACACGTCGCCGTGGGCCGTGTAGAAGGTGATGTCGTCGCGGAAGCCGAACCGCGCGGCCAGCGCGCCGACCTGGTGGCGGGGAATGCTCTCGCGCACGCGGCCGTAGGGGTCGATCGCCGCTGTGATGCCGGTGTTCGTGTCCCGCAGCAGCCAGCGGCGGTTCTCGATGGCCCTCATGCGCGCAATGTTCAGGTGCTGCCACGGAGCGCTGGTGTCGCCGTACCAGCCGTCGTCGCTGATGTTCACAAACACATCGGCGCCGTGGCGCGCAAACTGCCGCACCTCGTCGGCAAATGCATCCTCGTAGCAGATGAAGACTCCGTAGCGATGGCCTCCGCCGTTTCGGCTATCGAGAAGAAAAGTGCTGCGCACTGTGCCGCGATCGAACTCCGACACGCGCCCGGTGAGCTTGTGGGCAAAGAAGAGCAGATTCTCGAAGGGAACATACTCGCCAAAGGGAACGAGATGGATCTTGTCGTAGCGGCCGACAAGCAGCCCATCCGCGCCGACGATGAGAGCCGAGTTGTAGTCGTGCCACAACTGATCGGCGTTCGAGTAGTCGGTGCCGATCGCGCCGACGACCAGCGGCGCCTGCGCGCCGCGCGCGATTGCCCCGAGCGCCGGCATCAACTGCGGGTCTGACTGAACGAATGGCGCGGGCGACTCCGGCCACGCCACCAGATCCGGGGGCGTGGGATGGGTCGGACAGACGATTTCCCCGTGCGGCGCGCCGGTTTGCGGAATCCCGGCAATGTAACTTCCGCAGCCCTCACCGGCCAGCCGCGCAAACTGCGCCATGTGGCTGGTCCACGCCGCGCCGACCCAGGAGTTGTTGGCAGCGACGTTGAGGTTTGGCTGAATGAGGACGGCCGTGGCCGTGGGCGCGGGCTTGGGCGGATGGAGCAAGAGTCCCGCTGCGCCGCCAACTGCGAGCACGATACCGGAAATGCCCCAGATGCGCCTGTTCCGGCAGCGGCCGAAGATGTAGGCGCCGGCAATTAGCGCATTCACGGCCACCAGCACGAAGCTGATTCCGTAGGTGCCGGTCCACGGCGCGAGCTGGGTGAGCAGGGTATTGTCCACCTGCGAATAGCCAAGCTGGTCCCACGGCACGGAGGTGATACGCGCGCCGGCCAGCTCGACGGCAACCCAGAAAAAGGGCGCCGCGGCCAGCGCCAGCCGCGTATCTCCCGTGGCGCGCCGCACCAGCATCACGGCCCATCCGAAGATCCCGAAGTAAAGCCCCAGCACCGCGCTGAACCCCAGCAGCAGCAGCGCGGCCACCCAGCGCGACAGGTCGCCGTACATCAGCATGGTGTTGTAAATCCAGTAGCAGTTGCCGATGTACCAGAGAACGCCGCAGAGATAGCCGAGCAGAAACCCGCGGCGCAGCGGATGGCGGCCGCTCACGCCGCCCGGCGACAGGATTGCCCAGAGCAGCGGCACCAGCGCGAACCAGGCGACGATCGAGCGCCACGGCGGCATCGGTCCGGCCAGCGGAAAAGGCAGTTCAAGCAGGATGGCGGAAAGCACCGCTGCGGCCCACAGCTTCCAGGTCCGCAACTTCGGCGATGGAGGTTGCATACAGGGTCGAGTTTAATGCACCGGACCTTTCCGCGGTTCCGCGCTGCGCAGGCGGCAAAGTTACGTTGCGCCCGCAAAAAACGCGCTACAATCTCACTATGTCCGTGGCCATCTGGCTAATGCGCATCTTCGAAGCGATGTTTTTCCTCGGCCTCGCCGGTTCGCTCGTGGTCGTCGTCATCAGCTTCATTGAAGACGGTAAAGAACTCTTCGGCAAGGACTAACGCCCCATCCCGCGCTCCGTCCGGCGCACTCTTGCTTATTTGATTGACTCCACCGCAATTGGGACCTAAACTCACCGAAGGGCGGGCGGCGGTAGGGCTCCCTCTATACCCCAGATCGCTTGCCGCCGCGCCGGCGCCTTCACGATGGCATCTACTCGCACGCCAGTGCCTCCCCCGTCCGACCGCGTCCGCCTCATCGTGGCGTCGTCGGTCATGCTCACGTTCATTTCTTTCTGGCGCGCCGCCGCTATCGTCCTCAACGACATGGCCTCTTCGGCTTTTTATGCCGGCGGCATCGCGGAACAGGCGGTGGGAGCCGCCGCGCCCTGGTTCATCCTCGTCATCATGCTTTTCAGCTTCGCCGTCTGCTCTGTTTACGTCGAAAGCTGTTCGATGTTCACTCGCGGCGGCGTCTATCGCGTCGTGAAGGAGGCGCTGGGTGGAACCTTTGCCAAAATCAGCGTCTCGGCCCTGATGTTCGACTACGTTCTAACCGGGCCGATCTCAGGCATCTCCGCCGGCCAATACATTACAGGCCTGATCAACGAATTGATGACCGTTGCAAATCAAAGCCACTGGCTTCCTCCGGCCCTGATCAACGCGAACAACCAGCCCTTGCAGTTCAATGCCGACCACAGTGCGGTGCTGTTCGCACTCCTGGCGACGATTTATTACTGGTGGGAGAACATCAAAGGGATCGAGGAATCCAGCGACAAGGCTTTACGGGTAATGCAAATCACCACGGTAATGGTGGTCATTCTCCTTGTCTGGGGCTCCTATTCAATTTTTGTGCGCGGCGTAAACCTGCCTCCCTCGCCGATCCCCGCCCACATCAAATTCAGCCATGACGCTCTGGGCTTTCTACGCGGACGGGGGCTGCCGATATTCGGCCTGTTCGGCGTTCTCATGGCCTTCGGCCATTCCATCCTGGCCATGAG
>JBOGLX010000129.1:0-19543 GCA_050745765.1 Occallatibacter sp. | reverse complement strand
TTCGTCGATAGGCTTCAGAAATTCAGTTTCCCTCCTCTCTGCTATCCAAGCTACGGGGCTTCTGACTCTTGCCCCGGCAGGTTTACCTCCTGCTGAACATGCCAGCCTTCGCTGGACACACAACCGTGCGTAAATCTCTCGATTTACTCGGCTCCCATTATCCAACCGAATATCCGGTAACGCTCCAGTAGAAAAACAACAGAGGAAAGATGTTCTTCATCTTGATGGGCCATTGCACACTGGCCTGCTCTCGCCGTTCCAGTGTCTTGTACTTGCGTCTGGCCCATTGCATCAGCTTGCCATCGAGATACATGGCGAAGCTGTGCATCGCAGATGGGTAGAACTCCCCAAAGTAATTCCACCAACCACGTAGTACCGAATTGTATTGCTTCGCCAGTTCAGCGAGTGTAGTTGCTGTCCGGCGATGGATGCGCCAGCCACGCACCTCCTTCCGCATTCGCTTCAGAGCATCAGCACTCACACCCGGCAAAAAGCCTGTGAATCTCCGGTTGTGACTGGTGATGGCACGCCTTGGGCGGAATGTGAATCCAAGGAATGTGAAATGAACATGCGGATAGGGTGCGGTACGTTTATCGTCCTTGCAGTAAACCACCTTCGACTTATCCGGATGCATCGTTAACCCACACTCTGCCAGACGCAATGCAATGGACTGCATCACCTCTTCCGCCTGCTTCTGGCTGCGGCAATGGACCACCGCGTCATCGGCATAACGGGCAAATGGGCAGGATGGATGGGTACGCTTCATCCAGGCGTCGAACGTGTAGTGCATGAACAAGTTCATCAGAATAGGACTGACTACTCCGCCTTGCGGTGTGCCGCGTTGCCGCGTCACCCGTTCGCCGTCTGTGGTCTCGAACGGAGCGGTTAGCCATCGTTCGATATACAGCAGTATCCAGCCCTCCTTGATGTGGCTGCGGACCGCTTTCATCAAGAGGCCGTGATCGATTTGATCGAAGGCCGACTTGATGTCAAACTCCACCACCCAAGCGTATTGCCAGCACCGTTTTCTGGTGGCGGCAACTGCCTGCTTTGCCGATTTTCCGGGCCGATACCCATAGGAATCCTGATGGAATATCGGGTCCAGTATCGGTTCGATGGCGCACTTGACCACGGTCTGCGCAATGCGATCAGATACAGTCGGAATACCGAGCTTTCTCGTGCCGCCCTTTGCCTTCGGAATTTCCACCTGTTTCACCGGAGGCGGGAAGTACGATCCCGACGACATCCGGTTCCACAGTTTGTACAAATCCCTCGACAGGTTCTGCTCAAACATCGCGATGGTTTCCCCGTCGATGCCGGCAGCACCCCGGTTGGCCTTGACCTGCTGGTATGCCTCCCACACTGCTCGCTTCGCAATAACAAACGGTTTCGTTGATGTCATATCACTCATCCCCATGAAACAGGTTGGCGATACTCGTCAACCGGATAACGCTGCCCCTTCGCTCCATGCTCATTACAAGCGCTTCATCGCTACTACGAGCAGCTCCGTCCCTCGCCCTGGCATCGGTATTCTTCCTCATGGTGTTTGCCACTTGTCATTTCCCTTCTCATCCAGAGCAAAGTTCTCACGTTCCATACCAAAGCCTGTGTTGAGTTCATGCCGCCTTTACACCGACTGCCACCGGGACCATAAGCAGGTTCCTTCCCGGCTAATCATGGGGCAGGTGGGCTCCCCACTTTCGGCAATTCCTTAACCCGTAACGATGCGTCATCGGACGGTTTGCTTTCGCTCATCTCCTCAATACGTACCTGACCTCCTAATCGGAGGTCTTTTCCCCAGTCGTTCACTACCGCGCCTTTTGAACACAGCAGCACTGGGCGGTTTGAAGCCTACTCCTGCAAGTCGGCTTCGGGAGGCCTTCTCCCATCTTTGGTACAGCACCGCGAGCTTGCGCTCGCGTTCGTGACACACCCCGCCCGATCGGCAGCTATACCGAAGGATGCCTTCTTCACATCTCCCACAAGCGGGCGCGACTCGGACCGGTGTAACATCGTGCAGGAGCCGGGCATGGACTACGACCACGACAAAGTGGACGAGATGGTTCTGGCGCTGCTGTGGCTGACGTTGGCCGGGGATGGCCGCGCGTGGAAGTCGCACGACTGGGACGCGATGGACCGGCTACACGCCAAGGGGTACATCTCCGATCCGAAGAGCAAGGCCAAGTCGGTAGCGCTGAGCGAAGAGGGCGAGCGGCGGGCGCGCGAACTGTTCGAGCGGCACTTCGGGCGCAAAGGCCCGGGGAATCGATAAACCGAAGCCTATGTGAACCACTGAGCCGTACTGTAAAGTTGAACCTTGGAATTCAAGAGCGGTAATGGCGTTCAACGTGCTTAAGTCGCCGATTCAAACCCCCGGAATTCGGCCTCTCTCGGCAGCCAATCGCCCCATCCGTTACTATGGTCAAGCGGAGACCCTTGACCATGGAACGAATGCTGGCGACCCCGGCCGATGCCGAGATCATTCTCAAGCTTTACGACCTGCGCAGAGAAACCACCATGCGCGAAGCCCGCGCGTGGATTGGAGGCTCGTTCTGGCCTGTGACGGCGGAGGACTACTTTGCCGTAGCCGAAAATGCCGCCGACCCCCACAACGCTTATCTGCGCCAGGTGATCAGCTACTGGGAGATGGCCGCCGCACTCGTTCTCCACGGCGCAGTTTCGGCCGAGCTCTTTGTGGACTGCAACGGCGAGGGGTTCTTTCTCCTGGCCAAATTCGCGCACATCCTCGAAGCCATCCGCGAGAAGATGCCCACGTTCATGAATAAGACCAGCGAACTGGTAAGCCGCTTCACTGCCGCGACCCAGCGCTATGAGATGACCCGCAAACGCATCGATGGACTGCGCGCGCGCATGAGCGGACAAGCTGGCGGGAGGAAATAATTCTATCCAAAGAAATCTGAAGACTGAATTCTCTTGCCGAATCGCGGGGCGTGGTGAATGATGGTAGGTGTTTACAGCTTTCCCGTTGTGGAGGTGTTCATGAAGCGCAGATTTACGTTTCTTGCGGCGTTCTTTGCATTGAGCGTGCTTGCCGCGCAGGCGGCCTCAACCCACGCCGGATGGATCTCCGATTCCAATTGCGGCGCCAAGCACATGGGCACCGGCGCCGAGTGCGTCCGCTCCTGCATAAGGAACGGAGCCAAGCCCGTCTTTGTTGACGCAGAGAAGCAGGTCTGGTCCATCGACAATCCCGGGGCCGTGAAGGGCTTTTACGGCGATCACGTCAAGGTGAGCGTGAGCGAAGACGCGGCAAACAAGACGGTCCACGTCCGCTCGATCTCCGAGATTAAGTAGCTGCCGGCCCGCAGGTTGGCGATTCGCCATTCCAGCCGGAGACCTGCGTCGTTTTGCAAATTGCGACGCCTACTCGCCACCCGGAGCATCTTTCTGCTAGTGTCTTATCCGTCAGCCTTTCTCGCAGCCATGGGCGGCGCGGCAAGGCTGTGGAGGGCTTTCGGAAAGAAACGATGGCGCGTGCAACCTGGAATGGAAAAGTGATCGCGGAGAGCGACCAGACGGAGGAAGTCGAAGGGAATGTGTACTTTCCCGAGGGCAGCCTCAAGCGGGAGTATTTTCGCTCCAGCTCCACTACCTCGACCTGCCCATGGAAGGGGCAGGCGCGGTACTTGAATCTGCTCATCGACGGACAGGACAACCCCGACGCGGCCTGGTACTATCCCGACCCCAAGCCGGCAGCGCACAAGATCAAGGGCTACGTCGCGTTCTGGCGCGGCGTGGAAGTGGTGAAATAGCAGGGAATAGGGAATAGCTTCCGCCCAGGGGCGCCGCCGGCGTCAGTTTTTAGGCCTGTCCCGTCCGTCTGAGTCTACTCACTCGCAGGTCAGTTGAACCGTTTTGGCGATCGGAGTGGTTCCCACCACCCCACCTGGGCCGAAAGTTCCCGTCAGAGTGACCGCACCATCGGTGGGAGCCAGGCACACGGCCGTCCCGCTGGTCGCGTCGTTGGTGCTGCTGATCTGGATTGCGTCCGGAGCAGGGTTCGACCAGTTTGCGTAAACAAGGGCGACCCACTGCGGTATGGGGCACCCCGGAGGCCCGGTCGGCCTGGCCACACCCTTGAATTGAACCTGATTTCCCGGTGGAGCAGCCGCGTGATCCGCGGTTGCGGAAGCCGGGTTCACTGAAACGACAACCGTAATTTGGCAGCTTACTGTGGATTCCGCGGCGCATCCGCAGGCAATTTCCAGGACGGCGAACAGCCCGCCACAAATACAGGCACGAAAGACTCCTCGCATGCTATTTCTCCGATGAGCCGCAAGACTATGCCAACAGTTTACCGCTAGGTCACTGACCGTGTGAATTTGTTCCGGTTCAGATCTGAGGCATCCCAGGTTAGGCGCAAAAACAAAGACGCGCCGAACCTGGGGCACCCAGGATTTGGTACATAATCAAGCGGTCAGAGACCTAGTGTGGTTCGCCAGAAATTTATGGCATTATCGGGCCGGCGGCAGCAGCGAGAAGCAGCAGGGGCTGCAGCCCGAATCCTTGAAAATGCGCATCTTCGGCACGACTGAAGTCGTGCCCTTTTACAAAACATATCGCTGGTGGAATCGCTGGCGATGGATGAGCGCGGGGTTAGTACGCCTGCAACTGCTCGATCGGTAAGCGCACCCGGAAGCAGGTCGATCCCGGCTCCGAGCGCACGCTCAAGTGCCCGCGGTGCTTGCGCACGATGCGCATGGCGTTGTCCAGGCCCAGCCCAAGACCCTGTCCCGGCGCCTTGGTGGTAAAGAACGGTTCGAAGATGCGCTCCTGCAGCTCGGGCGGGATGCCCGGCCCGGTGTCCCAGATTTCTACCAGCAGCATCTCGGCTTCAAGACGGCAGGCAATGCGCAACAGGCCCTGGTTTCCGAGTGCGTCAAGGGCATTTTCGATCAGCGCGGTCCAGACCTGGTTCAGCTCGCTGCCATAGGCGTTGATGCGGGGCAGGCCGGGTTCGCAGTCGCGCTCCACCTCCACGTTGGTCATCCGGGACTGGAGCATCTGGAGGGTGGCGTCGAGACCGGCGGGAACATCGACCTCGAGGATGGGGGCCTGGTCCATGTACGAGTAGGCCTTGATGGCGCTGATAATGTCGAAGATGCGGGCCGTGGATGTGAGCAGGGTCTGGATAGAGCGCGAGGATCGCAGGTAGCGCGCGAAGTACTGCAGCGCGACGACGCTTCCGTTGCCGCCGAGCAGAGCGTGCAGCTCTTCAAGCTCCGCCACGGTGACGCCGTACTCGGCAAGCTGCGGCGCCATCTCCCAGGGTTCGCTGCTGCCCGAGGACGCGAGCCAGTTGCGGATGGCTTCTTCGGCGGCGATGAATTCGACGGCATTGGGTGCGGCCCGAAGGCCGTCGCGCCCGATGATCTTTTGTTCCCAGGCTTCGATGGAATGAATCTGCGCCTCGGTGAGGCAGAGGGTGACGAACTTCAAACGACCCTGGCGGTTGGAGCGGAGAGCGGCGACGAGGCTTGCGGCGGCGCGCTGCGCGGCCGATGCGGGGTTGTTGAGCTCGTGGGCCAGATTGCCGGCGAGCTTGCCGAGGGCGCTCAGCTTTTCGGCCTGCTGCTCGATGCGGGTGACCTCGCGCACGCGGTCTAGGAGGGTGGAAACCACGCGCTGCGCCATGGACGGGATGGCCCGCAGCATCTCCGGGAAGAGCGACTTGGGAATCAGCAGGACCCAGACGGGGGAGACGGCGAAACCCTGGCCGCCATAGGTTTTCATGCGGGAGAAGGGAAGCAGGCCGGTCATCTGGCCGGTGCGGGCGATGAACAGCGCCATGGGCCCGCCATGTTGACGGCGGACGTGGATTTCGCCCTTGAGAATGATGACCATGTGCTCGACCGGCGTGCCCTCCTCGAAGAGCACCTCGCCGGCGCCGGCGAGGGTTTCCTGGCCGTGACGGGCGAGCCAGAGACGGTCCTGGAGCGGGAGGCCGTGGAGAGACGAGATGCGGTCGAGAGCTTCGGCGATCTCTTCGACGGGCGTCGGCGATGGCGGCGCGGATACGGCGGGGGAAAGCATCCTGGGGACCTCCGGGATACAAACTCAGGATAGCCGATTTGGGGCGCGGACGCGGGCAGGTCTCGGTGGCCGCGGCGCTGGGATGCGGGGAATCGCCCTTCGTGCCGCCCGATTCCTGTTCCTTTCATCTGATGTACACTTGGCGGGAATGGGAATAAACTCTGCACTTGTACGGACGCGACCGGCGTGGAAACCGGTTGCAAACAGGCTGGCAATTGCCTTTCTGCTCCTATCCGGCTGGACGCAATGCGGTGCTCAGGCGAGCGGGGCCAGCGCCAACCGCAGGTACGAGTTGCGCAACGCGCGGGTGGCGGCGCGATTCGAAGTGGAGCGCGGCGCACTGCGGATTGCCGGTGTCGAGGATCTGGACACCGGGGAGGTTCTGCGGCCGGCTGAGGCATTCTCGCTCGCATTCCATGACGGGAGTGTGGTGGCCGCTTCAGAAATGCGATTGGTCCGCGGCCCAACGCTCCGGCCGCTGCCGATCGACACCAATGCATCTCGGCTCGCGGCGCACCTGGCCGGCCGCGAACTCTGCGCCAGCCTTGCCGAGCCGGATCGCCAGCTCACCGTGAATTGGTGCGCCATTGTCCGCGACGGTACAAATTATCTACGCCAGGAAGTGACGCTCATTGCCGGCGCAAAGCCAGCAGAGATTGCCCAGGTCCGGCTTTTCGACTTCAGTGCGCAGGGAGCGCGAGTGGCCGGCACGGTACGCGGCTCGCCCATCGTTGACGGCAATTTTTTCTTTGGCTTCGAGTCGCCGCTGGCTGCGAGCGCAGTCGAGAACGGCCGTGCAACCTCGGTTCTCAACCGCACGCTACCGCTCCAACCGGGGCAGTCGATCGCCTACTCGTCGGCGATGGGCGTGGCCGCGCCCGGCCAGATGCGCCGCGAGTTTCTCGCCTATATCGAGCATGAACGCGCCCATCCTTATCGCACATTTCTGCACTACAACACCTGGTACGACCTCGGGGGCCGCTACACCGAAGCGCAGGCCCTCAACCGCATCCATGCGCTTGGCGAGGAGCTGGTGCGCAAGCGTGGCGTCAAGCTGGACAGCTTTCTTTTCGACGATGGATGGGACGACACGAATTCGGTCTGGGGATTCAATCCTGGCCTGCCCGACGGGTTCGCGAAGATTCACCAGGCGGCGGAGCAGTACGGATTCGGCATCGGAGTCTGGCTTTCGCCGTGGGGCGGTTACGGGGTGGCTAAGAGTGAGCGCATCGCCGCGGGTGAAAGGGAGGGGTACGAGATCGTCGATGGCGGTTTCGCGCTGTCAGGACCGAAGTACTACAAGCGATTTGAAGATGTGTGCCTCACCATGATCGAGAAGTACGGGGTGAACCAGTTCAAGTTCGACGGCACGGGCAATGTGAGCAAGGTTTTTCCCGGCAGCCTCTTCGACAGCGATTTCTCCGCGGCGATTCATCTCATAGAGCGGCTGCGCCGGCAGGAACCGGACCTGTTCGTCAATCTCACAACGGGCACGTGGCCTTCGCCATTCTGGCTGCGCTATGCGGACTCGATCTGGCGCGGCGGCGACGATCACAGCTTTGCCGGCGTGGGAAGCTGGCGCCAGCAGTGGATCACCTACCGGGACAAACAAACCTACCAAAACATCGTGGAACGCGGGCCGCTGTTTCCGCTCAACTCGCTCATGCTTCACGGGATTATTTTTGGCGGCCGGGCTCGCCATCTCGACACCGACCCGGACGGCGATTTTACCGACGAGGTGCACAGCTACTTCGGCACGGGCACCGATCTCGAGGAGCTCTACATTACTCCCTCGCTGCTCTCCGCGCACGATTGGGACGTTCTGGCGGAGGCGGCGCGATGGGCGCGCAGCAATGCGTGGGTGCTCAGGGACACGCACTGGATCGGCGGCGATCCCGGCAAGCTGGAGGTCTATGGGTGGGCCTCCTGGTCGCCGGCGCGGGGCATCGTGGTCCTGCGTAACCCGTCGGACCACGCGCAAGCGTTCGCGCTCGACGCAGGCAAAGCATTCGAGCTGCCCGGCGGCGCCACCGGCATTTTCCGCGCGCACAGCCCGTGGGCGGCGGACCGCGGCGCAGCATCGATCGAGCTGCGCGCGGGCCGGCCGCGCGTCATCGCGCTCAAACCTTTCGAAGTGCTCACGCTCGACGCTGTTCCCGTGCCGCGCTGAGCCGGTTGCCGCGCCGAGGGCGGCCGGAGCTTCGGCGTAGTAGACTTCCGTGTTGAAGCGGCCGTTTCATTGCTTGCCGCTTGCATCGCCCAAATCCCCGCTATCATCAACCAAGCGGCCCGATCTCGTTTTGAATTCCGGCCGGGGAGATTGCTGAATGCAGATCGTCTTTGCTGCTTCGGAGTGCGCTCCATACGCCAAGTCCGGTGGGCTGGCCGAAGCCGTCGGCACGCTGGCGCCCGAGCTCGCCAAACTCGGCCACGAAGTTTCTGTCTACCTGCCTCTTTACGCCAGCGCCCGGCGGTTCCTTGAAGGCGAGCAGAGGGAAGGCGAGCAGAGGGAGGGAGAACCGAAGTACGCGGTCCGCTCCATCACCATTCCTTTCCCCTTTTACAACCGCTTTGCGGGCATCGTGGACGGGGGTTTTCGCGAAGGCGTGCGCCACTACTTTGTCGAATGCCCCGAGCTGTTCGACCGGCCCGAGCTTTACGGCCCGCGCGGCGGTGAGTATGGGGACAACGCCGAGCGTTTCGGCCTCTTTTGCCGCGCCGTGGTCGAGGCCGCAAAGCAGCTTGGCGTTCCGCAGATTTTCCACGTACACGACTGGCAGGCGTCGCTCATTCCGGTCTATCTGCGCACGACCTACGCGTCCGACCCCGTGCTGAGCGGCGCGGGCACGGTGCTCACCATCCACAACGCCGGCTACCAGGGGTGGTTTCCGCCGCAAACGACGGAACAACTGCTGTTTCCCTGGGATATTTTCACCATGGACCGGCTGGAGCACTACGACCGCTTCGATTTCCTCAAGGGGGGCATCGTCTACTCCGACATGCTGACTGCCGTGAGCCCCACTTATGCCAGGGAGATCCAGACGTCGGAGTTCGGCAACGGGCTCGATGTCGTGCTCAGCCGCCGCGCCGCCGACCTGCGCGGCATTCTCAACGGCGTGGACTACACAAATTGGAACCCGGCAACGGACAGGCATCTGGCCGCGCACTTTACCACTGACGACCTTGCCGGCAAGCACGAGTGCCGCAAAGATCTGCTCCACGCCTTCGGCCTTGAAAACGTGTCCGAGATAGCGCCGGTCATCGGCATCGTGTCGCGCTTCGCCACGCAGAAGGGCTTCGACCTCCTGGCGCAGGTCGCCGACTCTCTTGCCGATCGCAACGCCGCCGTAGTCATCATGGGCAGCGGCGACCCATACTACGAACACTTCTTCCGCGACTGGATCTTCCGCCATCCGGCCAGCGTAGCCGCGCGCTTCAACTACGACGAGGCGCTGGCGCACAAAGTCGAGGCCGGCGCCGATATGTTCCT
The DNA here is from genome assembly GCA_050745765.1 of Occallatibacter sp. GTDB lineage: Bacteria > Acidobacteriota > Terriglobia > Terriglobales > Acidobacteriaceae > Telmatobacter. The sequence continues at coordinate 9,999 of JBOGLX010000129.1, read as the reverse complement.
CATGCCCTCGCGCTACGAGCCCTGCGGATTGAATCAGATTTACTCGCTCAAATACGGCGCCGTGCCCATCGTCCATGCCACCGGGGGCCTTGAGGACACTGTGGAGGAATGGAACGGGGAGCTGGGGACCGGCACTGGGTTCAAGTTCCACGGCTACGAGCCGCGGGACCTGCTGGGGGCCGTGGACCAGGCGCTCGCGGCCTTTCAGGAGAAGGATGGCTGGACGAAGCTGATGCGCAACGGGATGGCCCAGGATTTTAGCTGGGAGAAGCCGGCGCGGGAGTACGCGGCGGTTTATGAGGAAGTGGCGCGGAGACGGGCGTGAAGGACGGGCATAAGAGAGAGTCGGTTACTAGCCGTAAAACCGAAACGTCTAAGTCCTGCGAAGGGCCGCGCGCGCCGCGTCACCTGGAATCTTTGTTTGAACTCGAAGGGCTTGGCCGTGAGTATTGGGTAGGCATTGATCCGGATGAGTTTATCCGAAGGTTGCGTGATCGATGGGAATAAGCTGCTCCATCGTTTGCACCTGTTGTGGCGCCGGCGACAGTATTGTGGTTGTTACTCGTGCAGGTCTTCTGATGCATAATCGTAGAAGGAGCCGGTCCATGACCATCACCTTGCCCCTTGAGCCCCAGATCGAGGCCAAGCTCATAGCTCTTGCGCGGGAAAAAGGCGTGACTCCCGTTGACTTGGTGCGAGCGGCCATCGGTCTGATCGTTGCCGAAGCGACCGAAATGCCGTCCCGGAGGGAATCGACCCGTTCACTGCGGGGGTTGCTCTCAAAATACGGTTCCGCTCCGTCGGCTGAAGAGATCGACAGGAACCGCGCGGAGATGTTCGCCGATTTCCCGCGTACCGATTTCTGATGATCGCCGCCATTGCAGACACGCATGCCGTCATCTGGTATCTCTTCTCCGATCCGCGTCTTGGGAGTGCAGCGTCGGCCTTCATCGATGCCACGGCAGCCGAAGGGAACCATATAGGAATCTCCGCTATCAGCATTGTTGAGATGGTCTACCTCATTGAGAAAGGCCGCATTCCGGCAAGCGCACTCGATGATCTCCATGCAGCAACATCCGATCCCGAGGCTGTTTTGAGGCACGTTCCGCTTGACGAGGTGGTCGCGCTCAAGATGGCGGAAATCTCGCGTCAGGATATTCCCGACCTTCCAGATCGGGTTATCGCAGCAACAGGATTGCTTTTTGGCGTGCCCGTGTTAAGCCGTGACAGCAAAATCCGCTCTTCCAATATTCAGACCATCTGGTAGCGACAGCGACTTCGCGGAAGCTCAGCTGTGTTTGCCCTTCCACTCCTCGTACGGCCCCTGGAAATCTTCAATTTGCCCCTCGTGAAATACCCACAGCCGCGTCGCCACTTCGTCGATCAGGTCGTGGTCGTGGGTGACCAAGAGCACAGTGCCCTCGTAGCGCTGCAAGGCGATGTTGAGGGCGTTGATGGCTTCGAGGTCGAGGTGGTTGGTGGGCTCGTCGAAGATGAGGATGTTGGGCTTGGTGAGGATGAGCTTGCAGAAGGCGAGCCGCGCCTGCTCGCCGCCGCTTAGCGCTTTGGTGGGCTTGGCGCCCTCTTCGCCGCTGAACAGCATCTGGCCGAGGATGCCGCGAATGTCTTCTACGTGGGCGGCGGGGTTCCACTGGTGCAGCCACTCGGCCACGGTGAGGCCGTGCTCGATGCCAGAATCGATGGTTGCCCCCACATCCTGCGGGAAGTACCCGATCTGCGCTTCATGGCCCCAGAAGACCGTGCCGGAGTCGAGCGTGAACTCGGGGTCGGCGAGGCCCGGATAGTTCGCCAGCAGCGACTTGAGCAGCGTGGTTTTGCCCGCGCCGTTGCGGCCCATCAGGCAGATTTTTTCGCCGCGCAGCACGTTGGCGGAGAATCCGTCAATGACTTTCTGGTCGCCGTAGCTTTTCCGCAGCCCCTTGAACTCCAGCACGTGACGGCCGCTTGGGCGCACCTGCTCGAAACGGATGAACGGGCGCTGGATGTTCGAGCGGGCCAGCTCATTGGTTTGCAGGCGCTCGACTTCTTTGCGCCGGCTGGTGACCTGGCTCGACCGCGTGCCGGCGGCAAAGCGCGCGATGAACTCGTTGAGCTGCGCGATCTTTTTGTCGCGCTGCGCGTTCTGTTGTTCGAGCGTCGACCGGATCTGCGTCTTGGCCATCACCATCTCGTCGTAGCCGCCCGTGTAGGTGATGATGGTCTGGTAATCGATGTCGGCGGTGTGCGTGGTGACGCTGTTCAGAAAATGCCGGTCGTGCGAGATGGCGATCAGTGTGCCGTCGTAGTTGAGCAGAAAATCCTGGAGCCAGTGGATGGAATCGAGGTCGAGATAGTTAGTGGGCTCGTCGAGCATCAGCGCTTCGGGCTTGCCGAAGAGCGCCTGCGCCAGCAGCACGCGCACCTTTTGGCCTCCTTGCAGCTCGCCCATCTTGCGCTCGTGTACTTCGCCGGGAATGTCCAGGCCCTGCAGCAGGACGGCGGCGTCGGACTCGGCGGTGTAGCCGTCCTCGTCGCCGATGATGCCTTCGAGCTCGCCGAGCCTCATGCCGTCTTCGTCGGTCATCTCGGCTTTTTCGTAGATGCGGTCACGCTCTTCGAGCGCGGCCCACAGCGGCTTATTGCCCACGATCACGGCGTCGATGACGCGAAAGGCGTCGAAGGCGAACTGGTCCTGGCGCAGCACGCCGAGCTTGCGCGGACGGACAACCGCGCCTTTCTGCGGCTCGAGTTCGCCGGTGAGGATCTTCATGAAGGTCGTTTTGCCGGCGCCGTTGGGACCGGTCAGTCCGTAGCGGCGGCCGTCGGTGAACGCGGTGCTCACTTCCTCGAAGAGCACCTTCGAGCCGTAGCGCATGGTGAGATTGCTGACGCTGATCATTCGGTTCGGTTTCCTGCCCTTGTTCCTGCCCTTGCCCGCAGCGGGATTAGGGCCGCGGCGGCCGTGATGAAGCTCAAAGTTGAGCGAAAGATTTGGGGCGCGCCCTGGGGCTGCTCCCGAAGAACTGCTGCTCTTTTAGTTTCTCACAAGGCGCAGACTTGCTCGTGATGCAGGGACTCATGGAACTGGGTCGAACCTATCACGACTATGTCGATACAGGCGATGACAATGTCGCCATCAAATCGGGGGCCAATAATTCTCCAGGACCGGATGCGCCCGTCAAGGACATCACGATTACCGATTGCACCTTCGGTCACGGGCACGGAATTTCAATCGGTAGCGAACTGTCAGGCGGGGCACAGAACATCCATGCCGAGCCAATTCACTTCAAGGGGACAGACAACGGAATTCGTTTCGCCAGTGCTGCTGACCAATCCCGCGATTGGCCATGCGCACCGGGTGTTTGAGAGCGGTAACCGCGATAGGTGATTTTGCTCTCTGATGATGATGATCAGACTGGCGCAAAGTGCGTGATGGACCTTCCGCTATACTCCGAGGTAAGGGGTTAGAAATCGCCCCGAAACAGAGTGGCAGTTGGTGATTTTGGGTCGAGAAGAGCGGACTGGGGTGTATCTCAATTTACGATAATTGAACTCTTCATCAGACTATTCACTTCCGGAGACGTTTGGGATGCAGGACTGGCTCAGAATATTTCACGGCCAAAACCAGCCGTTTCCTTTGCCGGAAATTGCCCTCAAGATAGGCGTCACCCTGGCTCTCGGATTGCTGGTCGGCTTCGAGCGCGAATGGTCCAACAAGGACATCGGTGCGCGCACTTTTGCTATCGCGGCGCTCCTCGGCCTACTCGCCTCACTACTCGGTCCAGGCGCCGTACTCGTCAGCGGAACCGCTGTGCTGATCGTCATCGTCTTCGCCAATCTCCGCAGCGTCAAGATCGAAAGGAAGCTGGAAGCGACCACGTCACTGGCGCTCGCTCTGATTTTCCTGCTCGGCATCCTCGTTGGCGACGGTCACATCTTCACTCCGGTCGCCTGTTCGATCCTTATCGCGATGTTGCTCGCGCTCAAACCGCAGTTCCGCGCATTCGCCGGCGGGTTGACACAGCAAGAGGTCCGCAGCGCGATCCTGCTCGCGCTTCTCGGATTTGTTGTGTGGCCGCTCCTTCCAGATCGGTACATCGATCCCTGGCGCCTGATCCAGCCACGAGACGCCTGGATCATCGTTGTCGTCATCGCCTGCCTTGACTTCATGAATTACGTGCTGCTACGCGTCTACGGATCGCGCGGCGTGTATCTGACCGCAATTCTGGGCGGATTGGTGAACTCCACGGCCACGGCGGGGGAACTCACAGCAGCACTCTCCGCTACCGGCCTCGGTTTCCTCGCCGTGCCTGTGGTGCTGCTCACTTCGGTGGCAATGTTTCTGCGCAACGTGGTGATCCTCGCGATCTTCGGACACGCCGCACTGCGTACCGCTTTTCTTCCGTTATTGGCCATGACCGCGGTAGCTGCCTTTTGGATTTATCGTGATTACCGCAAAGCGGAAAACGTCAAAGACGGACCCGCCCTCGCGCTGACCTCGCCGATTTCACTTGGGAAAGTGTTCCGCTTGGCGCTCCTCTTTATCGCGGTCCAGGTACTTGCAACCCTGGGGCAGCGGCACTTCGGCAGTGCCGGATTCGAACTCGTCAGCGCTCTCGGCGGTCTGGTGAGCAGCGCCAGCAGCACGGCAGTCGCGGCCAACCTGGCCGTGCACCATGCGGTTACCACGTCACGGGCCGGGATTGCCGCCGTTCTCGCATCCATGGCCAGTGCATCGATGAACCTGCCCATGGTCCAGCACCAGAAGGGGACTCGACCTGCGATGCGCGAGCTCCTGTTTTGTTCGGCATTACAGATCGCGGCTGGAGTCGCGGTTCTGGCTCTGCAGGCAAACCTCGCACAGTGGTTCTGATCTGTAGTGACAAACCTGTTTCGGCATCTCCATGTTTGCGGAACGACGCCAAAGGAGTCCACGCTGTTCTGGTCCTCTGCGTGCTCCGCTCACGGCAGGAACAATCGGCATGTTGATTGGCAGATGAATTCATCCGAGGGCAGCCCTCTTGTATTAAAAATATAATTATGCAGACGCGACGGGATTTTCTTAAACTTGCGGCTTTGTTGTCAGGAGCTGCCGGGGTATCCGGCTTCATCCCCGATTCGATTCAACACGCCTACGCCATTGCTCCCGAGCCCGGCTCGACCTGGCTCGATGCCGAGCACATTGTCATTCTGATGCAGGAGAACCGCTCGTTCGACCACGCTCTGGGCATGCTGCAAGGTGTGCGCGGCTTCAACGATCCGCGTGCGATTCGCCTGCCCAATGGCAACTCGGTCTTTGTGCAGACGGACAAGGCCGGCGTCTCCTATGCTCCCTGGCGGCTCGACATGCACGACACCCGCATCACCTGGATGGGCTCGATCCCCCATTCGCGCAACAGTCAGGTGGACGCCTGGAGCGAGGGCCGGCACAACGACTGGCTCGATGCCAAGCGCTCGCATAACGCCGAGTATGCCAACGTGCCCATGACCATGGGGCATTACACCCGCGAAGATCTGCCCTTTTATTACGCGCTGGCTGACGCTTTTACCATCTGCGACCAGAATTACTGCGGCATCATGACCAGCACCACGCCGAACCGCAGCTCTTTCTGGACCGGAACGGTGCGCGATAAACAGAGTACCGACTCCAGGGTCTTCATGCGGAACGATCAGTACCTGCGCGGTATGGTCTGGAAGACGTATCCCGAACGGCTGCAGGAAGCGGGCATCCGCTGGAAGTTCTACCAGAATGACGTGATGAACTCGGGTCTGCCCGAGGAAAAGGACGTCTGGCTGGGCAATTTCGGCTGCAACCTGCTGGAGTTCTTCGCGGCTTACAACATCGAGGCGTATCCCGGCTATGTGAAGGAGCAGCAACTCCAGATTTCCGAGTACACCGGGGGGATTGCCACACTGGAAGCAAAGATTTCGCAGGCCAACGAACCCGATGAGGTCGACTACCTGAAGTCGCGCATGGCCTATGCGCAGAAGGGCCTTGCCGAGTGTAAGGCCGCTCTCGAAAACAGCGGCAAAGCGCGCTATCGAAAGCTCACCCCGCAGCAGAAGGCGCTGTTTCATGCTGCATTTGTCGTCAACGCCGGCGATCCTGACTATCACGCGATCGAGTCTCTGCCTTTTACCGTCAACGATCGGCAGCTAACCATGAACGTGCCGAAGGGCGACATTCTCTACCAGTTCCGCAAGGACGTGGAGGGCGGAAATCTCCCCACCATCTCGTGGCTTACCGCGCCCGAAAACTTCTCCGACCATCCGGTCTCGCCATGGTATGGCGCCTGGTACGTCTCCGAGGTGATGGACATCCTCACAAAAAATCCCGAGGTGTGGAAGAAGACGATCTTCATTCTCGCCTACGACGAGAATGACGGCTACTTCGATCACGCGCCGTCGTTTGTCGCGGCCGACCCAAAACGCCCCTGGACTGGCGGGGCTTCGGCGGACATCGACACCGGCATCGAGTACACCTATAAGGAAGACGAGTTGGTCCAGGGGGTTCCCGCGAAGGAGGCGCGAACCGGCCCCATCGGTATGGGCTTCCGCGTACCCATGATCGTTGCCTCACCTTGGAGCCGCGGCGGCTGGGTAAATTCTCAGCTCTTCGATCACACCTCGACGCTCATGTTTCTGGAGCAATTTGTCCAGCAGAAGTTCGGCAAGATGGTGCGGGAGGAGAACATCAGCGCGTGGCGGCGCGCCATCTCCGGCAATCTCACCTCGGCTTTCCGTCCCTATGATCCAAAGGAACCGGAGCTGGATTTCCTCAACCGTGACAAGTTCGTCGTCAGCATTCAGAAGTCCCGCTACAGGGAGATTCCTTCCAACTTCAAACCGCTCGATGCCGCGGAGATCACACAGATCAACCGCTCCCGTTCCGACTCTCCGCTGGTGCCGCACCAGGAACCGGGCATTCGGCGCGCATGCGCAGTTCCCTATGAGCTGTATGCCGAAGGTGAGCTTAGCCAGGACGGCACGGCGTTTGAACTGCGGATGACCGCCGGAGCCGAACTGTTCGGCAGCGGCGCGGCGGGAGCTCCTTTCAACGTTTACCTGTTCAACCTGAAGCAGGGAACGGAAGGAGTGGTGGATGGCATGCGCGCGGCCACCTATGCGGTTCGCGCGGGAGACACGGTGAGGCGGCAGTTTCCGCTGGCTCTTTTTGAGGACGCAAGATACATCGTAAAAGTACACGGGCCGAACGGATTTTACCGCTCTTTCCTCGGCAGCCAGGCCGCGCATCCGTTGCAAATTCATCTGGAGTATGAGGCACGAGATGGCAGATGCACCGGCAACGTGCGGGTGCACCTGCGCAACACCAGCAGCCGCGTGGTGCGGGCCACAATTGAAGACCAGTCCTACTCGACCCACCCTGTCACCGATAAGGTTCACGGGAGGCGCGAGAAAGCGATGGTGCTGGACCTGCGCCAAAGCCATCGCTGGTATGACTTCACAGTGAAAGCCGCAGGTTCGGATGCCGAAGCACATTTCGCGGGACGCGTCGAGACCGGACAATCCGGCTACAGCGATCCGCGGATGGGCGGCGCGGCGTAAGCAGCGTGTTGGTCACGTCAATCGGTGCGGCCAAACCGCCATGGCAACGATAGCTCGGCTTCGTCGCTGCTCTGAGCCAGGGTGAGTAATCTGTGACTATCCAGGTGTTGAGGTCCCACGGAGGTGGTCTGGATGAATTGTAAAAGGGGATTGCTGCCCTCGGGAGCATTGCTTCTGCTGGCGATCGTTGTTTGTGCGATGCCGCTGACCGCACAGGAAATCATGCCAAACACGATATAATTGTTATCTACGGTCGACTTTGCTCTTCCGCCACCGATCGCTACCGCTTTGAGGCAGTTCATCAAGACATTTCTCGATGACGCCTTTTTACGTTGCCAGTACAAAATACCCATTGTGCCGTTGGCGTCAGTGGATGAGGATGACCCGAAAGTAGATGCTCGTTGAGCGGAGACCCTGGCAACGATGGATCACCAAACGCGGGTTTACGAAAACGTATTTGAAATGATGCCGAGCGAAGAGAACCCTACGCCGCTTGTGCGCATTAACCGGTTAAATCCCCGCGTCGACTTCCCGCTCTATGCGAAGCTTGAATGGATGAATCCATTCGGTTCGGTCAAAGACCGCGCCGCGTGGGCTTTATTGCGCGATCTTGAGGACCGCGGGGAACTCTCGAATGGCCGTGGCTTAGTCGAACCGACTTCGGGCAACACCGGCATCAGTCTGGCGGGTCTGGCACGGGCGCGCGGTCATCGTCTCCTGGCCATCGTGCCCAATAAAATTCCGTTTGAGAAAAAAGTGCTGCTCAAAATCGCGGGCGCCGATCTCGAAATCGTCAATGACGAGCTCTGCCCCTCACCCGGCCTCGGCGATGGATCGATCAATCTCGCCAAGACCTATGCCAAGGCGCAGGGCCACAAATACGTGATGCCCAATCAGTACGAGAACCCGAAGAATGTCGAGGCGCACGTCAAGACCACCGGCCCCGAGATTTGGAAGCAGACGAGCGGGCGTGTTACGCACCTATTTACATCGCTCGGCACCTGCGGCACCGTCACGGGCATTGCCCGGTTTTTGCGCAGCAAGAATCCTAAAGTCAAAATTGTCGCCGTGCAGCCCACCGAGGGCCACGACGTACCGGGCTTGCGCAACGTTTCGCAGCTTGAGGTTTCCAAGCTCTTCGACCCCGCCCTGGTCGACGAGATTCTCGAAATCGACTTTAACCTGGCCTACACCCGCGCGCTGGGGCTGTGCCAGAACGAAGGCCTCATGGCCGGTCCCAGTTCCGGCCTCATTCTTGAAGGCGCCCTTCGAATCGCCGCGCGCGACCAGCGCGGTTTCGGCGTAATGATCTTCCCCGACAACATCTTCAAATACACTTCGAACATGGTCAAACACATCCCCGAACTCAACCCTCAAGACACAAAGGTGGCAATCCCATGACACAGTATGTGCATCCAGAAATCCTGGTCGAAACCGACTGGGTCAAGCAGAACCTCGGCAAGCCGGGGATCAAACTCGTTGAAGTCGATGTGGACACAAAAGCCTACGATGCAGGCCATATCCCCGGGGCGGTCGGCTTTAACTGGCAGAGCCAGCTTCAGGATCAGGTCCGCCGCGACATCATCAGCAGACAGGAATTCGAAAAACTTTTAAGCGAAGCAGGCGTTTCCTCCAGCGACATCGTGATCCTCTATGGTGACAACAACAACTGGTTTGCCTCCTACGCATTCTGGCTGTTCAAAATGTATGGCCACAAAGAAGTCCGCCTCATGAACGGCGGCCGCGTGAAATGGCTCAATGAGGCAGACAAGGAGCTGGTTGCTGATCGGCCCCAGATCGCTCCGACGCAATACCGCGCTTCGGAGCCCGACCTGAGCCTGCGCGCCCTCTTGCCCGAGGTGCTGAAAGTACAGGCAGACAAGCACCACAACCTTGTGGATGTACGCAGCCCCGACGAATTCACTGGTAAAGTTATCGCACCGCCCGGAATGACGGAGACCGCGCAGCGAGGCGGCCACATCCCCGGCGCCAAGAGCATCCCGTGGAGCACGGCGGCCAACGCCGACGGCACCTTCAAGTCCGCCGATGAACTGCGCAAGATCTATCTCGAAGATAAAGGCGTGGATCCCAAGAAAGACACCATCGCCTATTGCCGCATTGGCGAGCGGTCAAGCCACACATGGGTGGTGCTCAAATACCTGCTTGGCTTGCCAAACGTGAAGAACTACGACGGGAGCTGGACCGAATACGGCAGCATCGTGGGCGCGCCGATTGAAAAATGAGGGCAAGGCACAATACCGTTCACTTAACCAAGACGCTGGCGGCGTATGCGTCTGCCGGACCCGCCCTAAAAAGAAACAAACCCTCGATCAGGCGGCCATGGGGATAATTTCGACGGCATAACCGAGGTTTTGCAGGCGGTGGACGAGTCGTCTGATTTGTGTGGTTTTGGCGCGTAAGTCGAAGTGGTTC
>JBOGLX010000128.1:0-25766 GCA_050745765.1 Occallatibacter sp. | reverse complement strand
AAGCAGGGATTTTTCGAGATCGTGGCGCGTTCTCCGCCTGCTGTCAGACCTCGACGGGCTGTGCCATGCCCGGAACCCTCTACTTAAGAATTGTGCGCCAAAGGGCCATAATTATATGCAAAACGGGTGGGGAAGATTTTGCCGGCGTCTTCGGGATACACCTACTCTGGAATTGCTCTAATCCGTTTACCGAGCCCGGCGCACATCTTTCCCGGGCATTCCAACCCCTGATCTCTGATCTCTGAACCTTATCGTTACATCTCCCGCGCCTGCTCGATGGCGCGAAAGACGGCCTGCGCTTTGTTGATGGATTCTCGATGCTCGGACTCGGGCACGGAGTCTGCGACGATGCCGGCGCCGGCCTGGATGTAGCCCTTGCCGCCCGTAGCCAGCATGGAGCGGATGGCGATGCAGGAGTCGAGGTTGCCGGAGAAGTCGGCGTAGAGGACCGCGCCGCCATAGGTGGCTCGGCGCGTGGGTTCAAGTCCTTCGATGATCTCCATGGCGCGGACTTTAGGGGCGCCGGAGAGCGTGCCGGCGGGGAAACAGGCGCGCAGGGCGTCGACGGCGTTGAGGCCGGGGCGCAGGCGGCCTTCGATGGTGCTGACGATGTGCATGATGTGCGAGTAGCGCTCGACGAACATGAGGCGGTCGACCTTGACGGAGCCGAACTCGCTGACGCGCCCCACGTCGTTGCGGCCCAGATCGACGAGCATCACGTGCTCGGCGCGCTCTTTCGCGTCGTGCAGCATCTCCTCGGCCAGCGCCTGGTCCAGCTCCTCCGTCGCGCCGCGGGGGCGCGATCCGGCGATGGGCCGGTACTCGACTTTGCGGTTGTGGACGCGGACGAGAAGCTCGGGGGACGAGCCGGCCAGCTCAATTGTCTGCATCGAGGCAGGCGAGGATTTCCTCTTTCCGGAGTGCCTGGAGGGTGAGCCGCCCAACGGCCCATCGGGCGTGAAGCGCAGGAAAAACATGTAGGGGCTGGGATTGACGGTGCGCAGCGCGCGGTAGACCTGGAAGGCGTCCGTGCCGGGCTCGACGTCGAAGCGCTGGGAGATGACGGCCTGGAAGATGTCGCCGGCGGCGATGTACTCCTTGGTGCGCTCGACGGCGGAGATGAAGTCGCGCTTGCGGGTGCGATGAGCGACTTTGAGCTTCGATTTGGATTTGACCGCGGGCAGCTTGGGAAGGGGCTGCGCGAGACGTTTTTCGAGCTTTGCCAGGCGCTTGAGGGCGCGGCCGTAGGCTTCGGAGGGCGAGCGGAGAGTGATGTCGGCGGTGACCACGAGCCAGATCTGCTTGCGCACGTGGTCGAAGGCCAGAACCTCGTCGAAGAAGAGCAGGCAGGCGTCGGGGACGTGGAGTTCGTCTTTGGCGAGCGTGGGCAGGCGCTCGATCTGGCGGACGGCGTCGTAGGCGAAGAAGCCGACGGCGCCGGCGGTAAAGGGCGGCAGGCCGGGGAGATGCGCCGCTTTATGGCCGCCGAGCGCGTCGCGAAGCACGGCGAAGACGTCGCCGTCAATGCGGACAGTGCGGCGCGCGGCGCCCTTGCCTTCGGCGATCTCGATCCGCCGGCCGCGGGCCACGATGCGCTTGTAAGGCGCGAGGCCGATGAAGGTGTAGCGGCCCACCTGCTCGCCGCCCTCGACGGATTCGAGCAGGCAGCATTCGGGCTCCGTCCAGGCTGCGCGCAGGAAGGCCGAGACCGGAGTTTCGAGGTCGGCGGTCAGGATGCGGCAGACAGGCACAAGAGTGTGATCTTTGGCGAGGGCCAGAAACTCCTTGCGGCTGGGCTGGACGGTGCGGGCGGAGGCTTTCACTGGCTCCAGTTTACCTTTCGATTTTGGCGATCAGGAAGAAGCCGTCCGCTCCGGCAATATTCCACCTAAATCCGGTGCGCCGGCCCGATCAAATGCCAGTAAATGGCAAACCAGCTCAGGATCAGGCAAGCGGCTCCGACCAGCGAGAACTTGACCTTCGTGATCCAGCGGAGATTCGCGCGCCACCAGATGCGAACGCCGGAGACGATGGCGAAGATGCTCAGAAGCAGCGCCAGCGCCGTATCCCAGTTTTCCAGCACAAACCACTTGAACCAGGAGGGGTTGGGAAACAGTGTTTCGCTGTTGCTCGTGGCGATGAAAAAGCCGGCCAGCGATCCGAGAAACAGGACCCAGACCCACGCGGCGATGCGCGGGGAAACCGTGAGCCAGACGTTTCCGGGCTGCGGTGCGGGGCGCGGGCGCTTGCGGTAGAAGATGCGGTGTCCGAGACGCCAAAGCGTGGCCAGCACCACCAGGGTGAGAATTGCCAGGCTTACGCTCACCAGCCAGAGAACCAGGCGGCTGTCCTCATACCAGGGAACGCGCTGTAACTGGACGGCAGGAACCTCGCCGGCAATGCGCACGACGCGGTTGTGGCTGTTGCGAATGGCGAACAAGCGGCTCTGGCCGTTCTCGGCCTGCCAGAGGTCCTGGCCGATGGGCTTCCATTTAACGGTGTGGTTGCGCAGGTCCTTATCGCCGCTGACGGTGAGGACGCCGTCTTTGCTGACGCTGGCTTCCAACTGGCTGAAGAGGTAGAGGAGCTTGAGCTTGGTGCTGTCGGCGCGGCGGGTGGTTACGTAGCGGCCGTCGATGGCGCGGAGCTGGCTGAGGGGCGTCTTGAGAAAGACGGTTTTGGGCGCGCCGGGAAAGTAACGGTCGGAGAAGAAGTCAATGATCTCCGGGCGCGGACGCGCCTCGCCGCCCACGGAGTTGTAGGAGACGAAGAGGATGAGCTTCTGCTGCGGCTCCATAAAGAACAGGCTGTGAAAGGCGACCAGATCGCCCTCGTGCCCGATCCAGTGGAGATTGTTGCGCCAGTCCTGGTAAAAGCCCATGCAGATGGGCGGGAGTTGAGGATTGGCCTGGAACTGGGGCGTCCACATCTGGGCGAGGGTGCTGGCCTCAAGGATGCGGTGACCGTCGAGCTCGCCGCCGTTGAGCAGGGCCTGGCCGAAGCGGCCCATGTCGGCGGCAGTGGAAGAAACGCCGCCTGCGCCGACGGGGTTGAAGATCTCGAAACCCATGGGCGGCTTGAGCGTGCTGGATAGATAGCCCTCGGAGACAGAGCCGGCAAGCTGTTTGGGCAAGGGTTGGTAGAACGACGAGTGGGTCATGCCCAGGGGCGCGAAGATGTGCTCCTCGACGTACTGCTGGAAAGGCTCGCCGCTGACGCGCTGCACAATGTAGCTGGCCAGGCCGACGCCGTAGTTCGAGTAGGCGGGAATCTGGCCGGGCGGAAAGAGGCGCATGGGCTGGTTCTCGATGAGGTCTTCGCGGAGAGTAGGAGCTTTTTTCGGATTGGTGAGGATGATGTCGTCGGCGACTTCCTCGAAACCGCCGGTGTGGGTCATCAGGTTGCGGAGAGTAATGGACTCGCCGAACGCGGGGCGGATTTTGAAGTCGAGATAGCGGTTGACGTCGGCATCGATGTCGAGCTTGCCCTGCTCTTCGAGCTGCATCACCGAGACCCAGGTGAAGAGCTTGGAGATGGAGGCGAGGCGGAAGATGGTCGAGGCCGGATCGACGGGCGTTTTGTCCTTCAAATTGGAGTAGCCGTAGCCGCGCTCGAGCAGGACGTTGCCATTCTGCATCACGAGGACGGTAGCGCCGGCAATGTCGCTGCGCTCAAGCTGGAGCGACAGGACGCCGTCGAAAAAGCCGTTCAGGTCGGCCGCGTCGAGGGGGTGCGCAGGAATAGCGACCGCCGAAGCGGGCTCCTGAGCTGGTTCCGCTGGCGCGAGCACCTTGAGCTTCGCCTTCGCCGGCGCATTTGTGACCGGCGCGGGGACGGGAGAGTTGAGCGGCGATTTGACGGGCGGTTTGGCGGCCGGGACTTGGGCGTGGCCAGCTAAGAGGGTGAATGCGAGGGCGGCGGCGACGGCTGCGGGGCGAAGGTTCCGCATCGGACTCTCCTGGACGGCTCGGGGGAAGGGAACTGCGAAGTGGCTTAAGTGTCTCTGAAATGTTACGCATTGGCAAGGGAAAGCGTGTGGATATGACGCCGCGGGTCGAGTCCCGCGCCGTGCGAACCGCGCCGATTGGCGCAGTCCTAGGCTCAGTGCCGCCCAGGCTCGAAATTTTCTCTTGACAAAAGGGGGGCTCCGCTCAAACCACTCCGCAACTGCTCTTGAGGAGGTACACCGTGACGGGTCTGGCGAATCTATGGTCGGCAGCGTACGCCGGCGCCATTAAGGCGCGCAGCATAGCCCTGTCGATGTGCGTTGTCACCGTTGGAGCTTGCGCATTCCTTATGTTGGGTGCTCAGCGGGCGGGGCCAGATGTGGGTGCAAGGCGGCACAATGCAGGATCTAGCACGGTCGCTGTCGCTCGTCCTGAGACGGCACGTTGTGGATGAGACCGGGCTCACGGGGCGCTATGACTGGGAGCTGAATTGGACGCCCGATCTGAATCCGAGCCCGGTCGTCGCTGCGCCGGCTGACGCGGAGCAGCCGGCAGATGCAGCCCCCGAGCCCTCAGGCCCCTCGATCTTCACGGCCATTCAGAAGCAGCTCGGGTTGCAGCTCGAATCGCAGAAGGGACCAGTCGAGGTCCTCGTGATCGACCACGTCGAAGAGCCAACGCCGAATTAGCGCCCGATAGTATCTTATGCAAGGCCAGAGACGGCCACCTCGCCTCAAGAGTCTTCGTCCTTACCCAGAGCTTCGGATACTCATGACATGCAGTTCTGAGCGGGGCGCCGCCGCCAAGCGTCAATCGGTCAGCGCTTATCGGAACGGTCATCAATCGCTGAGGGGCAAGCGCCAGCCGGGCGAGATGGGGTGACAGGTGGGAAATACATGCATCTTCGCGTCCACGGGCCTGAGCGTGGCTGTCGCATCGTTGGGCATTTTGGCGGCATGGGGACAGGGGCCGGCCGCTGCTAATGGCGTGAGCAATTCGCAGGACAACAGGGCGGCTCTCGTCGTTGGCCATCCATTCTCCGCAATCAAATACGCGCGAGAGGTCAAAGCCCTCCCTGACGGCAAGGTGCAGTTCCTCAGCAATGAGCGGTACCCCGTCCGGATCGCCCGGGATGCGGACGGGAGGTTGATGATGCAGGTAATCTACAGCGACGATCTGCAGCCGGAATGCGATCATTTGGAAATGCCCGTTCCGCCCGTCTGCCCCGCGTGGTCGATCTTCGTTATCGATCCGGTAGCCCACACCGTTGCCCATTGGGTGGAAGGTGAGTTGGGAGCTCACGTCTGGATCGATTTCCCTCTCTCCGAGGCTCGGTTGGAGGAGGCCGCTCGCGATACCGGCGAGCTGCCTGATTTGGCCCCGGTTTTCAGCGATCAGGACGGCAAGGTGAGCGAGGTGGACCTGGGCGACCGTTCAATCGAAGGCATCCAGGCGCACGGCGTGCGGTGGACACTGCGTTATGGCGCGAATCAGGATGGCAAGACCGTTTGGCGGACGCGGATTCACGAGGTGTGGGCGTCGCCCGAGATGAAGCTCATCGTCCGTGTCGTCGACGGCGATCCGCATGGCGTTGAAACGGTGTGGGGGCTCAAGAAGATCTCGCTTTCACCCGACCCCGCACTCTTCCAACCGCCGGCGGATTACGCGATCCAGCACAGCAAGACCGACTGGGGTGTCTACGATTTCAGATATCTCGAATCGTGGTTCTCGAAGTAAACGGGGTCCCTCGCCGCCGTCTTCCATTGTCTGCCGGGCGCCCCTGGTCTGGCTTCTGAGAATCTGCGATGGTCTCACTCCAAATCCCGTCCGACCCCCTCCCACGAACTTCGGCAGGCAAGGATCAGGGAGAGTTTCCTGTTCGCCGTGCGTGGCATTCGTCGGTATGGAATCGTGGGCGCCTTCATCGCCCGCCAGGGGCGCCAAGCCTTGACGAGCCCGCACCTTGAGCCTAGACTCACTGAGGTTTGGAGTTTTCTATGGCGACTACGACACCGGCACTTACTTTGGACCAGGAGATTAACCCCTGGGAGGCTCAGAGCGCGCGGTTCGACTTTGCCGCGCGCAAGTTGAATCTGGAAGAAGGGCTCTGGAAGCTTCTGCGCTCGCCCTCGCGCGAGATTATCGTTCACTTTCCCGTGCCGCTCGACGACGGACGGGTCGAGATGTTTACCGGGTTCCGCGTGCAGCACTCGATTGCGCGCGGGCCATGCAAGGGAGGCATCCGCTACTCGCCCGAGGTGACGCTGGACGAGGTGCGGGCGCTGGCTAGCTGGATGACGTGGAAGTGCGCGGTGGTGAACATACCCTTTGGAGGAGCGAAGGGCGGTGTGATCTGCGACCCCAAAAAGATGAGCCAGGGCGAGATTGAGCGGATGACGCGGCGGTATACATCCGAGATAAGCGATTTTATCGGGCCCGAGAAAGATGTGCCGGCGCCGGACATGAACACCAACGAGCAGACCATGGCGTGGATCATGGACACCTACTCGATGCACGCGCGGCACACGGTGACCAGCGTGGTGACGGGGAAACCGTTGTGCCTGGGCGGTTCGCAGGGGCGCATCGAGGCTACGGGCCGTGGCGTGATGGTGGCCTGCGAAGAAAGCCTCCGCTACATGAACTTGGTCCTGGACGGCTGCCGCGTGGTGATTCAGGGATTCGGGAACGTGGGCTCGAACGCGGCGCGGCTGATGATGGAGCACGGGTACAGGATCGTCGGAATTGCCGAGGTTGATGGCGGATTGTTCAATCCGGCCGGGATCGATATACACCAGTTGATCGAGTATAAGTACCGCAACGGCTCGGTTCTGGGCTTCCCCGGCGCGGAGGCGATGCCCAGTGCCGAGCTGCTCGTCGCCGACTGCGAGATTCTTATTCCGGCAGCGACGGAGAACGTGATTACAAGCCGCAACGCCGAGCAGATCAAGGCGCGGATCGTGGTGGAAGGCGCGAACGGGCCAACCACTGCAGTGGCCGACGAGATTCTGGCTGAGAAGCGCATCTTCATCGTGCCCGACATTCTGGCCAACGCCGGCGGCGTCACGGCCAGCTACTTCGAGTGGGTGCAGGACCGGCAGGGCTACTTCTGGAAGGAATCTCAAGTAAACGAGCGGCTAGAAGCCATCCTCCGCGACAGCTTCGACGACGTGGTCCGCTATGCCGAGGCGCACAATGTGAACAACCGCATCGCCGCGTACATGCTGGCCATCGACCGCGTGGCGACCACGATCAAGCAGCGCGGGATTTACGCGTAATTCGGCGCAGCAATGAATGTGCGGCTATTCGCCTAGCAGCGTTAGCTTGGCGATGGTCGCAAGCTGCATGAACGAAGTGCCCTCGTAAATTGTGCCGACCTTGGCGTCGCGGTAGAGCTTTTCGACCGGCGAGTCTTTGACGAAACCGACGCCGCCGAAGACCTCGACGGCGAGGCTGGCAACGTGCTCGGCCGTCCGCGAGGCCACGAGCTTGGCCATCGCCGCTTCCTTGCGGAAGTCCATCCCCGCGTCCTTGAGCCGCGCCGCGTTATAGACGAGAAGCCGCGCCGCCTCAATCTCCGTCGCCATCTCCGCAAGCTGGAACTGCATAGCCTGAAACTCGACGAGCGCTTGGCCAAACTGCTTGCGCTCTTTAGCATGGCGGACGGCGTGGCGCCATGCGCCTTCGGCCAGGCCCAGCATCTGCGCGCCGATGCCGATGCGCCCTTCGTTGAGCGTTTCGATGGCGATTTTGTAGCCCTTGGCGGGTAGCCCAAGCACCTGCGCGGCCGGGACAGCGCAATCGTCGAAGATCAGCTCGCAGGTGCTGGAGGCGCGAATGCCCAGCTTGTCCTCCTTGCGGCCCACGCTGAATCCAGGCGCGCCGTTTTCAAGGACGAATGCGGTGATGCCCTTGTAGCCCGCAGCCGGATCGATGGTGGCGAAGACGATAAACAGGCCAGCCTCTTTGGCGTTGGTGATCCACAGTTTGCGGCCGCTGAGAACATAGGCGTCGCCGCGCTTCTCGGCGCGCATCTCAAGAGCGAAGGCGTCCGAGCCGGATGCGGCTTCGCTCAATGCGTATGCGCCAACTGTGTCTGCCGCGAGCCGCGTAAGGCATTTTTGCTTCAGTTCGGGCGCGGCGTGGCGGCGAATGGCGGCGGCGACCAGCGTGTTCTGCACGTCGACCAGCAGGCCGATCGATGGATCGACAGCCGAGAGCGCTTCCACGGCCAGCACCGCGTCAAAGAACGTTCCGCCTGCCCCTCCGAATTCTTCGGGAATCTCGATGCCCATCAGGCCCAGGCCGAAGAGCTTGCGGAGCAGTGCGGAATCGACGTGCTGCTCTTCGTCCATGCGGCGGACGAGGGGCGCGATTTCGTCCCGTGCGAACTCGCTCACCGTCGAGCGGAAGAGCAGCTCTTCCTCGCTTAATTGCGTCAGCGGGCGCGGCGGCTGTGCGGAGAAACTGGCGATGGGTGAATGCTGGCTCACGGAGGTCCTTCAGTCCTGAAGTATTATCACAAATAGTCTCTGGCGAGGCCGAAGTTCGCTGCCTCGGAGACGGACTTTCCCATGCGCATTGAAAATCATGTCTTTCTGGTGACGGGCGGGGCATCGGGGTTGGGCGCGGCCGTGGCGCGGCTTGTGGCCACGCTAGGCGGCTCCGTGGTCATCGCCGATTTGAACCGCGAGGCCGGCGCGGCGCTGGTTGCCGAGTTGGGCCCGGCTGCCGCGTTTGCCGCCGCCGACGTGACCAGCGAAAGCGATGCAAAGGCCGCGGTGGAAATGGCCGTGGAAAGCTTTGGCCATCTGCACGCCCTGGTCAACTGTGCGGGGATTGCGCCGGGCGAGAAGATCCTTGGCCGCGATGGACCGCACCGACTCGAATCCTTTGCCCAGGCGGTGAGCATCAATCTGGTGGGGACGTTTAACATGATGCGGCTTGCGGCCGAGGCCATCCAAAAAGAAGCGCCGGGCGAAGACGGCGAGCGCGGCGTGATTGTGAATACGGCGTCGGTTGCGGCGTTCGATGGCCAGATCGGGCAGGCGGCCTACGCGGCTTCAAAGGGCGGAGTGGCGGCGCTTACGCTGCCGGCGGCGCGGGAACTGGCGCGCTACGGCATTCGCGTTGTGACCATTGCGCCGGGAGTGTTTGAGACGCCGATGGTGGCCGGGTTTTCGCCTGAGGTGCAGCAGTCGCTGGCGAAGAGCGTGCCGTTTCCGCAGCGCCTGGGCCGGCCGGAAGAGTTCGCGGCGCTTGTCCGGCACATCTGCGAGAACCGGATGCTCAACGGGGAGACGATCCGGCTGGACGGCGCGCTGCGCATGGGGCCGCGCTGAGGTTTCGATTTGAGGAGAAGTTTGTGCCGGTTCTGGATCCCATCGTGATTGTTGGCGCGGCGCGCACGCCGCTGGGCGGTTTTCTGGGCGATTTGAAGGAGATGACGGCTCCGGAGCTGGGCGCCGCGGCCATTGGCGCGGCCGTCGAGCGCGCGGGAGTGGCGGCCGACGCCATCGACGAAGTGCTGATGGGCTGCGTGCTGCCCGCGGGACAGGGCCAGGCGCCGGCACGGCAGGCGGCGCTGGGCGCGGGATTGCCTCTGGCTGCGGGGGCGACCACGGTGAACAAGATGTGCGGCTCGGGGATGAAGGCCGCCATGCTGGCCCACGACCTGATCGCGGCCGGCAGCGCGCGCATCGTTGTCGCCGGCGGCATGGAGAGCATGAGCAACGCGCCCTATCTGCTGGACCGCGCGCGCGGCGGCTACCGCATGGGCCATGGACGCGTTCTCGACCACATGTTCCTCGACGGCCTGGAAGACGCTTACAACAAGGGCAGGTTAATGGGCACGTATGCGGAGGATTGCGCGCAGAGCTACTCGTTTTCGAGGGAAGAGCAGGATGCGTACGCGCTGACTTCTTTGGCTCGGGCGCAAAAGTTCACGGCAGACGGCAGCTGTGCATCTGAGATTGTGCCGGTGACGGTGAAGGACGGCAAGACCGAGCGCGAGGTTCGAGAGGACGAGCTGCCGAAGAAGACTACGCCGGAAAAAATTCCCAGGCTCAAGCCGGCATTTCGCGAGGGCGGAACGGTGACGGCGGCCAATTCGAGCTCGATCTCCGATGGCGCCGCGGCGCTGGTGCTCATGCGCCGCTCCGAAGCCGACCGCCGGGGCCTGAGGCCGCTGGCGGCGATCGTTGGCCACGCAACCTATGCGAACGCGCCTGCGTTGTTTCCCACCGCGCCCATCGGGGCGATTCGCAGACTCGCCGAGCGGACGGGCTGGGCGCTCGACGAAGTCGATCTCTTCGAGGTCAATGAGGCATTTGCGGTGGTGGCGATGGCGGCTATGCGCGACCTCGGGATTCCTCACGAGAAGATGAACGTACGCGGAGGGGCCTGCGCCCTTGGGCATCCCATCGGGGCTTCGGGCGCACGCATCGTGGTCACGCTGCTGGCGGCGCTCGAACAGACCGGCCTCAAGCGCGGCGTCGCTGCGCTCTGCATCGGCGGCGGCGAAGCGACGGCGATGGCGTTTGAGAGAATTGAATAGGCCGCCATGGCAGGGCGGGCAAAGGAGAACAAGGTGGCAAAAGCGTATAAGAGCGAGGCGTTCGCAGCACTGCATGAGAGCATGGGGGATCTGCGCAAGATCGGAGCGATCGATAGCCAGTCCATGCGGAAATTCGATCGAGCCTGCCTGACTCCGGTCATGAAACTCACGCCAACGGCAATTCGCCGCATTCGTGCCAGGGCGTCTGTGAGCCAGGCTGTATTCGCCGCGCACCTGAATGTATCGACAGGCGTTGTCAGTAAGTGGGAACGCGGGGAGAAACAGCCCCGCGGACCAGCGGCCAAGCTGCTGACTCTTGCCGCCAAACACGGTATTGAGGCAATCGCGTAATCACGGGATGCACCGGAACGGAAGGGGATGGGAAGGGTAGCAAAAGCCCTCGCATTTACACTTGGAGATGTGAAGATCGCGTTAGCCCAGATCAATCCCACGGTGGTAGATTTCTCCGGGAACCTCAAAAAGATAGTGGAAGCCAGCCGCCGGGCCGCGGAGCAGGGGGCGCGCCTCACGGTCTTTTCCGAGTTGGCGATCTGCGGCTATCCTCCGGCCGATCTGCTTGAAAAGCCGAGTTTTCTGGAGCGATGCAGCACGGCTGTGACCGAGCTGGCCGCGGCTACGCGCGAGCTGCCTACGGCGGTGGCGGCCGGCGTGGCGCTGCCCGCGGAAGACGGCTCGGGCAAGCACGCCGTCAATGCGGCCGTCCTGCTCGACGGCGGCCAAATGATCCTGGAACAGCATAAGCGCCTCTTGCCCTTCTACGACGTCTTCGACGAGCAGCGGTACTTTGCCGCGGCGCACACGCAGCAAGTGGTGGAGCTGGACGGCGTGCGTCTGGCGATCACTATCTGCGAGGACGCCTGGAACGACAAGAACTTCTGGCCGCGGCGGCTCTACAAGATCGACCCCATGGAAGAGCTGATGAAGCAGAAGCCTGATCTGCACATCAACATTTCGTCGTCGCCATTCTGGCACTCCAAGCGCGCCCTGCGCCGCGAGATGCTGACGGCCATTGCGCGGCGGGACGGGATTCCGGTGCTGATGTCGAATCAGGTGGGCGGCAACGACAGTTTGATCTTCGACGGCTCCTCGCTGGCCATCGACGGCCGCGGCGAGCTGATCGCGCAGGCGGCTTCCTTCCGCGAGGACCTCATCGTCGTCGATCCCTTCCATGCGCCGCCCATCGCCGCTCCGGAAGAAGACGAAACCTCGGCTGCCTACGAGGCGCTGGTTCTGGGCACACGGGATTACGTGCGCAAATGCGGCTTCAAGCGGGCGCTGGTGGCCTTGAGCGGCGGCATCGATTCGGCGCTGGTGGCGGCGGTGGCCAAAGACGCGCTGGGCGCGGCCAACGTGGTGGGCATCGGCATGCCCAGCCCGTACTCCTCTGCCGGGTCCGTCCACGACAGCGAGCAGTTGGCGGCCAATCTCGGCATCCGCTTCGAGACCATCGGAATCGGCGGCATCTTTACGGAGCTCAATCGTGCGCTGGAGCCGCTCTTCGCCGGGGCGGCGGCCGATACGACCGAGGAGAATATTCAATCGCGGATTCGCGGCGTGCTGATGATGGCGCTCTCAAACAAGTACTCGGCGCTGGTGCTGACCACCGGCAACAAATCGGAGATGGCGGTGGGCTATTGCACGCTTTACGGCGACATGGTGGGGGCGCTGGCAGTGATTGGCGATCTGGTAAAGACGCGCGTCTACGCCGTTTGCCGCTGGCTCAACCGCGAGAAGGAGACGATTCCCGAAGCCATTTTGGCCAAGGCGCCTTCGGCGGAGCTGCGGCCGGGGCAGAAGGACACGGACTCGCTGCCGGTTTATGAAACTCTCGATCCGATCGTCGAGGCCTACGTGGAGCGCTACGAGACGCCGGAACAGATTGCACGGGAGCGCGGTTTTCCGCTGGAGCTCGTGCAACAGGTAGTCCGCCTGGTGGAGAGGTCGGAGTATAAGCGGCAGCAAGCGGCGCCGGTGCTCAAGGTGACCGCGAAATCGTTTGGCATGGGGCGCAGATTTCCCATTGCCGTGAAGGTCGAAGTGTAATTTCGAGCGGTTGCACAACGCCTGAAGTCTTTTCTGACAGCGGCTCAACAGAGGTTTTCATCGAGGATAGGCTGCTTATCGGCCTGGGTCGTACAAAAATCGAGATTGGGACTCAGCCCCCGCGGGGACGCCGATCGAGAAAAACATTCTTGGTTTTGAAAGGGCACGACTTCATCGTGTCCCCACGGGGCCTTTGGCCCACCGGAGGGGATGAAAACCGGTTCCGTTCCCCCGGAGGGCGAACCTGGAGTTTCTACATTTTTTGTTTCCCCGAAGGGGGAAACACGAGCATAGCCCAGGACAAGCGCAGCGCAGTCCTGGGTATAGGGGCAAACAGAACCATGCGCCCCGGAGGGCCGCTGCGAATCGTTTCGGCGGTTGGGTTTCGACCGCACCGTAAGTGCCGCAAAATGAGCGAGGGCTTTAGCCCGCGCGGGGACTCTGATCGAGAAAAGCAGTCTTGATCGCGGCTTCCCGAGGCCGGTCAGGTATAACAGTGAATGAGCAAGATTTCGGGAGCTTTCCCGCGAAGTTTCGGGATAATCCCGCACCATGAGGAGAAACAGCTTGATACGTCCGTATGCACTTGTCGCCGGCGCGCGCAGCGCAGGCCCGCGTTCCACCAGGATTCCAATGGCCGTTCTCGCGGCGCTGGCCATGGCGCTGCTGCCCGCATCCCGGGGGCTGGCGCAGACCGAGGTTCCACCCGCGCCGGCGGCCCATGCCACGCAACAGCGCAGCGCTCCCATGACGATTCCCACGGCGCCCGCGCCATCGACCGCGCCCAAGTTTCCCAAGCCCGAAGCGAAGAACTTTACCGCCGACAGCCCGACCAAAGAGACCGTCGACTCCTTCCTGCACGCGAGCTGGGGCTACGACGAGAATCGCGTCTGGCAGGTGCAGGCGATTCTCAAGACAGCCACGCCCGGCGTGAGCAAGGTGGTCATCTTTGTCGCCGACAGAACCGGCAAGCAGCGGCCGCAGGCGATCTCGTTCTTCACCATGCCCGACGGCAAGCACATCGTCAGCGGCGACCAGATGATCGACTTTGGCGCGGATCCCTACGCGGCCTATCGCGCCATGGCGCAGCAGCGCGCGGACGGTCCATATCGCGGCGCGGCGTCAAAGGACTTGGAGCTGGTCGAGTTTGCCGACTTCGAGTGCCCGGTCTGCAAGGAAGCCCAGGCCAACATGGACAAGCTGGTGGCGGATTTCCCCACCGCGAGGGTCGTCTTCCAGGTCTATCCGCTGGTCATGATCCATCCCCAGGCCATGAAGGCCGCCGAGTACGGCGAGTGCGTGGATAAGCTCGGCGGCAGCGCGGCCTTCTTCCAGTACGGGGCGGCCGTATTTCAGGGCCAGGAGGGATTGAGCACGCCCGATGGCGCCATCCTCACCCTGAACAGCGCCGTGATCAAGGCCGGCCTCCAACCCACAAAGGTGGCCGCGTGCGTTGCCGAGCCGGCCACGGCTGCCGCGGTGGATGCGTCTACAAAGCTGGCGCAGGACCTGAACATCTTTCAGACGCCGATGCTGGTGGTGAACGGGCGCGAGATTCCGCCGAACATTCCCTACGACACGCTGAAAAAGGTCATTGAGTACCAGGCGAAGCTCGATGGAATCACGCTGCCCACGCCGGCTCCGGCGCCCGCGGCTCCGCCAGCAGCAGCGCCAGCGAAGGCGCCGTCAGGGAAGTAGGAACGAGGGGGCGCTGTTTCGGTCAGCACGGCGGTCGCCGGATTCTTGGCTGCCAGGCGCCCCTTCGTTGCTCGTCTTGACCTGGGACCGTCGTTCGTCCTGACCTGGGAACGCTGCTCGTCTTGACCTGGGGTCGTTGAGGCGCCAGGGCAATCGTATGAAAGTGCTTGCTTGCGAGACCGGTTCCTTTTCCGCGCCGTAGGCGCAGTGTTGGTTAGCCCCGCGCTTCAGCGCGGGGAAATCGGGCCCAAAAACGACTCCGTAGCCCCGTCGGGGCGGCGCAAATCGGGAACAAAATGGTCCGCCAACGGTTCATGTAAAGTTCACGCGATTGCCTTGTGGTAGAATTAACCATCCGGGATAACAAAACGGAAATCTCAGCATAATCCCCCCTAATAGCCCGGTTCCGGAGCTTGCCATGAGCATTTGTGGTCCCCTGCGCCTCTGCCTCGCCGTCGTGCTCCTTGCGCCCATCGCAACCGTCCTTCGCGCTCAGAATGCTCCGCCCGGAGCCCCTCGCCGCATCGGCGTGGGGACCATCCACGGCATGGCCGGCCTGGTTCAATCCGTCACTCCTTCCCAGATTCTCTTCACCGTTGAAGAGCACGTGACGTTTGCCGCGAACGTCAGCGCCGCCACCCAGTTTATCCAGGACGGCCAACCCGCCACCCTCAGCGATATCCAGCCGGGCGGCTGGATCTTTGTCAACGGCGATTTCGATCTCGCCGCGCACACGGTCAGCGCCGGCAACATCCGGCTGACGCCGCCGCTGAATGCGCGCCCCCTCCAGCGCCTCTTCGATACCTTTGGCACATCCTGGACCGCCGGCACCATCACTGCGTTGCGGGGCGCTTCCATCACCGTGCAGCACATGGACGGCAGCGCGCAGACTCTCGATACCGACCAAAACACCAGCTATCGCTTTCTCGACCGACCGGCGGACGCGACCCTGCTCCGCCTCGGCGAGCGCATTCAGGTCCTGCTTCAGCCCGGAAATCCCTCGCTTGCGACGCGGGTCACCATCCACGGCATGGCCCGATAATTCCCACCTAAAGCGTTAACCGGAGGCGACCCGATGAACGATCGGAAACTTGCCCAGCGCGACCCCACGGAGCAACTCGTCTACGGCAGCGGCGTGGTCCCCACCACTCGATACATCGGCGAGTGGCCCGCCTGCTGCGTTCCCCGCACCACGTGCGGCGTCATCACGATGAGCAGGGTCGAGTAATTCTTCTGGAAATCGTTGCCGGAGAGCTGGTCCATGCCGGGAATTTCGCTGATTCCCGGGGTTCCGGTGATGGCGCGGCTCTCCGATTTGTCGAGGTTGCCGGCGACCACCGCGGCCGCTCCCTGGCGGAGCATCACCACTCCCTCATAGGACTGGTTGTTCAGCACAGGCAGCCCGTTGATCGACTGCCCGGCAAGGCCGTTGAGTTTAAGGGTGATCGAGAGGGCGACGTCGCCGTTGCGCAGCACCCTTGGGTTTACCTTGAGGGTCAGTCCGATGTCCTGATACTGCACCTGCGGAATGGGCGGAACGGCGGCGCTGAGCTCCGAGACCAGGGAACTGAGGCTGCCGGAGGCTCCCGCGCCGGTGAGGCCGGGTATATTGGGCAGGTTGGAGGCAGGGCTGGAGTATTCCGAGGTCACGATGGGGTAGCGCTCGCCCAGTTTCAAGGTGCCGTCCTGCCCATCGCCCAGGCGCAACTGGATGTCGTCGACGATGCGCGTGTCCGACGAGTTCAGGTTGAAGTTGGCCGTCAGCGAGCCGGGTGCAAGCGCGGATTGCGTAAGCCCGCCGCCAAAAAGCGCCAGGCCGTTCGAGAACAGCGAGCTCGACACCTGCCCGGAGGCGAGCAGAATGGCGAGAATGGCTAGCGTGTCGCCGGGGGCAGCCAGTCCGGACGAGATAATCTGCTGCACCAGGGACTGATTGGCGTTGAGGATCGCCTGTTCCTGCGCGTAGACGTTAAATGCCGTGATCGACTGCGGCGGCTGGACGCCCGTATTGCGCGTGCTGGTGTGCGCAATCTGCGTCATGCGCACGTCGAGCACTACCTGGCTGCCGCCGTCGAGCAGTTCCTGCATCGTTGCGTTGAAGGCATTGAGATCGAGCTGCGGGGCGCGGAGAGTGAGAGTTCCCTGGCCGGCGTCCCGCGCCACGCGCTGCGCCGCGAAGACGCTTCGGGCCAGGTTGGTCACCTCGGTCATGGCGTCTTTGGAGAGCCCCGGCAGGTAGAAGGTCTCCAGATCCTGGCGCATGAACTTTTCGCGATTGGTAGGCGTGTCGCGGGCCACAATCGCTCGATGCGCGTCGATGGGGACATAGAACGTATCGGTCAACATGCTCACGGCGTGTACCGCTTCGGCGAAGGTGGCGTCGCCGATGTCGAAGCGTACCTGCTGCCCGCCGACGGACTGGTCGACCATGGCCTCAATGCCGTAGCCGCTGAAGACCTCCTCGATCACGCGATGCTCGTCGCCGCGGATGTGGAAAGTGCGCGCCCCACCCGTCTGCTCGAGGACGACGGCGCTTCCGATCAGGGCTTCCTCCTGCGCCCAGTTTCCCTGCTCATAAATGGCCTTCGGCTGGGCTCGCGCTACATCCTCGCCGATTTGATCCAGGTGTACGGCAACTTCGGGATTCGAGGGTTCGAGGGAGTAAGCGCGGAGCAGCGCAGCGCGCGCTCCGGCCTCGTCGCCGCGCAGACGGTCTTTGGCCGCGGTCTCGACCAGCGCCGTCACCTCGTGGTTCAGAGCCACGTGCGCAGCCTGGGCGTAGTCGGGGTTCGAGGGGTCAAGGGCCGCAGCCTTTTCAAACTCCTCACGGGCCTTCTCAAAGTCGCCCGCGAGGAAGAGCTTGCCGGCGTCGAGATAGACCTTTGCCGCACGGCGCCGATCGCTGCGCGAGGCATGGCCTGAGCGGTCCGGCTCAGCCGCGGATTGCGCATGCGTCCGCGATGGCGACCGAGCTGCGCCGGACGTGCTTTCGACGCCCGCGTCATTTTGAGCCCCATTCTGAGCCGTATTTTGAGCCCCGTTTTGAGCCTCGTGTTGCGCCCCATTTTGAGCAATAGTCGCGGCGGGAAAGACTACCAGCAACAGAGCCGCGGCACAGGCGTTTGCCCGCGCGCGCGCTCCGAACCGGCGGTGCGGCTCAGGTCTGTTCACGCCGCGGTCCGCCCATGCGCCATCAGGTCGGCCAGCGAGGTGGCGCAGACTTCGGGCTGATGCTCCATCAGCTCGTCGAAGCTGTATTTGCCCGTGGCCACTGCGATTACAGAGAGAAAGTTAGCGCGCGCTGCTTCGATGTCGCGCGGTGTATCGCCGACCACGCAGATGGCCGCGGCGCCGTCCAGCATCTCCCGTGCTTTGCGCGCGGCATGCCCGATCAGCTCGGCGCGAATGGGAAAGTGGTCGCTGAAGCCGCCGAAGCGGAACCACTCGCGCAGCCCCGCCTCCTCGATTTTGATCCAGCCGATCATCTCCAGATTGCCCGTGGCCACGCCGAGCAGGGCGTTTTTGCGCGCCAGGTGCTTCAGAATCTCCACCACCCCCGGCATGCGCACCAGGTCCAACTCGTGTCGCCGGTCCAGCACCGACTGTCTCATGCCGTCGAGGATCGCTTCCAGGTGAAGCTCGACGGCTTTGGCCGGGATGCCGGCCTGGCGGCAGGCTTCGCGCAGAATCGCCGTGTCCGTCGAGCCGTGCAGCAGAATCCCGCCCAGCGTGATCTCGAACCCCGTCACGCGCTGCACGCTCGCGGCAAACGAATCCACATGGACGCGGTCCCGGCTGCGCAGCAGCGTGCCGTCGATGTCGAACAGATAAGCGTCCTGTTCGTCCCACGCGAAACCCGGTTCGATCGAGACGCGGGCTTCTTGGGCGGAAGATAAGTTCTGCATGCGATTTCGTTGCCGGGTCAGCCCTGGCGATAGCCCTGGCGGATGGCGCTGAACACTGGACGTTCGCTGCGCGGCGGACGCTTGAGGCCGGCGCGGACTTCGGCCAGATCCAGGCCCAGTTCGGCCATGGCGCGGCTCAACGTGTTGCGGTGCATGCCCAGCTCCTCGGCTGCTTTGCACTGGTTTCCCCGGTGCGCCACCAGCACCTCGCGCAGGTACTGCTTTTTGAACTCGCGCACGGCTTCCTCGTAGCCGACGCCGCTCGAGTGCATCTGGGTCACCAGGCTGTCCAGTTCTCTATTCACGTTCACCTCTTATTCCTTAATTTTTTCTTAGCGGTGGAAGTTTATCAAGCCCGAAACCCTTATCCTCCGGTTGCTTCCGGGTGCATCCAGCGGGGCGACTCGCGCTCGAGTTTATCCAGGCCGCTGCGCACGCGTTCAGCCAATTCGGCGGGCGTCATGTGCGTGCTCAAACGGCACGCGCTGAAAAACATCTGCGGCAGACGCGCCTGCGTGAGCCACTCTGCCTGCGGGAAAAAAGCCACGGTCACCAGGATGAAAATCGTGACCAGCAGCGCTCCCTGCAAAAAACCGAAGGCGCCTCCGGCCAAAGCGTCCAGCCAGCCCAATCCCACAAGGCGGAGGGCCTTGGCCAGCACCGCGCCCAGAAGGCCGATCACCAGCATCACCGCGATGGCGATGAGCAGAAACCCAATTGCGTCGGCGACAGTCCGGATGCGGACGATGGGCAAGAGGATCGCCGCTAAATGCCCGTAGTTCCACGCGGCCACGGCGAGGCCCAGGATGAGCCCGCCCAGCGAGCAGACGGAGCGGAAGAAACCTTGCGAGAGCCCAGCCAGCACGGCCACCGCAAGCACAATCACGATTGCCCAATCTACCCACGTCATTTCAAATCCTGTTCCCAAATCAATTTCTGCTCCCAAATCACAGTGCGGGGGCCCGTCCGGTCAAGCGCCGGAATGCTTCAATATACTTCGCCTGGGTGCGCTCGACAACCTCGTCAGGCAGGCTGGGCGCGGGTGCCTGCTTGTTCCAGCGGATCGTTTCAAGATAATCCCGAACGAACTGTTTGTCGAATGAAGGCTGCGCGCCGCCGGGCTTCCACGACTGCGCCTCCCAAAAACGCGAGGAGTCCGGAGTAAGGACCTCATCGGCAAGGATAATCCCATTTGCGGTCCGCCCGAACTCAAATTTTGTGTCGGCCACGATCAGGCCGCAGGCTCCGGCGTGCGCGGCGGCGCGCCGGTAGAGGCCGAGGCTAAGGCGGCGCAGCTCCGCGGCCTCGACCGCACCCACCAGCGGCTCCATCGCGGCAAAGGAAATGTTCTCGTCGTGCGTTCCTTCCTGGCTCTTGGTCGCCGGCGTAAAGATGGGCTGAGGCAGGCGCGAACCCTCGCGCAGCCCTGGGGGCAGCGCAATGCCGCAAACCGCGCCGTCCGCTACGTACTCTTTCCATCCCGAGCCTGACAGATAGCCGCGAGCCACGCACTCAACGGGAAACATCTCTGCCCGCCGCACGAGCATAGACCGGCCTTCGAGCTGATCGGCGTAGGCGTGCAAAGCGGGTGGGTATTGGGCGACATTGGCAGTGATGACGTGGTTGGGGACGGCGTCCTCGAGCAGGCCGAACCAGAAAAGCGAGATCTGGGTGAGGATTTTGCCTTTGCCGGGAATGCCGGTCGAGAGCACGTGATCGAAAGCCGAGATGCGATCGGTGGCCACCAGCAGCAGGGCGTCGTCGACGGCATAGAGATCGCGAACCTTGCCTCGGCCGAGAAGCGGAGTTGGGCCAAGATTCGTAGTGAGAAGAGCAGTCACCGGAGGGTTCCCTCGGACGAGGCTGAATCTCCGATTGTGGGGGCGGGCGGCGCGGTTTGTCAATGCACGATGAATGCGCCTCCGTTGAACTCGATACGCCACTCCACCGCCGGTTTTAACAGGTTGCGGAAAAACTCGTTGCGGGCAAGGTTTTGTATCAGGGCATGACTTCAGTCGTGCCGCAAACGCGACAAAATGAGGGACGGGCTTTAGCCCCTGAGGGAAGCTTTTTCAACAGATTCGCTCACTGTTCACCGTTCCTCCGCCGCCCTGTTTAAGGCAGGTTCTATCCACGCTGTTTGGCGTCAAGGATTGGGACGGCTGAAAGCTACTTACCGCCGTCATCCGAAAGCGTTACTTCGGTCCTGTCACCGGCCTTCAACTACAGCAAAATTTGGTGTGACGGCCGTCACGGACCCGTGTATATTTATCGGAGACACTTCAGATGTCAACATGGTTCGGAAGGTAGATAAGTAAGACAGCCTTCTTTGAGCCGGGCGACACGAAGCAGCAGTGGAAAGGGGAAGCCGCGGCTTGCTTCGTTTCCAGGGATCACCAGTAGCTGCGCGCTACCGACCTCCAGCGCCGGCTACTGGTCCCCGATACTATCTTGTGAACTACAAGCGCCTCCGAAGCGACGCGATCCTTCGGAGGTGATTTTTCTGTGCTTCGCCTCCCGCGCGGGCGACGGCAGAGCATCTCAATTCAAACGATACGATCAAAAAGCAATGCGATCGGACCGAGATGGAGTGTGATGGGTTGAGGCCACTCCCTGGCGTCCCTACACATCCAATCAACCGCATTGATTAGGTGGCTTGTCGAGCGAGGCTGTCGGCAAGGGCGGGGCAATCGCTGGGGAGATTGCTCTTACGGCGCGACAGTAAGCTTCAGGACGTTCACAAGCGGATCTCCAAAATTGCAAGCGGCACGTTGAGAGCAGGCGAGCAAGTCAAGGAGAATCGATATGTTTCCTTCCCCAAAGGTCCCGGCCGGGATCTTCTCTATGCAATGTCAATTGAGACCTTCGCCGCGGCTGCCCGTTGCGCTGCCCTTTGCGCTACTCGCCGCGCTTCTCGGCGCAGTTCTGCTTCCGGGGCCGGCGGCGTTTGCACAGTACCGCGGCTCCATCCAGGGCGTGGTGACGGATACGCAGAACGCGGTCATTCCAGGTGCGACGCTGACGCTTACCGATAACGCGACCAATGAGAAACGGGTTGTGACGAGCAACGGGGCCGGCCTCTATAACTTTGCCGCTCTGCCTCCCGACAGCTTCACATTGGTGGCCAAAAAGCCGGGATTCCAGGCCAAAATCATCGACAATCTCAAGATCGTTCCGGAGCAGGCGAATGCGCTGAATCTTCAGTTGGCGGTCGGTGCGGCGGCACAGACGGTGACCGTCAACGCATCGCAGGCGCCGCTGATGGATACGGAGAACGCTGCCATCGGCGGAACGATCGACGCCAATGAAATCAGGCACATGCCGTCGTTCGGGCGCGACGTGTTTCAGCTTGCGCAGCTAACGCCGGGGGCCTTTGGCGATGCATCGCAGGCTGCGGGGGGCGGCACGTTCAGCCTGCCGGCAACCAAGGGGCCCGGTGGCCCGTCAGCCAACACCGGCATTTTCGCGACCGAAAACGGCCCGCAGGTGCTGGCCAATGGGGGCCAGTACGAAAACAATGGCATCTCCATCGACGGCATCAGCACCGCCAGCGCCGTATGGGGCGGTACATCGGTGATTACGCCGACTGAGGCGTCGGTGGGCAGTGTGAGAGTGATCGCCAACGACTACGACGCGGAGAACGGGCGATTCAGCGGCGCGCAAATCGAGGTTACATCGAAGAGCGGCACAAACAGTCTTCACGGCAGCGCGTTTTTCCAGGCAAACCGGCCTGGATTGAACGCGTACCAGCGTTACAACGGGCCGGCCTTTTACAACTCCGGAACTCCCGCGGACCGCCTGCTGACAAAAGACGACCAGATGTATAACCAGTTTGGCGGCAGCCTGGGGGGACCGATCTGGAAAAACAGGGTCTTCGCGTTCCTTGCCTATGAGACGGAGCGAAACAACACGCTGGCCACGGCAACCGGGTGGTACGACACCAGCGCCTTCGATGGTTTGGCGCCTTCCGGGAGCGTCGCCTCGGGCTTCCTCACGTTTCCCGGCGCGGGTGTGAGCGCCATCGGGCACAGCAGCGAGACCTGCGCGAATGTCGGCCTGACCGAAGGCGTCAACTGCGTCACCGTTCCGGGGCAGGGATTGAATCTGGGCTCGCCTCTTACCAGCGGGTTAGGGAATCAAGACCCTGGCTGGACCAGCCCCTTTTCACCCGGCGTGGGCAGCGGATTAGACAGTTCCGTTGCCGATATTGCCGATTACACCACGGTGAACCCGACGTCGGTCGTAGAAGGACAATACAACGGCCGCCTCGATGCCGATGTGACCCGCAAAGATCACGCGGCATTTGCGATTTACTGGATTCCGGCCGACCAAAGCTATTACAGCGGAACCATACGCCCATACAACCTGTGGCATCATCAGGTCACCAACGACGCCTTTTCCGGTATTTGGAACCACACATTCTCGCCGACATTTCTCAACGAGGCGCGCGCCAACGCGGCCGGCTGGCGCTGGAATGAGATTTCGAGCAACCCGCAGGCGCCCTTTGGACTGCCGACGGACAACATCGGCGCGATCGGCGACCTGAACAGCGGAGCGCCAGGCGCGCCAACACTCAACTATTTCGGCGCGCCGGGGCCCAGCGTCTACGACCAGTGGACTTATACCTACAAAGATGTAGCCACCAAAACCATGGGCCGGCACTCCATCAAGTTTGGCGGAGAGGCGACACGGCTCTACTACCTGAACGATGCGCCGTATGCCGCTCGCCCGACTTTCAGCTTCTTCAACCTATGGGACTTTCTGAACGACGCTCCCAAATCCGAATCCGGGACTTTCGATCCCACCCTCGGCACGCCGACCGCAGGCCGCCAGGACGACCGCGAAGACATCTGGGGATTCTTTGCGCAGGACGACTGGAAAGTCATGCCGAACCTTACCCTCAATCTGGGAATCCGCTATTCCTACTTCGGACCGCTTTCTTCGACGGAAGGCAACATGTATTCGGTCTCCTTCGGTTCGGGCGCGGCCATGTTGACGGGAATGACGATCCGTAAGGGAGGCAATCTTTGGAGTGCGCAGAAAGGGAACTTCGGCCCGCAGTTCGGGTTTGCCTGGAGTCCGGCGGCTCTCAAGAACAGGATGGTGGTGCGCGGCGGATTCGGTCTGAACTATAACCAGGAGGAGATCGCGATCTCCGCCAACGTTTACTCCAATCCGGGACTCACTATATCGCCAAACTTCACCATGAACCTGCCCTCGTCGCCGAATCCCGGGATTGTGTACGCCGTTCCGAGCGACGTGCACTCGCTGTTCGGTTATCCGCCCAACCCCAACACGATCGTGAGCTTCGGCGCCAACGGGCTGCCGACGACCGGGCAGATCGGGGTATCGGCGTTCGATGCCAACCTGCCCACGATGTATACCGAGCACTACTCATTCGGCACCGAATACGATCTTGGGCAGCAGTTTGTGGCTACCCTCGGGTACGAAGGAAGTCTTTCGCGGCATACTTTTTTCCACTACGACGAAAATGCGGTTGCTTCGGCGGACGGCATTGCGCTTAATCCGCAAGTGAACAGCGCCAACTTTTACGGCAACAACGGCGAAGGCAACTACAACGCGTTGCTGGCCGGGCTCCGGCACCAGTTTTCCCGTCAATTCCTGCTCGATACGGAGTTCACCTGGGCCAAGAGCATGGACACGAGTTCGGATCCATATTCCGAGCAGGACTATCCGTATGACCCCAGCCTTTCCTACGGGCGCTCCGATTACAACATTGGCAAGGCCCTCAAGCTGTATGGAATGTGGCAGCCGGTTTTCTTCCGCGGCGGACACCCGCGGCTTGAGAAGGTTGCGGGGGGCTGGTCGATCGGCGGCATCTTCAATTTGCATTCCGGCTTTCCGTGGACTCCGGTATATTCCGTGGCCGGGGGCAGCCTTTATTGCAGCACCTGCGGGTACGGCCAGCTTCTTCCGGGAGCCTATCTGGGCGGCGCCGGGCACGATACCGCTAACGACGCGTACAAGTCCGGACCCGGCGTAGGCGGTGGGACCAACAAGAACTTCCCGCTTGCCGCCACATCGCCGATCGGGGCGGAAACCTACTTCGCGCCGCCAACGTATACGCCCGGTCCGGCGTTCCCGGCGACAGGCGGGTCGCTTCCGCAGAGGCCGGGAGTGGCGCGCAATTGGATGACGGGCCCCGGCTATCGGGATGTGGATGCAACGCTGAGCAAGAGTTTCGGGCTGCCGAGGATTCCAGGCCTTGGAGAGAATGCGAAGTTCCAGATTCGCGCGGACGCTTTCAACGTCTTCAACAACCTGAACTTTGCGCCGGGAAGCATCTCCAACAACATTCAGGCAACGAACTTCGGGCAGGCGCAGTCGGCTCTCGGTGGACGGGAGGTAACGCTCCAGGCAAACTTCAGCTTTTAGAGCATCTCTCCATTTGCTGTAGAGTTACCCCACCCTAGCCGCAAAAACAAAAACGCGGCGAGGGTGGGGCACCCACACATCACACCTTTAGGAGAAATGCTTTAGGGTGCCGCACGATTTCGACCGTAACATTTGCCAGTGCAACCTGGTTCCCGGATCGCCCCGTTTTGGCGGGATTCCGGCCGATGAATTGGCGCCTTTTGGGCCTTAAAATGGCTTAAAAACGCTATTCTTGTGTACTGACTGGTAAATAGGCCTATTTCGTATCTCCCTCATTATGAGCACCTTGGCCGATTTTATGCGCAAAATTTTCACTATTCTTGCGAGAGGGGGTGGGTGCCTCAGTCTTTCAGGCTCCTGGCAGGTTTCGGGGCGCGGTTGAGCATGTGCATGGCGAGCTGCACGGCATAGAGGAGATGGCCGCTCATTTCGGGGGGGATGGCCCCGGCGAGGATGCCGTTGGAGGTGCAAGACAGGAATTCGCAGGCACTTTCATAGTCGGTCATGACGGGCATGGCCAAGCGGTAGGCCAGGGAGGCGCCATCCAAGGCCTGCCGATGCATTTCCGCGGGATCTTCGTCGGCAGGGCGCAGGGCGTAGGTGGCGGCGAAGCCCGCGCCGAAGGCGCGATTGCAACGCTTGATAGCGGCGTCGATGGCGGAATCGGAAGGGCGGCCGCGCTTCCTGGGCGCGGGAGGGATTACTTCGAAAAGGTCTAGTTTCGTTTTGGTTGAATCGGGCACGGGTGTTTTTCTCCTCATAGACAAGTGTGCGCCGAAAGAGGGAAATTCTACGCAAACGGAAGTGGCTTGGAATGTGGGGGTTTGGGGCTGGCGGGATGGACAAGGGGCCGAAGTACAGGGAATAGGGAATAGGGAACAGGGAATAGGGAGCAGGGAATAGGGAATAGGGCTGGGATGCGATTGCGGCGGCGATTTGTCCTGGTGAGGGGCCCGTTTCCCAGGGCTCGTCCAGTTCTCCGTTTGAGGCGCGGTCGATAAGTGCGATAGGCACCGGCTGGTTTGTGAAGAGTCCTGGACCGAGTTGGGCGGAGTGTGGGCCAGTCCCACCCATGCGGCAAAATCGGCCGCATGGATGGGGCACGCACGATTGTGCTGTCCACTGACCACTGACCCCTGAAACCTGACCCCTGGCCCCTGACCCCTGACCCCTGAAACCTGACCCCTGAAACCTGACCCCTGA
>JBOGLX010000127.1:0-12932 GCA_050745765.1 Occallatibacter sp. | reverse complement strand
CAGACCAAAAATCCGCGAAAAATCAAAAAGGTCACAAACTCTGAGCGTAGTCGAAGGGTGCCGTAAGTGGCCCAAAATCAGCGCGGCTTTAGCCGCTGAGGGAAGGTTTTTTGCGGAGTTTCGACTTTCGCCACAGGCTGCTAGGCACCCTTTCTGAAGGTGGGGGGGGTGGGTTGGCGCAAATCGCCCCATTTTCAGTGGATGGCGTATCGTAAGCCACATGCAATGAGTTGCTTGCGAAATATGCCAGGTTATCAAGTAGTAAACAATAAATCCGTTTTTAGGCAATTTTAGCCTCACTTAAGGCTGTTAAAGGTTGCCTTGAGCCGTTTGAAGACAGTTCCGCGGCCAGCGGCCCGAACGAAACTAAAGAGGACACAGGAACCCTGGTTTCGCTCTAAAGTCGTGCCCTTTCAAAACCGGACTTCCACCATGGGCTGCTGAGGAAAACAGGCGCGCCGAAGGGCGCGGATCGCGGCCAATGCTCGGGAAACATGCGTGTCCTTTAACACTCGGGTTTTATACTGATTTTGTAGGAGGTAGCGCCGGATTCGGGTGCGCCTCCGCTGTTCTACGCTGTTCTATCTGTTCTATCGTGTCTTCCTGAGGGAGGGCGGTCTTTATGTCGAATCTCGCTTTGCGCCGCGCCGCGAGACGCTGCAACCGCCTTTATCGCGAGGTGCGGATGTTCGCGCTTGCGCTCAAGTCGCCGAACCACCCGGTGTTTGCGCACGTGGTGGTGACGCGCCGCTGCAACCTGGCCTGCACCTACTGCAGCGAGTTCGACACGTTTTCGAAGCCGGTGCCGATCGAGGAGATGATGCGCCGCGTGGATCGGCTGGCGGCGCTGGGGACTACGGCGATTACGCTCACCGGCGGGGAAACGCTGCTGCACCCGCAGCTCGAAGACATTATTGCGCGCATCCGCAGCCACGGCATCATCGTGGTGATGATCACCAACGGCTATCTGTTGAGCGTGGACCGCATTGAGCGGTTGAATCGCGCAGGCCTCGACCGGATGCAGATCAGCATCGACAACGTGAAGCCGGACGACGTGTCGATGAAGAGCCTGAAGGTGCTGGACCAGAAGCTGCGCTGGCTCTCACAGTACGCCGAGTTTCCGGTACACATTCACTCGGTGGTGGGCGCAGGGACGGCGGAGCCGGAAGACGCGCTGATCATTGCGCGGCGGGCCACGGAGCTTGGACTGGGCTCGAGCGCGGGCATCGTTCACGATCCGACGGGGCGCATCCAGCCGCTGGACGAGCGGTCGCGGAAGGTGATCGAAGAGATCGAAAAGCAGTCCAAGCCGCTGTTCTCGTTTGCGCGGCACAACCCGTGGCGGGCCAACCTGCTCGAAGGGCGGCCCAACGAGTGGCATTGCCCGGCCGGCGGGCGGCACATTTACATCTGCGAGAACGGGCTGGTTCACTATTGTATGGCGCAGCGGGGCCACCCGGCGATTCCTCTGGCCGACTACACGCAGGCCGACATTGAGCGCGAGTCGAAGACGCCCAAGCCGTGCGCGCCGTATTGCACGATCTTTTGCGTACACCGGGTGGCGCTGCTGGACCGGATCAGTGAAAATCCGCGCGAGGCGTTGGTGCAGTTGTTCCCGGCGCCGCAGCCAGGGCAGGCGAAACCTCCGCTGGCGGTGCGCGCGTTGACGGCGGTCTTCTCGTCTTCGCGGCCGGCTTCGCGGCCGTCGCGCAGTACGGAGATTTTCCGTAAGGCGGCGCTGCGGATTCTCAACATTCATTGAGTGGGCGGTTCCGCGGTATTCTGTGCCTTCCCACCCATTCCGCGGTGAAGCTGCGGAATGGATGGGGCACCCACGCTGGTACAACTTCAAACGGTCCACACCTTCAAATGGTCTACAGCTTCAAACGGTCTACAACTTCAAACGGTCTACAACTTCGAACTGTCCACAACTTCAAACGGTCTACAGCTTCAAACGGCCAGAGAACTATTGAGGCGCGGCGTTGGGGGTAAGCGCGTTTGCGTGGCGGCGGAACGTGGCCTTGGAGATGCGCAGCTCGTTGCAGATGGCGGCCTTGGAGGCGCCGGTCGTCCAGCGCTCGGCAATCTGGCGGGGCAGATGCGCTTCCTGCGCCAGCACCTTGCGGTAATACTGCTCGAGCTGTTCGGTGGCCGCGCGCCAGCCCCAGCGCTCGGCGTCGGCGCGCGCCTGCCGGCCCATGGTCTGGCGGCGTCCCGGCTCGAAGAGGATGCGCCGAATGGCTTCGACCGCGCTCTCGGGGTCGGCCGGATCGTAGAGGTAGCCAGTGACGCCGTCCTCGACTACGTCCGAAGTTCCGCCGGCGCGGGGCGTGACCACGGGGCAGCCGGCGGCCATCGATTCGAGCAGCACCAGCCCCAGCGTCTCGGTGCGCGAGGGCAGGAAGAAGGCGTCCGCGGAGGCGAACGCCGAGGCCAGCTCCTCGCCATTCAGGAATCCGGCAAAATGAGTGGGCGTGCCGGCAAAGTACTCCTCGAGCTTTTTGCGATGGGGCCCGTCGCCGACCAGCGCCAGGCGCACGCCCGGCAGCGTTTCGAGCACGCGGCGGCACTCTTCGATCTCTTTCTCCGCGGAAAGCCGGCCGATGTAGACGAAGAGCCTTTCTTCCGGGTGGCCCTCGGTGAGCCGCGCGCGCATGGCCGGCGTGGCGCGGTCGGGACGAAACGTGTCTGTGTCCACTCCGCGCTGCCAGAGCCGGACCCTTTGCAGCCCCTTCTGTTCAAGCTCGGTTTGCATTGCTTGCGATGTGGCCAGCCGGAGGTCGGCGCGGTTGTAGGTGGACCGAATGGCGCTCCACACCGTCCCTTCGAGCCAGCCCAGCTTGTAATAGCGAAGGTACTTGGGAATGTGCGTGTGGTAGGAAACCACGAGCGGCAAACACTGGTAGGAACTGGAGAAGAAGGCCGACATACCCAGCACCGCCGGGTTGACTGCGTGGATGAGATCGGGCTTGAACGCCTTGACCACGCGGCCGACCGACGGCCTGGGCATGGACAACTTGAGTTCGGGATAGAGCGGAAATCGAAAGCCGGACACGCCGTGGACGGGCGTTCCCTCGAACTCACTGATTCCGTGGGGCGCGATCACCAGCACCTTGTGGCCCAGCGCGCGCAGATGGCGCAACGTGTGGCAAAGCCGGGTTACGATTCCGTCGATCTTGGGGAGAAATGTCTCGGTGATGAACACGATGCGCAAGGGGCGATCCAATTGCTGCGCCGAGGATTGCTGCGCCGAGCGCATCGCGGATTGCTCGTGTTCCCCCAAGGTCTGCCTCCAGCTCACATACGCCCGCCAATTCTACGATACAACTATATTGTTGCTATCGTGTTACGGACCCCGTGCAATTCGGGCTCGAAAGCCGTATAACCGGGCAAAAGAGGGAAACGGGCCGGCGAATCCGCGCGGAGCGCTGGTGTGGGTCAAGTTTGAGATGGCCGGCCTTCGGGGGCCAAAACTCCGTTGATTTTTCTGCTGTTTGTGTGCGGGCTGAACAGGCTGCGGAAAAACTGAAGATTTTGAGGCAATACCCCGAAAAACGTCCCCCAGTGGCTAAAGCCGGCATTGATTTTGCTCCGTTTACGGCACGACTAAAGTCGTGCCCTTTCAAAACCAAGGGTTTCTCCGCAGCCTGAGAAGCCCGTGCCCTTCGAATCCCGGTCAAACTGACCCGCTACCGGAGCGTTTGCCCGCACGGAGCGTTTGCGGCCACCGGCCAGCTACGCTCACGCAGAGGCAAACGACAGGCCCCGGCTCGATTAGCCGCGGCCCCGACCCCTGGATCCGAGACCCCTGATCCGAGGCCCCCCGATCCCTGTTCCTGTTCCCTGTTCCCTGACCACTGACCACTGTTCCCTGTTCCCTGTCCCCTGTTCTACGGGTGCTGTTCTACGGCGATGCCGACCGCGCCTGTGTTGCCGCTGGCGGCGAGGCCGACCAGGTTTGTGGCGACGCCGGGCAGCGCGGCCGGCGTGAACGTCACGGAGCCGTCAACGGCCGAAGTGGCCGTGGAAGCCTGCGCGGCAAGAAGCTCGGCGGGCGGGCAAACGCCGTGCGGGGCGCAAGGCGGAGCCCAGGCGTAGAGAGCCTGGTAGAGCTCGACCGTGCCTCCAGCCAGGGGGTTGCCATCCGTGTCGAGCAGACGCAGAACGACCTGGCTGGGCGTGCCGGAGACGGCCAGGCTCTGCGCCGTGCCGGAGACTGGAGTGAGGAAGGCCAAGTCTGGACGCGCGCCAAAGGCGGTGAAGCTGACGCACTGGCTGGTGCCGTTGAGGCAGGCCTGAATGGCGGCCGTCTGGCCCTCGGCGAGCGGGCCGACGGTGAGGATATTGGTGGCGATGCCGGTAGAGGCCGTGAGCGCGGCGGCGCTGCCCTGGGCGGCGATGCCCGTGGCGGCGGTCTGCCAGGCGACGGACTGGCCGCTCATGGGCGCGCCGTTCTGGAGGACAAGGGCCTGGACGCTCCATGCAAATGTGGCGCCGGCGGCGAGCGAGAGCTGCGGCGTGACGGCGGTGAGCGCGGCCGGCGCGCCGCCGCTGAACTGCGCCTGCAGAGTGGAACCATTGGTCAGCGAGGCGGTAACGATGGACCAGGTTCCGTCCGTGGCGATGAGGTTCATGGTGGCGCGGCCGTCGCCGGTGGCCGTGACCGAGCAGGCGGGCAGGCCGCAACCGAGCTGTGCCGTGCCGCTCGAGACGGCGAAGGTGACGGTGATGCCGCCGGCCGGGGTGAGATCGGGCGCGAGCGCGGTGACGGTGAAGGGAATGGGCGTGGCGATGGGCACGGTATTCGACGGCGCGGTGACCAGCGTGAGGGCGTCGCCCGTGCCGGCGTTGTAGCTGATGCCGCCGGAGATGACCGCCGCGGCGTTGAAGGGCGGCAGGTCGTCTACCTCCAGATCGACGGAGCCGGTAACGCCCGCGGCGGCGGGCGGAGCAATGGCCGCGATCTCATTGGCGGAGATGGCGGTGATCTGGGCGGGCTGGCCGCCGACAAGGACAGTATCGTTGGGGCGGAAGCCCGTGCCGTGAATGACGATGGGGCCGCCGGAGGCGGGAAGGCGCAGGGGCTCGACCGTATCGGCATAAAGGACCCAGCCGTTGTAACTGAAGTCCGGGCGGCCGTCGCCGCGCTGATCGGCAATCCCGATGCGGACCTTGTCGTCGGAGATGGAGGTGGCCTGGACCCAGGTTTCGCCGGCCGCGGTTCCGTTGATCCCCCCCGCCCAGCCGATGGGCGCGGAGCCCATGGCGTCGTAAGCGTCCCAAACGCCGATCGAAGGCATGGCCTTCGAATCGGTTGGCGTGCCGTTCTCGTCGATGGCCTGCGTGACCACGGTGAAAGTGCGCCCGCTGCGGACGGGGAAGGTGAACCAGTCAGTCTGATTGACCTGGCCCAGCCGCCCGCACCAGAAGCCGCTTGCGGGAACGGTGCGCGGCGCGGCCTCGGAGCCGATCGCATCCTGGTAATTGCCGGCCGCAGAGTTGGCGATGATGACGGCGAGCGTTTGCGAGCTTCCGGCCGACATGTTGGGCACAGAAAGGGTGGGCATGGTGCCCGACGGCGTAATCTGGCCGTCGATGTAGGGTCCGGCGGAATCGGTGAGGATGTAGAGCGGATCGACGGGCTCGAAGGTAACCTGGTAATTCGCCGTGGTCACGCCGGGCGGCAGCGGAATGCCGCTCAAATCG
This sequence comes from Occallatibacter sp., assembly GCA_050745765.1. Lineage (GTDB taxonomy): Bacteria > Acidobacteriota > Terriglobia > Terriglobales > Acidobacteriaceae > Telmatobacter. The sequence goes on along the minus strand of JBOGLX010000127.1, from coordinate 7,226 downwards.
AAGTAGCCCTGGAGCGCGGGATCGTTCGATCCCCACATGTCGAGCCGGTTGCCGTTGGCGTCGGTATAGCCGGAGATGGGATTGCCGTGATTGCCGTTGAAGTAAGCGCCGGAGACGAACGTGACCGTGTATTCGTAAAGAGGATTGCCGTTGGCGTCGAGCGGGCGCGCCACTACGTTGACGCCCTGCATTCCGTAGCCGGTGCGGAAGCTGATCGTGCCCTGGATGGAGACGGTGTTGGCCGCGGTCAGCTCTTTGCCGGGGAAAGCGGCCAGGTTTAGGGCGGTGATGGGATAGATGCGGTTGAGGGAGGCGATATCGTCGTAGCGAAGCACGTTGGGGTTGGGAATGCAATCGCCGCCCGTCGAGGCGCACGCTCCGCTCACGGGTTGCATCACCGGCAGACCATAAGTTGCGTTGAGCTCGCCGTCGTTGGTGGTGAAGGCGCCGGGGTTGACCTGCGAAAAATCGAGGCCCAGGATGCGCCCGAAGGCGCGCTCGACGAAGAAGCTCATCATATCGAGCAGCCCTGGGCTGGTGGCGCAGAGTCCGTTCAGGATAATGACGCCGTGGGTGGCAATTGCATCCGGCGTGACGTTATCCATCCACACGTAAACGCTGTTGTACTGGCAGGCTCCGGGCTGGCTGGTTCCGGCGCCGAAGAGCGCGTCGATGACCGAGCCGTCGGTGTCGTAGATGACGCCGACCGGGTAATTTGCCGCCGTTGGCGCGACATCCGCGGGCTGGGCGATCTGGCCGGTGGCCGTCGACGAGGCGACGATGTTCGAGCCGTTGACGTCTTCATTGAGCTGGCCCATGTCGGCGAGCGCGACGCCGGCCGTGGGCACGGCGCTCCACAGGGCCGCCGCGGCGTCGACAATGGCGGTGGCCTGCTGGTTGGTCACCGAACTGTTCAGCGGCCCTTGATCGACGTAGTAATTGACCTGTCCGTTCTGCCAGTGGACCGGCTGGCCCATAACGCCGGCCTTGAAATAGCTGACGCCGGCCACGTATTTCGGTCCGCCGGCAAAGGCGCAGGCGGGCGCGAGGAGGAACAGGGCGAGGAGACAGGGAGCAATGACGGCGCGCCGGCGCAAGCAGACGGAGTTGAGCACGGGAGGCCCTCCGGACGATGAGGGTCCGGCAAGCTAGCCGCCAGTGGACGCGCCTGGGCCTTAGAGCCAGCTAAGACTGCGCGGGGTTGGAATTAGATTCTTAGATCGCAGATCGTAAACGGGGATAGTTCAACATTTGGTCGAGTAACATCGGGCTGCGGCGAGTAGCTCGACAACGTCCTCGACGGCCTTGCCGGCTCTGCGATAAGCAGCTTCGAGTTTGCTGTTGGGCCGGTGTGCAGGATCGGGGCGGTGGTGGAAGCGGCTATTGGCCAGCGGTCCGCAAGAGGATTGACACATAATGTGTGCGCACATATACTGTGTAGATGAACCTCACCCTCTCCATCGACGAACAAGTGGTCGAGCGCGCACGCGAAAAGCTGCGCGCCGTGGGCAAGAGCGTGAATGAGGAAATTCGCGACCATCTTCGCCACGTAGCAGGAGAGGACGATCTGGAAGAGGCGATTGAGTTTTTCGTAAAGTCCTCGGGCCAGGGCAAACCTGATGCAAATTGGAAATGGAACCGCGACGAAATTTATGAGGACCGGCTGAAATGGCCTCGAAAGCGGGCCTGAGCGGCAATCTCTCACGCAGTTTCATCGACACCAACATCCTTGTTTATACAGACGATCCTGGGGATCCGGCTAAGCATTCGAGAGCGATCGGACTGGTCGGGGACCTGCTGCGGCAGAGGACCGGAGTGGTATCTCTTCAGGTTCTACAGGAGTACTTCACCACGGCAATGGGCAAGCTTAAATTGGCTGCGGATGTGGCGAAGCGGCGCATCGAGGCGTTCGCTCGAATGCAGGTCGTGGAACCAAAGCTGACGGATATCCTCGCAGCAATCGATCTTCACCGGCTCCATCGCGTCACTTACTGGGACGCCCTGATCCTGCGCACCGCAAGCCAGTCCGGCTGCCGCATCCTGCTTTCAGAAGACATGCCACACGGCCAGGTGATAGACGGCGTCAGAATCGTCAATCCATTTCTGTAGATTCCCAATTTCGCGGTAAAATAGAAAGTGAAGTGGCTCTCCATCACCCCATCCCGGCCCTCCTCTAGCGGCGCTCGCCGCCACACTTGTTCTGCGCACATTCCCTGTCCAGCAACCCACTAATCCAAAGCGCAAAACCCCGGAGGGGTCATGATCGACCGTCTTGAACAGATGGAGCAGCGCTATAACGAACTGCAGGCTCAGTTCGCGATGCCCGAAGTCCTCAACAACCACGAAAAGTACCAGAAAGCCGCCAAGGCGCTGCACGAGATCGAGGTTCCGGTGGAAAAGTACCGTGAACTCAAGCAGGTGCGCCAGGGGCTGGCAGACGCGCGCGCCATGCTCGCAGAATCCGACTCCGGCATCCGCGCCATGGCCGAAGAAGAGATCGCCGCCCTCGAGCCGCGCGTGCCGGAGCTTGAAGAAGAACTGAAGGTCCTGCTGCTGCCCAAGGACCCCAACGACGAGAAGAATGTGATCCTCGAAATCCGCGCCGGCACCGGCGGCGACGAGGCCTCGCTTTTTGCCGCCGAAGTCTTCCGCATGTACGCGCGCTTCGCCGAGCAGCACCGCTGGAAGGTCGAAGTCCTATCGCTATCGGAGTCCGGCGTGGGCGGTTACAAGGAAGTCATCGCTATTGTCGAGGGCGGCCGCGTCTACTCGCAGCTCAAGTGGGAGTCGGGCGTGCACCGCGTGCAGCGCGTGCCCGCCACCGAGACCCAGGGCCGAGTCCACACCTCGGCCGTCACCGTGGCCGTGCTGCCCGAAGCCGAGGAGGTGGACATCAAGATCGAGGCCAAAGACCTGCGCATCGACACGTTTTGCTCCTCGGGACCCGGCGGCCAGTCTGTGAACACAACTTACTCCGCCGTGCGCATCACCCACCTGCCCACTAACACCGTAGTCAGTTGCCAGGACGAAAAATCGCAGATCAAGAACCGAGAGAAGGGCATGCGTGTACTTCGCTCGCGCTTGTATGAAATGGAGATGGAGCGCCAGCAGTCGGAGCTGGCCAAGGAGCGCAAATCGATGGTCGGCTCGGGCGACCGCAGCGAGAAGATCCGCACCTACAACTTCCCGCAGAACCGGCTGACCGATCACCGCATCGGGCTCACGCTCCACCAACTCGACCTGGTAATGGAGGGCCGCCTGCAGCCGATCGTCGATGCGCTCATCGCGCACTACCAGGCCGAGCAGTTAAAGGCCGATGCAGCTGCCTGAAACCATGACGCTCGAACAGTGGCTGGCCAAAGGCGAAGCCGAATTGCGCGCAGGTCCCCTTCCCGACCGCGCGCACCGCGACGCCGAAACGTTACTTCTCCATGTGATCGAGAGCGAGCGCGCCGCCCTGCTCGTGCGCTGGAATGAGAGGCTCGACGAGGCTGAGTCCGCGCATTATCTCGACCTCATCGGACGCCGCCATGCCGGCGAGCCGATCCAGTACATCCTCGGTGAAACTGAGTTCTACGGCCTGCCCTTCCACGTTACGCGCGACTGTCTTATTCCGCGCCCTGAATCCGAGCACCTTGTCGAAAAGGCTATCGAGCTTGCCGCGAGCTTCAAGCAGCCGCGGATCGTAGACGTCGGCACAGGCTCCGGCTGCATCGCCGTGGCCCTTGCCGCGAACCTTCCCCACGCGTCCCTCACGGCCACCGACCTTTCTGCTCCCGCTCTTGCCCTCGCGCGCGAGAACGCCGAGCGCAATGCCGTTGGCGCCCGTATCCGATTTCTCAAAGGCAATCTGTTCGCGCCTGTCGCAGAACAGAAATACGAGATTATAGTCTCGAATCCGCCGTATGTGTGCTTAACCGAACGTGGCTCGCTGGCCGCCGAAGTCCGCGACTACGAGCCGCCGCTGGCCCTCTTTGCCGGCGCCGACGGCCTCGATGTGTACCGTGTGCTCATTCCTCAGGCCTTCGCCGCGCTCCTTCCCGGCGCCTGGGCCGCGCTCGAAATCGGCTACGGCCAAGCGGAGCCAGTCCGCGCACTTCTCGCCGCCGCCGGTTTCACCGCAATCGACTTCTGTCAGGATCTCCAGGGCATTCCCCGCGTGGTTGCCGCAAGACGCCTTTGAGCGCGTTGTCTCGCCGCTTCAGACGCGATGAGCAGCCCAGGTCTCCGACGCTCGGAACGCTTTCTTGCCTCATCGTGTATTGTCCGTTGCCGGCTCGGGGTGAATGGTCACGCGCTGCACCTCGGGGCACTCGAGCTTGAAGCGGTCCTCGAGCGCGGTTATGGCCAGGTGCACGCGCCGCATGGTCAGATCGTCCGGCAGGGTGCAGTGGCAGGAGAGATCGATGTGGTCGCCGGTGCGGCTCACGTTGACCTCGTGCACATCAATAATATCGGGGAGATCCATGGCCGCGGCGCGCAGCGCTTTCTCAATCCTGCGGTCATCCTCGACTAACTCTTCGGGCTGTTCGATGGTGGCCGGCTCGCTCTCGATGTGCGTCAGCACCAAGTCGATCTCCGGCGCTTCGCGCAAAATCTCTGCCTCCATTGCGGTGACGAAGACGTGGGCGTCACGCAGCGGCATGTTTTCGTCGAGTTCCACGTGCTGCTCCACGCGCAGGCGCCCGTGATGCGATTGCACGCTGAGCTCGTGTACGCTCACGTTGTTCCGCGCGGCCACAGCGCGCACGCGGTCGAAGACGCTTTCGGCGCGGGCCTCGCGCGGCACCGTGTGGATCACCACGTCGGCCCCGGGCAGCGCGCGGTGCACGGCTTCGGTGGCCTCGCGCACCAGTTCGTCCGTGTGCTCGAAGGTGAATCGGCGGGGCAGGGCCAGAGTGAGGTCGGCGAAGTATCCGGCGCCGGCGCGGCGCAGCCGCGCCTGTTCGACTGCCAATACTCCCTGCACGCGCTCCACCTCGCGGATCATCCTGCGGCGCGTCTCGGCGGGCGTCTCGTCCGAGAGCGCGCTAACCGCTTCATGGCCGAGCAACAGCGTGAGGCGCAGAATCATGAGCGCGACAATCAACGCCGCAACAGGATCGGCGTAGCGCAGAATGGCGATGCCGAAATGCGCGCCGATCCAATTCGCGCCCAGTCCGGCTAACACAGCAAGCGAAGCCCAGATGTCGCTCGAAAAGTGAAAGGCGTCGGTGGCCAGCGCCGGCGAGCCCGTGCGGCCCGCGACGGCGCGCAGTTGCCGCGACCGCCAGAAGTCCACGGCGATGGAGGCGAACAACACCATCACCGGCCACAGCGAATGATGCACCGCAACCGCGCGGCTGAGGATGCGCAGCACCGCTTCCCGAATGATCCAAGCGCTGGAGGCGGCCATCAGCAGCACTTCGCCGAAAGCGGAGAGGTTTTCAAATTTGCCGTGGCCGTATGTGTGGTCTTCATCGGCCGGCTTGTCGCTCACCGTGACGGAAAAATAAGTCAGTGCGGCGCCCGCGACATCGAGGCCCGAGTGGGCCGCGTCGGAGAGCACGCCGAGCGAACCGGAGACCAGGCCGGCTGCGAGCTTGAGCGCCGTCATTACCGCCGCGGCCAGCATGGAGTGGCGCGCCACGCGCCGCTTTTCCGCGGAGAAACCGGCCAGGCTGGAGACGGCGGAGGTCATTGTTTCTTAGACTACAGGCGGCCGCACGGCCGTGTACAACCCCGCGATGCCGAAGGTGTAGGGCTGCCAGGAGCAATCCGCGTAGCCGGCGGCGCGCATCATTTCGAGCATTCTTGCTGGCGGAGGAAAGTTACCGACCGAGGTTGGGAGGTAGTTGTACGGGCCGTCCACATTGCCGGGAGTGGGCCCGCAGATCATTCGACCGATGGCCGGCAGCACGTGCCGGAAGTAGATGGCGTAGGCTTTGCCGATGAGGCCGCCGGGCTCGCTGAACTCGAGAATCCCCAATTGCCCGCCGGGCTTGAGCACGCGAAGGAATTCTTTGAGGCCGGCCTCGTAGTTGGCGAGGTTGCGAAAGCCAAATGCCGTTGTGATGAGGTCGAGCGATGCGTCGCGCAGCGGCAGGTGCAGTGCGTCGGCTTCGAGCGGAACGGCTCCGCGCCCGGCGAACTTTTGTGCTCCGCGGGCGAGCATGGCGCGCGCAAAGTCGGCGGCGAGGATGGGGCGTGCGCGGCGCGGACGGTGCTTGAGCAGCGCCATGGTCATGTCGCCCGTGCCGCAGCAGATATCGAGAATGGCGGCGTCGGGTTGGGCGAGGATGGCCTGGAACCGCCGCGCCGTGCGCCGCCACCACAGCCGGTCGACATTGGCCGAGAGGACGTGGTTCAGCAGGTCGTAGCGCGGCGCGATGGAGTCGAACATGCGGCGCACGGATTGCGCCGCCTGCGACTCGTCTTCCGCGCCTGGCGGCTTGGCTCCGGTTGCAGGCATGGGATACAGGTAACCTCGGGAGGCGGCAATTCGGCGGTGCAATTTACAGCCGGCCGCTTCTCTATCCTATAGTGTGAAAAGCTGTTCGCGGAACTTGCGGGCTGGACGCTGCCAGCCTGCGGGAGGATGCTACCGCCATGGCGAAGCAGCCATCTCCGACCGCACCGTCTCCCTGGAAGAGCATTTGTCCTTCCATCTCCGAAAAGCAGGAATTGAGGCATCCGGCAAGACGACGGCTCATTTCTGAGCGCATCGGGATGAGCGCCGTTATAGTCTGATCTCGAGCAATTCCGGAGTAGGTGTATCCCGAGGACGCCGGCAAAATCTTCCCCGCCGTTTGGTGAGTAGGCCCAGGGAATTTCGCCCCGAGCCTCTCGCAGAACCGTGCGTAAATCTCTCGATTTACACGGCTCCCATTACCCAACCTTGTTTCCGACGACACTCCAGTGGACGAACATCCGGGGAAAGCGGTTCTTCATCCCGCGCAGCCATTCCACACTGCGCCGCTTATGCCGCAACAGTGTCTTGTACTTGCGTCTGGCCCATTGCTCAAGCCTGTTGTCGATGTAGCCAAACAGCTTGTGCATCGCGGTCCGATAGAACAGTCCCAAAATAGTTCCACCACCCTCGTATCGCCGGATTGCACTGCTTCGCCAGATCGGCCAGTGTCGCCGGTGTCTGGCGATGGATGCGCCAACCCCGTACCGTCCTCCGCATTCGCTTCATGGACTCGGCGCTCACCGCCGGAAGGAAGCTGGTGAACAGCCGTTTCTGG
>JBOGLX010000126.1:0-7980 GCA_050745765.1 Occallatibacter sp. | reverse complement strand
AAACTGGGATGAAAATCACAGCCTATAATCATCATGCTCGGCTCCTTCTCCCGAGCTACACGGTCGTCTAGCAGCAACCAGTCTACTCAGCCGAAGGAGCCGGCGCTGTCATGCAATCATTCATGCGAGTCTTTTCCGTCGCATGGGTGGGAAGCCACGACCGCTGCGATGCCATTACGGCGGTTCCACAGTTCCTTTACCCATTAGGCGCGAGCCCGTTTTTCAGGAGCGATTACCCCCCGGCGGCTCAAGCCGCCTCCGTGCCAACCCTCAGCATAACCGTGCGCCGCCGGCCCTTCGCCGCAGAGGAAAATATTTTCGCGCAGATTTCCAGCCTCCCGCGGGCCCGCGATGTCCATTAAATCCGCACCTTCAGAGACGATGAAGGCCACGTTGATCTTGCCGTTGGCCGGCAGCTTGAGCGATTGCAACTGGGTTGCAGATGCCGCCAGGCCTCTTACCGCTTGATTAGGCACCAAATCCTGGGTGCCCGAGGTTCGGCGCATCTTTGTTTTTGCGCCTAACCTGGGATGGCGGCCAATTACCTCTCGGCAGCGCAAGCCTCCTCTGTGCTTAGCCTCGGCACAACCGTATGCCGCCGGCCCTTCGCCGCGGAGGAAAATATTTTCGCGCAGGTTTGCATAGAATTATGCCCGGTTGGAGCACAATAAAGAAATAGAAGGTTAGGCGGGTGCAGCCGGCGAGAGAAACCAGGCGCTAAATCAAGCGCTGCCGGCAGCAATGAGGCGTCCGCGGCGGCCCCGAAAAAGCGCGGACCCCACCCCCCCCCCACGAAAATCTGCCGCAATTCAGGGGCACGAAAATCGCAAACTTCTCATAACAAGCAACTTGAAAAATCTCCCGCGGCGCGAAACGCCAAAAATCGAGCGATTCTTAAGCCTTTTTAAGCCGACTTAAGGCCCTCGAAGGCCGCCTTAAGCGGAAATAAGGCCGATTTAAGGGGTAGATAAGGCATGTTAAGCAGCCGATCAGGCCGCAAGAAGGCCGCATCTCAACCTCCGCCAGATCGGCCGCGCCTTCAGACCGGCGAAAGCCGCTCCAGCGGTGGCAGCGTCGCCAGAAAGCGCCGCGCAAACTCGCCGCTGTATTCCTCAAGCAGTTCTGTTGCCCAGCTACTTCTTCGGCCGCCTGTAAAACGGGAGCGGCACTTGTCTGGCGCGGACGCGGTTGCCTCGCACCTCGATCAGCACGTCTTCGCCGGAGCCGGCCGTTGCCGTGGGAACCAGCGCCATCGCGATGTTGGTCTTCAAAAACGGCGCGGGCGAGCCCGATGTCACCCGTCCAATCGCCGCACCGTCGAGCGAAAGCACGGGGTAGTAGTCGCGCGCGATGCCGCGTTCGACCATCTCCAGGCCGACAATCCTGCGCTTTGGCCCGCCGGCGGCCTGGACGGCCATAAGCGCTTCGCGGCCGATGAACTCGCCCTTGTCGAGCTTGAGCCAGCGGCCGAGTCCGCCCTCGAAGACGTCGATCTCTTCGGAGATTTCGTGCCCGTAGAGGCTCATGCCGGCCTCAAGCCGCAGAGTGTTGCGCGCGCCCAGGCCGCAGGGGCGGATGCCGAACTCTTCGCCCGCCTCAAGCAGCGCGTTCCAGACCTTCGCCGTGGTCGCCTCGTCGGACGGGATGTAAACCTCGAAGCCGTCCTCGCCCGAGTAGCCGGTGCGCGCGATGAGCGTGTTGGGCACGCCGGCGACCGTTCCCCACGTGAACCCGTAATTCTTGATCGCGGCCAGATCGGTTTTGGTCAGCTTCCGGAGAGTTTCGAGCGCCCGCGGTCCCTGCACGGCGAGCTGCGAGTAGTAAGCCGAATAGTCGGCGATGTGAATGCCGGGAAACGTGCCCGCCTGTTTCCGAATCCAGGCGTAGTCCTTGTCCTTGGTTCCGGCGTTGACCACCAGCAGGTAGTCGTTTGGGCTGAGACGGTGGACGAGAATATCGTCAACGAACGTGCCCTGGGGCGTGAGCAGCGCGGAGTAGTGCGCCTGGCCGTCGGCGAGGTGCGAAGCGTCGTTCATGGCGATGTGCTGCACCGCGGCCAACGCGCCGCGACCGCGAAACTGAATCTCGCCCATGTGACTCACGTCGAAGAGGCCAACGCCGGTGCGCACGGCCATGTGCTCGGCGATGAGACCGCCCCCGGGGCATGGATACTCGACGGGCATGTCCCACCCCCCGAAGTCGACCATTTTGGCCTTCAGGGCTCGATGGGTAGCGTTGAGGGCGGTCTTCTTGAGCGGAGCGGCAACGGGCGCGGATACGGTCATGGGCGGGTCCTCGGCATCAGCCTTCAGTTTAACCAACACGGGCGTTGAGCCGTGCGCGGTCAAACTTTGGCGGTCGAATGGCAGGCGCCGAGTTAGGATGGATGAGTCCGCCGGCGCGCGAGGCGGTGCGCAGGCATGGCGGCAGGAAGGACGCGATCGTGAACCCTGTTCGAGGCGTGGTCATGCTGCTGGCCGCGGGTGTAGCCTTGTGGCGCGGCTGGCAGATTCACCGGGGACCTTACGCTTTGCTTGCCTACGGGTTGGCCGCGTTGGCTCTGGGGCTGGGCGTATGGCACTTGAAGCAAAAACCGCCTGCGCCGCGCCCGCCCAAACTCTGAGCGGGATTCCCCGCCGCGGCTCTGCCAGGGAAGTAAGCGCGCAGACGCCCCCAAGCAACTCCGCGGCTATTTTGGCTCTCTATGCACGCAGTAGCAGTTGAAGGAACGGCCTTTGCCCGCGGAGAAGTTCCATGGCAGCCCTGTCCTTATCGTTTCTGGCCCTCGCGCGGACTGGCGGGACCACGCCTGCCAAGGGCGGGTTCGGCTACGGCGCCGGCCTCATTCTCGTCATCCTGGTTACGTTGGTTGTGGGGCTCGTTCTTATCGCCCTCATCCGCGCGGGCCGGCGGCGATAACGAGCACGCTCCGCATTGTGGCCGGCGCACGTTCTCCTCAGCGACTTGCCGCGAGCTTTGGTGTCCTTTAACTATGCGGCGCGGCGCCGCTGAGCAAGGCCAGCGGAGGAACGAGAATGCCGGCCACAGGTTTGAACGCGTTGGCGCTGGTGCGCTTTGGCGGATTCCATTTTTCTCATGGCGCCGGCGCCGGCGTTATCTGAGTGATTCTGGGAATTGCCGTTGTGAGTGCGATCGCATGGGCGCTGGTATGCTCGGGCAAGCGTGCGGCGTAAGCGAACCTGGGGTAAACTGATTCCATGGCGGTTCTGAGCAAAACCGAAATTGCCGCTCTGTCCACCGAGGAGCGGCTGGCCCTGATCGACGACATCTGGGAGAGCCTCGAATCGCCGCCACTGGAAGCCTCGGTCGATGAAGCGCATCGCCAGATCGTCGACGAGCGGCTTCTCGATCTCGAGATGTTTCCCGGCGACGACGTCGGCCTGGCGGAAGCGCGGAAGCAGTCACTGATCTGATGGCCCAACTTGCGGTTCGCTTGCGCAAAAAGGCGACCGCCGATGTGGGCCGGATCAGGCGCTGGTACAGAGACATCGACTCCGCGCTTGAGGATCGCTTTAGAGCATTTCTAATTTAAGTATTTACATTTTGTGCGATAATAATCCTGCCGTTGAACGGGAGGCGGGATGCAATCGTATTCGCAGGATTTGCGGGAGCGGGTGTTGTGGGCATTGGGCCGCGGCGAAAGGCCGACAATGATCGCGCGGAGACTCGAAGTCAGCCGCGTCTGGGTCTATCAGGTGCGGGACCGGGAGCAGAAGACTGGCAGCCGCACCAGTTTTCAGATCGGAGGCCATCGCCGGTCGCGTGTGGCCGACATGGAGCCGCAGTTGCGCGCCTGGATCGATCGAGAACCCGATCTTGCCTTGTCCGAGTTGTGTGAACGGTTGGCCAAGCAGGGCATTTCGATCAAGACCGGCGCGCTGTGGCATCAGTTGAATAAATGGAATCTCACCTTCAAAAAAAACCCTGCACGCCAGCGAGCAAGAACGCGAGGACGTGCAGCGGGCTCGACAAGCGTGGATTGAAGCTCTGCCGCAGATGGATGTCGAAAAGCTCGTGTTTATTGATGAAACCTGGGCGACCACCAGCATGACGCGACGCTGTGGACGGGCTCCCCGAGGCCAGCGCTGCATCGGTTCAGCGCCTCACGGGCATTGGAAAACGACCACCTTTGTAGGGGCTCTGCGTCGCCGCAGACTCACTGCGCCGATGGTCAGCGATGGGCCCATAGACGGCGAGATGTTCCTCGCTTATGTGCGCACTTTCCTGTGCCCGACGTTGCTGTCGGGAGACATTGTGATCCTCGACAACCTCAGCAGCCATAAGGTGGCAGGGATCAGAAAGGCGATTGAGGCGACCGGCGCCAGTCTACTCTACCTGCCGCCCTACTCTCCCGACTTCAACCCCATCGAAAAATTCTTCTCCAAACTCAAGGCTTTGCTGCGTAGAGCGGCCAAACGCTCCATCGATGTCCTTTGGAAAGAGATCGGGGCCTTGCTCGACGACGTCACACCGGGCGAATGCACAAACTTCTTCTCTTCCTGCGGATATGTAAGCACTTAAATTGAAACCGCTCTAGACAAGCGCTGAACGAGGCGCTGGACCGCATCGAGGCGAACCCTTTTTCGAGTCAGGTCTTTTACCGCAATACACGCAAGGTTCTGCTCGAAAAGTTCCCGTACGGTGTCTTCTACGTGATAAAAGACACACGCATCTATATCATCGCCGTGATCCATCACAAGCGGAATCCGAAATTGGCGCGGCGCATAGCGGAGTAGTCACGCGCAGTTTCACTTCCGCCACGCCCGCCAGAACGAGCTGACTCCCAGATAGAGAAACAGCACAACCACCACCGCCGAGACAACGAAGGTCCGGTGGTCCGGCCCATGCTCCCAGCTTGCTCTTGCTTTCCAGAGCACCGGTCCGAAGACCAGCACGGGCAGAAGAAAGAACACGCCCACGATTTCCAGCCACAACTTGCGGCCCACGGTCCCGAAGGGCCGCAGAAACCCTCCGACCCCCCGCGCCAGGCCGCGGCTGGTGAGTCCGGCGGCTTGTCCGGCAGCCTTCGCCGAGGCCGGTCTCGCCGCGGGGTTGGCCGCCGGGGTGTTCGCAGCCTGTCGATTCTGCGAAGCCTGCGCAGCGGCCTGTCGATTCTGCGCAGCGGCCTGTCCCTGCCCCGCCAGGCGCTCGCCAGCCACGCGGCCGGCCACGCGAAGCCCAATGCCCAGCGCCCGCCCGATTTTCTTGGGTTTCATTCCGTTTATGATGGTAGCAGCGGCGCGCAGCCGAACGCTGCTTGCGGTTGGCAGCGGCTTTCGGTTGCCTCCACGCGGCGGCGGAATTAAGGTAGATAAATCCCACGCCGCAACCCGCGCTCCGCTCCTCGCGCCGGCCGCCGCTCTGGAGGAATCGTTGACACCCCGTCTGAAAGAACTCATCCAACAACTCGGCGAAGCCATCCACGAGTCGGTCATCGAGAGCGAGCAAATCGCCGGGGTCGTCCAGGATATTCGCAAGCACGGCTTCGACGTGCTGCTCATGCTCGAAGCCACCATCGGCCTGAACGAGGTGTCGGCCAAGAGCGGCGAATCGGGCGAAGAGGAAGCCGAGCCAGGTGGCGTCTCTGGGACCTTCACCCGCAAAGACCGGGACTTTCTGCGCTCCCTGCGCATCTCCGTTGAAGGCGAGAGAGAGGGCGAATCTGACGCGACCTAGGGACCTTGAGTTGGATTCGAAGCCCATTTGGAGCATACTGTTTCCATGGCTACGCTGCCCGTACGCGATTTCACCGCGCCCGTAGTAACGGTTGAGGAGTACCTTAAGACCGTGTACGAGCCTGACTGCGAGTACATCGACGGGCGGGTCGAGGAGCGGAATTTGGGCGAGTACGACCACGGCGATCTGCAACTTCTGCTTGGAACTCTCTTTAGGAACCATCGGGCCGACTGGGGCATACGCGTGGTGACGGATGTGAGAACGCAAGTCAGGCCATCGAATTTTCGTGTTCCCGATCTCTCGGTCCTGCGTGCGGATGCGCCTCGGGAGCAAATTATCTCTCATCCGCAGTTGATCGCGATCGAGATTCTTTCGCCGGAGGACCGCTGGAGCCGGCTCCAGGAAAAAATCGACGATTACCTTGCGTTTGGCGTCGAAAACATCTGGGTTCTCGATCCCGAGACGCGCAAGGCATGGACCGTAGACCGCGAGGGCCGCGCTCACCCAGCTCAAAAGGGAGAACTCACAGTTCCGGGGACGCCGATCCACGTGGCACTCTGCGAGGTATTTGCGGAACTGGACCGGGCGTAAAGTGCCGTGATGACCTGCCATCGAACCTGCAAGAGGAACGCAATTGAACGACGAACGTCCCAAGAAACCAGTAAAGTCCGGCGCATGGAAGCTCGCCGCAGGCCTGATTCTGGTGATTCTTCAAGTCAAGAGCTGGCTGACGCCGAATCGCGACATTCCCGCTGCATTGCAATACTCAAACGACACGCAGCGGCTCGCTGGCACCGTGACTCAATTCTTGGTGTTCCTGCTCGGCATCGGGCTCATTTTGTCTTGGCTTCGATCTCGCTGGCTGAAGCGAACACAATGATGTGTCTCGGCGCCAAGAACACGGGGCGGACCACACCAAGCTCCGAATCAGATTCGACTATGCCTAACTCTTCATCGCCACCCGAATATGCAGCTCCCTCAGCTGCTGTTCGGTCACCGTAGTCGGGGCTTCGGCCATCAGATCGATCGCCTTGGCCGTCTTGGGGAACGCGATCACTTCGCGCAAACTCGGCGCGCCCGTCAGCAGCATGACGATGCGGTCGAGGCCCAGCGCAATGCCTCCGTGCGGAGGCGTACCGAACTCTAACGCGTCGAGGAAAAACCCGAAGCGCTCGCGGGCTTCCTCGCCCGAAATGCCAAGCGAGGCGAAGATTTGCTGCTGCACGTCCTTGCGGTGAATGCGGATCGACCCCGACCCCAGTTCCAACCCGTTCATGGCCAGGTCGTAGCAGTCGGCGCGCACGCTGGCCGGGTCGCTCACGAGGTTCGCCATGTCGGCTTCGTACGGCGCGGTAAATGGATGGTGCGCCGGCATCCATTTGGCCGTGGCCAGGTCGAACTCGAACATCGGGAAATCGACGATCCAGATGGGGTGAAACGCATTGCCTCCGCCCAATGCCGCGCCGGCGCTCCAGGCTTCCGCGCTTTGGACAACTTCATCGGTAAGACGAAAAGCTCCGTGCCGCTCCGCATACTTCTTCGCCAGCTCCGTGCGAAAGCTGCCCGCCGCCGAGTACACATTGATCTCGCGCTCGCTCAGGCGGCCGGGAAATTTGGCGTCGCTGGCTTTGATGTGGTGCGCAGGGTCGCCGGCTACCACGATGACAAAATCCGCTTCCGCCGCGCCGGCCATCTCGCGCACCTCGGCGGCCGCCGCGGGAAAGCTCTTCGCGAGCCGCTTGAAGTCGTCGATAAACTTCGCGCCCTTTTTCTGGTCGAAGAGCGGATGGTTCTCTTCGCGCTCCTTGCGGCTCAGCTCTCCGATGCTGGGAATGCGCAGCGCGACGACCGGCAGCGCGGGATCGATCTGCAACGTGGCCAGCGCCTCATCCGTAAACGCGGCGCGCACGTCGGTCAGTCCGGGCAGGCGCAGGTCGGGCTTGTCCGTGCCAAACTGCCGCATCGCCTCGTCGTAGGTCGTACGCGGGAATGGCGCGGGCAACGCGACGCCGGCAGCCGCGAAGGCCGCCGCCATGAACTTCTCCACCACGGCAAACACGTGCTCGCGCCGCGGAAAGCTCATCTCCAGATCGACCTGCGTAAACTCAAGCTGGCGGTCGGCGCGCAGGTCTTCGTCGCGGAAGCAGCGGGCAATTTGAAAGTAGCGGTCGAAGCCCGAGATCATGAGGATCTGCTTGAAGATCTGCGGCGACTGCGGCAGCGCGTAGAATTCCCCCGGATGCAGACGGCTGGGAACGAGAAAATCGCGCGCGCCCTCGGGCG
>JBOGLX010000125.1:0-5434 GCA_050745765.1 Occallatibacter sp. | reverse complement strand
TTCGAGGTGAATCGATGGCGGAAACACTGGATACGGAAAACGGTCTCGCGCGACTTACAGGCCGCGAAGCTCGGACCCAGAGCATTGCGACCCGTTTCACGCCCGCCGAGGAACAGGTATTGCTAAGGCGAGCCGAAGCCAGTGGCCAGAATCTCCGCGAGTGGGCGCGCGAGGTTCTCCTACGGGAGGCGAATCCAGAGACTACCGATTCCGGAATCGAGATGCTGTTGACCGAAGTCGTCGGCCTCCAGCTCTTCCTCGCGCACGTACTCGGCCCCATCGCCTGCGGCGAAACCATTACCGCCAGCCAGTACGAGGAGCTGCTGCGGCAGGTGCGGGCCAATAAGCGCCGCGCAGCCCGCGAGGCCATGGCGAAGCGCGAGAGTCTGGAGGAAGAGTAGCCATGCCGGAAACCGAATGGGGCCGCAAGGAAACAGCCATCTGGCCGCCGCACAAGCCCATCTTCACCCTGGGATGGTTCTATGTGGCGCTGGCGGCGACGGGGTTGTTTGTGTGGCTCGCGTTCGCGGAAGCGCTCACGCCGTTCCAGCAGTTCTACCTTCCTGTTTATCTCAAAAGCGCCCTCGCGGAGACCTTTCGCCCGACTGGAAAGTACCGCGTCCTGCTCATGGCCGACGGCAGGAAGCGCATCTTCTACGCGCGAGAGCAGGATGTAACCAGCGGTTCGACGCCCCAGGGGAATGCCCGGCCGCTGCCGCTCACGCTCTCCGATTCCGCCCGTGCGACCGGCATGGTTTACCTTTTTCGCAGCGCGCCCGCGACGTACGGCAACCGCGCTCTGCATGACTGGCTGAAGCTACGGGTATACCACGGGACCACTCCTCTTTCGCTTTTGAGATGGCCGATCATTGGAGGCGCTGTCTTCTTCATCCTGCCGCTGCCCTACTGGGTCGTCCGCGACATCCGGCGGCGCAAACAGATGAAGTACGGGCGGCGGCTGCGCGGCCCGGTTCTGGTTTCGCCACGCGGCTTCAATCGCGCCGTCCAGGGCGACGGCGTCGGCTTCAACGTGTGCTGGCACGGGCAGCCGATGCGCATTCCGCGGGCGGCCGAGGACCGGCATATCGAGATCATCGGCGACACCGGCTCGGGCAAGACAACCCTCATTATGCAACTCCTCCAGCAGGTGGAGGAGCGCGGCCACCCGGCCATCGTGTACGATCCCGCCTGCGAGTTCATCCAGCGCTTCTACCGGCCCGAGCGCGGCGACATCGTGCTCAATCCCCTCGACCGGCGGTGTCCATATTGGGGACCTTCGGAGGAATTGGTCCGACGTTCCGAAGCCAGGACCCTTGCCGCCTCGCTCTTCCAGCACCCGGAGGAACGAACCAAGCATGAGTTCTTTATCGAGACGCCGCAGAAAATCTTCGCCAAGCTGCTGCTCGATCTGCCCACGCCGCAACAGTTAATCGAGTGGATGTCGAACGAGGAGGAGATCGACAAGCGGGTTCAGGGAACGGAACTGGCCGCAATGATCCACCCTTCGGCGCCAAACCAGCGGTCCGGTGTTCTCGGCTCGCTGAACCTGGTCGCCGACAGCTTCCGCCTGCTGCCGTCGAAAGAGGAAGCGAAAACCGAATGGACCGCCCGCGAATGGTCGAAACACCGGCGAGGCTGGATCTTCATGCCGTCGCAGGCCGCGGAGCGCGAGGCTCTGCGTCCTTTGCACAGCTTTTGGATCGACATGCTGGTGCTTCGCCTGCTAACCGCGCCCAGCCCCGGCCAGCCTCCCGTTTGGTTTGTGCTGGACGAACTGGCTACGCTTCAGAAGCTGCCGCAGCTTCATACCGCCATCACCGAAAACCGCAAGTCGGGCAATCCCCTTGTCCTTGGCTTCCAGGGCAAAGCTCAGCTTGAAGTCATCTACGGACATCTGGCCGAGGTCATGCTTTCGCAGCCGACGACGCGCATCTTCTTAAAAACCGGGGAGCCGGAGGCGGCGCTATGGGTCAGCCGTGCGATCGGCACCGTCGAGGTCGAGCGCGTGAAAGAAACCCGATACGAAGGCTGGCGCGCGGGGCAAAACTTCACCGTGGACCGCCAGACCGAACCCCTGGTGCTCGATTCCGAAATCAGTGGAATGGACCCGCTGCGAGCATATCTGAAGTACGGAAACTACGTTGCCCGGTTCAGCTTCCGTCCGCTCAAAATTCCGGCGGACGAGAATCTGAAGTTCATCGAGCGGCTGCACAGCGATTACATCGTGCGCGATCCGAAGCCCGTAGCCGCGTCCGATGCGGCGGCTCAGGCAGACGGCAAGCATCCAGTGCCGGCTGCGCAGCCGCCGAAGCCTGACCGCGACGGCCGCGGCCGGAAAGGAGCCGACAAATCCGGGGGGACAGCCAAACCGAAGAACGCCCTGACCGGCAAACAGAAACAGTTCGACTTCACCGTGGACCGGAGGATGTGAGCCGTGCTGACCATCTCCAAACCGCTCTCGGCGGGCCAGGCGCAAAACTACCACCAAAAGGAGTTCACCGCGAAGGAGCAGAATTACTGGTCCCAGCATGGAGAGATCGCCGGCGAATGGCAGGGACGGTTGGCCGAAGAGTTTGGACTTGCCGGCGTGGTTTCCGCCGAGGATTTCGCGCGGCTCAGCCAGGGCCAACACCCGCAGACCGGCGATCAGCTTGTCAGGCAGCGCGCCTCCTACGAGTACAAGGATGCCGACGGCAACACCGTCAAGACTATGGAGCATCGGGCCGGGTGGGATGCCACTTTCTCCGCGCCCAAATCTGTTTCGCTGACCGCACTGGTTGGCGGAGATGATCGTGTGCGCGAAGCACACCGCGAGGCCGTGCGCACCGCGCTGGAGCATCTGGAGTCTTACACGATGGCGCGAATCGGCGGGAACCATCCCGCTGAAGCAACGAGCAGGTTCGTTGCCGCAAAGTTCGAGCACGATACCGCACGGCCCGTGGACGGCTACGCCGCACCGCAGCTCCACACCCACGCCGTCGTCTTCAACCTGACCGAGCGCGAAAATGGCGAAACGCGCGCTCTGCAGCCGCAGAGCCTCTTCGCCTCGCAGCAATTTGCCACGGCCATTTATCAATCGGAACTGACCTACCGGCTCCGCGAGCTTGGATACGAAATCACGGCTGGCAGGAGCGGCGCGCCGGAAATCAAGGGCTACACGCAGGAGTATCTGGACGCATCGAGTCCCCGCAGTCAGCAGATACGCGAGTATCTGGAGCGCACGGGACGGAACGGAAAGGAAGCCGCGGAAATTGCGGCCCACTCGACACGGGATCACAAGGAAATTCACTCGCTGGGCGAAGTAATGGCTGCACACCGAAAGCTGGCGGCGGCGTTTGGCCACCAGGCGGAAGCCGTAGTCCGGGCGGCGCAGGAGCGCGCCCAGCATCGGGAGCGAATGCCCGACTCACATCAGAAGGCGCGCGAGGCCGTCAGCTTCGCACGCGACCGCAACTTCGAGCGTGAGGCCGTGGTCGATGAGCGGGTGTTGGCCCGCGATGCCTTGCGCCGCGGCATGGGCGAGATCACCTACGCCGAGGTCCGCAGCAGCCTTGCCGCGCGGCTCACCTCGGGCGAATTTCGGCAGATGGATACCGCGCGGGACCTGCCCGGACGCCGGTTCACCACCGCCCGAGTGATCGAGGCCGAAAAGGACGTGATCCACCGGATGCAGGAAGGCAAAAACCGGATTGAACCGCTCACGCCGCAACCAGAAGCCGCAGCGATTTCGGAGCAACGCCCGTTCCTCAATCGTGTGCAGCGCACGGCGGTCGAGGAAGTTCTCAGTTCCACGGACCGCATTCACGGAATCCAGGGCTACGCTGGAGCGGGCAAAACCACGGTCCTCTCGACGCTGCGGGAGACCATCGAAGCGCGGGGTTATGAAGTGCATGGACTCGCCCCGACTTCCCGCGCCGCCCGTCAGCTCAACGAGGCCGGCATTCCCACTGGCACGTTACAGGGGTTTCTTGCCGCTTCCTCCCCACGCGCCGGGAATGACAGGGAGATGCGCTACTACTTTATCGACGAATCGAGCCTCGCCGGCACACGCCAGATGCGCGATTTCCTCTCGCGTCTCGGTCCCGCCGACCGCGTGCTCCTCATCGGCGACACGCGGCAACATCAGAGCGTCGAGGCTGGCCGTCCGTTCGAGCAGTTGCAGCAAGCCGGGATGCGAACGGCGAAGCTGGATGAGATCGTGCGGCAAAAAGACCCGGCGCTCAAATCCGTGGTCGAAATGCTGGCGCGGGGCCAGAGCGCGGCAGCGATCATCGAACTCAGGCAACAGGGGCGCGTGCAGGAGATTCCCAACCGCGACGAGCGCATCCGGGCTGTTGCCCGCACCTATGCCGAATCGCCGGAGCGCACCCTCATTGTTTCGCCCGACAACGCCTCCCGCCGCGAATTGAACCGTGCGGTTCGGAACGAGCGTCGCGCTAATGGTTCACTGTCGGGGCAAGACTGCCAGTTTCGGGTTCTCGTTCAGCGCCAGGACATGACCGGCGCCGACCGAGGCTGGGCCAACCATTACGAAACCGGCGACGTGGTGCGCTACTCTCGCGGCAGCAAGGCTACAGGTATCGAAGCCGGCTCCTACGCCACCATCGCCGCCGTCGATCCGCCGCAAAATCAGCTGACCGTCCGAAAAGAAGCTGGCAAGTTCATCACCTACGATCCACGTCGCCTCGCGGGAGTCAGCGTCTACCGGGAAGTGGTACACGAATTTGCCGTCGGCGACCGCATCCAGTTCACCGCGCCGGACAAAGCTCTTGGGGTCGCCAACCGGGATCTTGCCCTGATCGAGTCCGCCTCGCCCGATGGCCGAATGAGCACCCGGCTCGACGATAACCGGCAGATCGAATTCAACGCCGCCGAGCACCGCCACTTCGACCACGGTTACGCGGTCACCAGCCACAGCGCCCAGGGACTCACCGCCGAGCGCGTCCTGATTCATGCTGACACCAGCGTTCATCCCGACTTGCTCAGTTCCCGATTCGGCTATGTCGCCGTTTCCCGCGCCAGCCATGAAACGACGATTTTCACAGATGATGTGAATCGACTAAGCCAGCAACTCAGCACTGAGGTTAGCAAAACGTCAGCTCTGGAAATTGCGCAAACAGCGACGATGAATCATCAACAGGGCCTCTCTATGTAACTATGTTGTGTAATTCTTAGCGGGAAAAAACCCACAGGCTATCTCTCGACAACTTGATCAACGCGAAGATGTCCATCGTGCCTGGTGGCCTGCAAGTGGCAAATAGAGATAGCCTGTGGGTTTTTTCCCGCTGGGGATGGCCGGGATTCACCGCTCAAGTACACTGGCTTGGCCCGTAGGTAGGTTCTGCCCCGAGCTGGGGATGGCCGGGATTCACCGCTCAAGTACACTTGGAACTTACATTTAACCCGTCCTAACTCCGCTGGGGATGGCCGGGAT
>JBOGLX010000124.1:0-3681 GCA_050745765.1 Occallatibacter sp. | reverse complement strand
GCCTTGTCACGTTTCAAGTGATGCGGCGCACGCTGGGAACCGATCTGCAGAAGCATGGCACCCTCAAGGATGCACAGGGTGCTCTGCGCCATGCCAGCATCAGCACGACCGGCAACGTCTACGTGCAGGTGATCGAGCAGAGTGTGCTGCACGCGATGAACTCGCGCACATTGGAGATTCTGGCGGACTGGGAACATCCGGTCTTGGCGGAAGTCGACCGCGCTCTACGGAACGGAAGTGGAGGAGGAGTCACTTCGGGATCGCAGAACTTGGGTCAAGTTGTCCCAAGTTTTGGCGGGATCGTTTCAGGGGTCGCGCAGAAACTGTCCCAAGTTGTCCCAAGTTTACAAGGAAGGAAGACTGCAAGTGTTTGATTTATTTGGCTCCTCAGGTAGGACTCGAACCTACAACCCTTCGGTTAACAGCCGAATGCTCTGCCATTGAGCTACTGAGGAATGCCCTGGCGCTAATTGCCCTTTATTAAGTTAGCAGAGTGCGCAAAAAGGGTCAAAATCCGCCCCGCGGCTGAGGGCCAGGTTAGCGCCTGGCGAAGAGATACGGAGCAAAGCGCAGCGCGGTACTATGAGAGGTGCAGGAGGCTCCATGTCTCGGATTTCGCGAGTCGAACGCAGCGAGGTGACCCCCGAATTGGCCGCGCTCTTCGATAGGATATTCGCCCAGCGCGGCAACGTGCCCAACATGTTCCGCGTGATGGCGCACCGGCCCGAAATTTTTTCGACCATGCAGGCGCACTTTGCCGCCGTGCTGCAAACGGGCACGGTGCCGGCGCGGCTCAAGGAACTGATCATCGTCCGCACCAGCCAGGTGAACGCCACGCCTTATTGCCTCGCCAGCCACACCAGGCTGGCCCGCGGCTTGGGATGGACCGACGACCAGATTGCGCATCTCGCCGATTGGCCCGGCCGCGAAGACTTTACGCCGGCCGAAAAAGCTGCGTTGCGCCTGGCCGAGACCGTGACCCGCGACGCCCACGCGACGAGCGACGAACAGTTTGCCGAGTTGCGCGGGTTTTACTCGGAGGGCGAGATCGTGGAGCTGCTCTGCGCCATCGGCCTCTTCAATTACTTCAACCGCTTCAACGACGCGCTGAAGATGCAGCCGACCAAGCCCGGCGAAGGCGGTCCGGCCGAGCAAAGCGAACCCGCTGCCGCGACTGCCGCGGCGCCTTGATTCCTTTCGCGGAGAGTGGCGCACAAATGAAGCTGCGAATCCCCCCGGGCCCCTTCCGGGCGTATCTATTCGACTGCGACGGCACCATCGCCGACTCCATGCCCCTGCATTACATCGCCTGGACCAAAGCCCTGGGCGAGTGGAACTGCCCCTTTGACGAAGGGCTTTTCTACGCCTGGGGCGGCAAGCCCGTAGCCGAAATCGTCGCCGACCTGAACGGAATGCACGGCCTCGCCATGCCCGTCGAGGCTGTGGCCGAGCGCAAAGAAGGCCTCTACCACGAACTGCTGCCCCAGCTAAAAGCAGTTCCCGAGGTGCTCGAAATCATCGAGGCCGAGCATGGCCGCATTCCTTTTGCCGTGGTCTCGGGAAGCGGCTGCGGCTCCATCGTCAAATCGCTCACGGCGATCGGTCTGCTCGACAAGTTCCCGGTGCTCGTCGGCGCCGGAGACTACGTGAACAGCAAGCCCGCTCCCGACGCCTACTTGCTTGCCGCCGCAAAGCTCGGCGTCGCTCCCTCGGACTGCCTCGTCTTTGAAGACACGGCCATGGGGCAAGCCTCGGCCACCGCGGCCGGAATGGCTTCCGTGCGCGTCCCATCGCCCACAGAAAGAATGCGTGGAACGGAGGCAGTGCTGGAAGCGTAGAACCTCGGCAGCGAGCACCAGCATCGGAGGTCGATTTGTCTTCACTCGCCGAAACCCAGTCCGGCCTCCACATGCGCCGCGTCGATACCGCCATCCTGTTCGCCATCGCCGGCGCCATGGCCTTGCTTCACGTTCTCACCAACGGCCGCTACGGTTTTCATCGCGACGAGCTTCAAGTGCTGAGCGACGCGAGGCATCTTGGCTGGGGATTCGTCGCCGTTCCACCGGTCACTCCGTTTCTTGAGCGCATCGGCCTCTCGCTCTTCGGCCTCTCGCTCGTGGGTTTGCGGCTTTTCTCTGTCCTGGCGCAGGCCGCGGTCATTGTCATCTCCGGCCTCATGGCGCGCGATCTCGGCGGCCGGCGTCTGGCGCAGGTCACGGCCGCACTGGCTGTGGCGCTGTCGCCGGTTCCCATCTCCCAAGGCGCGGAGTTCCAGTACACGAGCTTCGCCTTTCTTTGGTGGGTGCTGCTGGCGTGGTTCGTCATCCGCCTGCTCAAGTCCGAAAACCCGCGCTGGTGGCTGGCCGTTGGCGCCGTGATCGGCGTGGGCCTGCTCACCAAATACGCTATCCTCTTCTTCGTCGCCGGCCTGCTCGGCGGGCTTGCGCTCACGCGGGCGCGCCGGTATTTTCTGAACGGATGGTTCTGGGCCGGCGTTGCCCTGGCGCTCGCCATGTTTTCGCCGAACCTGATCTGGCAGGCGCGCCACGGCTTCGTCTCTTACCACTTTCTCCAGTACATTCACCGGCGCGATGTGGGTGAAGGCCGCGCCGCGGGCTTTCTACGATACCAGTTTCGTTACAACATCAATGTTTTTGCCGTCCCCCTTTTCATTGCCGGAGTCATCGGCTATCTGCGCAGCGGCCGCTATCGCGTGCTGGCCTGGATGTATCTGATCTCCCTCGCGCTCTTCTGGCTGGGCAAAGGCCGCTTCTACTACGAAGCCGCCGCCTATCCCATGCTGCTGGCCATGGGCGCGGTCGCCGCTGAGCACTGGCTGGCGCGACTGCCCAAAGCCGGCCGTCTTGCCATTGAAGCTGTCTTCTTCACCGGCCTCGCGGCCATAGGCGCCTACGCCTGCGCCATTCTGATCCCCTTGGCTTCGTCGGGTCCGTTGCGCAGCTTCGCCCTCAGCCGTAACGGCGACCTGCGCGAAGAGATCGGCTGGAACCAGCTAGTCCGGACAGTCGCGCAGGTTCGAGATTCGCTGCCGAAGGAGCAGCAGAAGAGTGTTGGCGTCCTTGTGGGCAACTACGGCGAGGCGGGCGCGATCGAAATGCTCGGGCCTGCTTACCGCCTGCCATCGCCGATCAGCATGACCAACACCGCCTGGTTCTGGAGCTATCCGAGGCAGCCGCCGGAAATGCTGATCGTGGTCGGATTCAGCGAGGCCGCGGCGAACCGCGCCTTCACGGGCTGCCGCCTCGCCGGCCACAACGGAAACTCCGAAGGCGTGAAGAACGAAGAGAGCCAGGACCATCCCAACATTTTTGTCTGCGGCGGGCCGCGCAAACCCTGGCCGGTTTTCTGGCAGGACTATCAGTCGTTCGGGTGAAGCGGACATGGTTCGGGTGAAGCGGGAAGCGGCTCACGCTGGCGCCGAGATGCAGATTGCGTTACGGGGCCTTAAGAGAGGCTTATTTCGGCTTAAAAGAGCTTAAGTGGCCTTAAGAATGGCTTAATTGAGGTTAATTTGGCTTAAGAATTGGCTTGTTTTCTGCTATCCAGCAGCCCGTCTAAATCTCTAAATCATTCATTTTATGAATTTTATAAAAATCTAGGTTCGAAAATTGCGTCCATTTCGAGGGGAGGGGGGGTGGGGGGTAGGCAACCGAAGGCGGC
>JBOGLX010000123.1:0-12558 GCA_050745765.1 Occallatibacter sp. | reverse complement strand
GCGGCGTCAGCAACTCCAGGCGGATCAGCCCCGCCAGCGCGCCGCCGATAAAGAAGAAGAACGTGATCGAGATCAGGTAAAGTGTCGCGATCCGCTTGTGGTCGCTGGTCAGCAGCCAGCTCAGCAGACCGTTCTCTTTGCTCAGGAAGTTCATCCGCGGAATCCTGGCCGTGGACTGATCGGGAAGAATGACGATGGTGGAGCTCATGGCTTGACCTCCCCTGCCGGCGCGGGTTTCTGGCCCGCCGCCGATCCCGCGGGCTGCTCAATGTGCGGGGGTATTTCGTCCGTGTTCAATGTCTGCTGCAAACGATAGTCGGTCTTCAGATTCTTGATGTACTCCACCAGCTCGAACACGGCGTCCTCGCTGATTTGTCCCTGATAAGTCGGCATGATCGGCACGTACCCCTGCGTCACGTGCGCCGAGGGGTCCAGAATCGCCTGGCGCAGATATGCGTCGTCCACGGTCACCGACTCGCCGTTCACAAGGGTCAGTTGCGACCCGTACACGCCCACCAGGTTCGGCCCGCGCGCGTCCGGCCGCGTGTTGTGGCACGCATTGCAGCTCAGGCTCGCGAACAGCCGCTCCCCGTTCTGCGCCAGCGACTCCCCGCTGGTCGAGTTGGCCTCCCACTTCTCGAACTCGTCCGGCTTCATGGCCACCACCCACCCGATCATCGTCGAGTGCCCCGTCCCGCAATACTGCGTGCAGAACAGGTGATAAGTCCCCGGCTGCGTCGCCTCGAACCACATCGTTGAGTAGCGCCCTGGGATCGCCTCGCGCTTCACCCGGAACGCCGGAATCGAGAAGCTATGGAAAACATCCTGCGAGATCATCGTCAACTGGATCGGCTCGCCCGTAGGTATGTGCAGCTCGTCGATCTCGTGCTGACCGCCCGGATGCTCGACCTTCCACATCCATTGCTTGCCCACCACGTAGATGTTCATGGCGTTGGCCGGCGGCGTGTAGATGCGGAAATAAAGCAGCGCGCCCCACACGAACATCACCAGAAAAAGCCCAAGAGGAATGATGGTCCAGGAGGCCTCGAGCAGCGTCGAGCCTTCGATCTGCACCGCCTTCGGATGGCGCTCCTTGCTATACAGAATCGAGAAGCCCACCACCAGCAGTACCACCAGCGTCAGCCCCACAAGGCTCACCAGCACCATGAAAAAAAACAACGCGTCCGACTGCGGCGCAACCGCCGACGCCTCCGGCGGAAACAGCGGGAAGTTGTGCAGCCACTTGGATAGAAACTGCCAGATTACTGGACTGATGTGATCCATTCCGTTATCCGTTCACCTTGTCAGCTGTCCTCTGCATTGCCTTGCCCACCGGCTTGTGCCCCTCCCGGTAGTCCTTCCTGAACATCACCAGCATGAAACTGCCCAAAATCAGGAGCGTGAGTGCGCCGCCGGCCGCCACCACGCGCGAAATAATCAGGTCGTGGGTGTTGGTGCGCGGGTCGTAGTGAAAGCAGTATGTGAGTATGTTGTCCACCGGTGAGCCGATCTTGTCGTTCGAAGCTTCATCCAGCCCCAGCAGCATGTCCTTGGGCGAGTACTCCACGCCCATGTAGTACTGCGCCAGCTTCCCCCTCGGCGTCACGATCTCAAGGGCGCTGGCGTGCGCAAACTGCGTCACGTTGGTGCCCGGCACCTTGAACTTCACATACTTGAAACCCACCGCGTTGGTAATGGCGTCGATGTTCGCCTGCGTCCCCGTCATAAAGTGCCACCCGTAGGCCGTCTCCGGATGCCCGTACATCTTCAGGTACTCATCCTTCTTGGCCGCGGCCATCGACGTCGTCTCCTCCGGGTCGATGCTGATCACAATAATGTTGAAGTCCTTCCCCGGCCGGAAGCTGATCATCTTCAGCGCGCTGGTCATACCTTCCAGTTCCTCGGAGCACAGCATCGGGCAGCGGTAATAAACAAGAAGAAAAATTGCGGGAACCTTGCCGAAATACGCGCTCAGTGGAACCAGCTTGCCGTGGTCGTCGGTAAATGTCAGGTCGAGCGGAAGTTGATAGTTCAGATGCTGCGCAATCCCCACTTTGTTCAGGATTCCCGGCATCGTGTCCACCTGCCCGCCCTTCTGGCTCATCGCCGACGTCATTGCAGGCAGTCCCTTGGAGCCATAGGTTGAAATCTGCGCTAATCCCGGCCGCGCTCCCACGGCCAGCACAATCGCGCATGTGGCCATCGCCGTAGCGGCCCCCGCGCGGATCCAACTTCTCCGAAATGTGCCCTGGTACTGCATACTGCTACTCCTTTGATCTCCCCGCCATCGCCACGGCAACTAGTCCCTGGTCCCCAGTCCCTAGTCCCTATTTTCCCTGCCTAGCCTCAGCCGCCGCCGCCAGCTCCTGTTCGTACGTCGTCGGCGCAAATCCATCCGTCAGTGGCATCGTCACCACCGGCTTCGAATCCCCGAACATCAACGGCTGCGTCTTCGCCGCCGGCGCCACCGGCAGCCCCTTTTCCGCGATCAGCTCCATCGCCCGCTCGATCGGAATCCGCACCGTCCCTTTTTGTTCGTCGATCCACGTGTAGTGGTCCAGCAGCAAATCCTCTTTCGCGTGCAGAACCGCTATGTCCTCGTCTCCGTTGTCTACCGCCAGCCGCGGCGCCGGAAAGCTCTGCATCAGTTGCGCCACCTTGTCCTGCATCGCCGCGCTGGACGGCATGTTGCCCAGCTCGCGGATATTTGCCGTCCTGGTCCACTTGCTGTTCGGCCCATCTTCCTTGTTCATCCGCGCGTTAATCCACCCGCCGACCCCGTAACACACCAGCGCCGTCACCGCCACAAAGACGCCCATCGAGGCGATAAAAACTATGATCCCCGTTATCCCTACGTCGGTCTTCTCGTAGCCGAGCGAACTGTCGACCTTGTCAGGCTTGCGATCCCCAGGCTCATGTCCCGGCTCGTGTCCCGAACCGTGATTTGCCCCATGTTCGTTATGCGACGGCATGTTCAGGCTCCAGAATCTCCGCCAGATGCGGATCGTTGACCTGCACCAGCGGACGGGTCTTCAACCGCGTGCAGAAGAATGCAACCCAGAATGCGGTCATGGCCACGGGCACCGCCGCGTACTGCAAAATTCCCCACGTGAAGTGCAGATTGCGCGCCGCGTCCCTGTAGCTCGGCTCGATCAGCCAGAACTGATTGAACGCCACTGCAAAGACCATGACCTGGCAGACAAAGGTGAGCCGCTTCTTGTTGCGCTTGATGTCGCGCGAGAGCAGCAGCGTGAACGGCACCAGCCAGTGGAAGATGAAGTCCAGCGTAATAATCACGCCCCAGCCGCCGCGGATGCGGTCAAGATACCAGTTGATCTCGTTGGGCAAATTGCCCGACCAGATAATCAGGAACTGGCTGAAGGCAATGTAGATATTAAACATCACAAAGGCGAACGCGAACTTGGCCAGGTCGTGCTGTTCGGTCGTGCGCAGCAGCGTCTTGAACGGCTCGCCCTTTGAGAGCGCTATGGCCACGATGATTGAAAACGCCAGCACCTGGAAGCCCTGCTCCACCAGGTACAGAAACCCGTAAACGGTCGAGAACCAGGTCACGTCCATTGACATGACCCAGTAGATTGCCACCGCCGTCATGGTGATTGAATAGAGTATGATTCCGGGACCGGAGAAGTTGTCGAATTTCTTGATCCAGTAAGGCGTGGTGTCCGGCCCTTCCGCGTCGCGCCGCGCTCCCCACGAGCACAGCCGCCACGTATAGAACCACCAGATGGCGAAGCACAGCAGGCTCACCCATACAAACGAAACGGGATTGAGCATCGGCCGCTTGAAGACGATGCAGTGGGCCTGCGCCTGAGTGATGAGGCCCGATTTCAGCGCCCCGGCCACGTCCGTGATCCGCGCCCAAAGGTAGAGCCGCTTCATTCCCAGGGCCACAACCACCCAGTAAACGAAGATCAGCGGCAGAGTACGGCTCATCGCCTCGAGCGGCCTGCGCAGCAGCAAACCCCACTTGCCGCCCGAGCAGTATTGCAACATCAGCAGCGCCAGTCCGCCCACGGTGAAGCCGAAGGTGATCATCAGCCCCATCACCCACGCACGCAGCAGGTGGTCGAGCGGATCGTGCCCCGCAGACTTGTCGAGCACGGCCAGAACGCCCGCAACCACGCTGAATAGCACGCCGATAAGAATGGCGCGCGTCCTCCAGGTATCCACGAAGACCGGCGCGCCCAGATCCGCCGGAAGCGTCTTGGCGTGCGATAAGCTGTGCGAGTCGTGAGCCATTTCCCTTTGTCCTAACTCCCTATTCCCTATTCCCTGTTTTTCGTCCCTGGTCCCTGGTCCCTATTTCTTCTGCTCTGCCGCTGCCGGAAGCTTCGTCTTCGGTATCGTAATCAGCGGATACGCCGGATTCGACGGCGCCATCGCCGGCGTCCCCGATCCCGGTGGCGCAGGCATCGCCTGCACGGCCGTCGTCGGCAGCGCCCACGGCTTCGCGTAACTCGGATGCCCCTCCGCGTCCGCCAGCGTTTGCAAACTCTTGACCTGCGCGCCCGCCGGCACGTCCGTGACCGTCGCCGCCTGACTCAACTGCAAGGCGCGGATGTAAGCCGCAATCGCCCAGCGGTCGGCGGGCGTCACCTGCGCCGAGTAATCGGGCATAGCCCCATAACCGTGCGTCATCACGTAAAAGTAGTGCGAAACCGGCTGCGCCATGCGCACCTGGTCGTGAAAATTCCCGGCGGGTTTATAGCCGCGATCGACAATCATCCCCAGCCCGTTGCCCACCCGCGAGTGGCAGGGCGTGCAGTAAATATTGAACCGCTCCTGCCCTCGCTTGAGAACCGTCATCGTCACCGGAAACGGCATCAAATCCGGCTCTTCGCGATACCCGTTCGGCCCCTGCACCACGCCCGTATAAAAGTACGTGTCCTCGTGCAACTGCCCCCGCGCCACGGTATCGGCCACCTGCGGCCGCGCCCCGCGATGATCCGCAAAAAAAACCGTCCCGCGCTGCGGAATCATCTTCGGCTCGTTATGCATATCCTGCCGGCAGCCGGCCATGAATACCAATACTGCCAGCGAAGCAGTCGCCGCGATAGAGCGCGCGAGCTTTCGTCCACTCCCACCCATGCGACAAAAAGCCGTCGCATGGATGGGGCACCCAGCTTTGGTCGCGTAACGGGCACCCTGATCCCTGACCCCTGATCTCTGATCTCTGCCGTAGAGGCTCATCAGTACCCCACCTCCACTATCGAAACCGGCGCAAAACTTTCGAGATAGGCCTTCGATTCCGTCAGATCGAACTTCGGATCCAACGCTTCCAGGCACAGAAAGAACTTGTCCGTGGTTGCGCTGGTGCGGAAATTGGGCGCGTTGAACAGCGGATGATAAAGCTCCGGCAGACCGCACAGCGCCAGCATTCCCCAGCACGCCGACAATCCCGCCCACAAAATCGTCCATTCATACGCAGGCACAAGGAAGGCCGGCCATGCGTAAGTCGGCCGCCCGGCAACGTCGATGGGAAACGCCAGCGTCGAGATCCAGGTTTCCAGCCCGAACATGGCCGCGCCGCCCAGCAATCCGCCGATCAGCGTCAGCAGCGGTACTTTGTTGCGCGTGAAGCCGATGGCCTCCGCCGCTTCCTCCAGCGGATACGGGGAGTAGCAGTCCAGCCGCCGCCATCCATCCTGGCGCGACTGCCGCGCGGCGCGGATCAGGTCGCCGGGCGTCTCGAATTCGGCCAGCAGGCCGTAGGTTCCTTCGCGTGGGGGCATCAGTCACCAGCCTCCGCCGTAACTTTAGGCTTGATCTCCGCGCCCGGCACCATGGTCCGGAGTTCGGACATTGGAATCATGGGCAGGAAGCGCACAAACAGCAGGAACAGGAACACAAACAGGGCCACGGTGCCGAAGTAGGTCATGTAGTCCCACGAGGTCGCGCGGTATGTGCCCCACGAAGAGGGCAGAAAATCGCGGCTGAGGCTGGTGACAATAATCACGAAGCGCTCGAACCACATGCCCGCGTTCACAACGATCGAGAGGATGAACATGAAGAGCATGTTGATACGCAGCCGGCGCGACCATAGCGTTGTCAGCGGAATCAGCAGGTTGCAGATGATCAGCACCCAGTAGGACCAGCCCATCGGCCCGAAGGCGCGGTTTTGGAACGTGAACGCCTCCCAGTGGTCGGCTGAGTACCACGCCATGAACGCTTCCATGCCGTAGCCGTAAGCCAGGATAAACCCCGTGACCAGCATCACCTTGCCGCAGTTGTCGATGTGGCGTTCGGTAACCAGTTTTTCCAGGTGATAGAACTTGCGCAGCGGAATGGCCAGCGAGAGCACCATGGCGAAGCCCGAGTAGATGGCGCCGGCCACGAAGTAGGGCGGGAAAATGGTGGTGTGCCAACCCGGCAGCACCGCCACTGCGAAGTCGAAGCTGATGACCGTGTGGACCGAGAGCACCAGCGGCGTGGCCAACCCGGCGAGCAGCAGCGAGGCCGTCTCATAGCGCGCCCAATGCCGCACCGAGCCGCGCCAGCCCACGGCCATCATTCCATACAAGTACTGCGCAAACCTGGTTTTGGCCCGGTCGCGCATGGTGGCCAGGTCCGGGATCATGCCCAGGTACCAGAAGACCACCGAAATCGTCGCGTAAGTCGAAACCGCGAAGCAGTCCCACATCAGCGGCGAGCGGAACTGCGGCCAGACCTGCATGGTCAAAGGCAGCGGCAGCAGCCAGTACGACAGCCACGGGCGGCCCACGTGGATCAGCGGAAACAGCGCCGCGCAGATCACGGCGAAGATGGTCATGGCCTCGGCGAAGCGGTTGATCGAGTTACGCCATCCCTGCTTGAACAAGAGCAAAATGGCCGAGATCAGCGTGCCCGCGTGGCCGATGCCGATCCACCACACGAAGTTGATGATGGCGAATCCCCACGCCACCGGCTGGTCGATCGCCCAGATGCCCACGCCTTTCAGAAACAGCCAGACCAGGGCCACCAACAGCATGGTCGTGCCGGCGCCGGCGACGCCGAAGATCATAAACCAGCCCAGCGGCGTGTGCGGCGTCAGCACCAGGCCCGTGACTTTCTCGGTGATCGAGAGGAATGTTTGGCCGAGCCCAATCTCCCGGTATTCGCCGGTTGCCGGATCGATGCGCCGCTCGTCGACTTTTACTTCGCTGGTTGCCATCTTGAGCTTCAACCCTTCGCCGGATCGTGTTCAACCGGCGTCTCTTCCAGTGCGGGATTCAGGTTCAAAACCTCGGCGATGTAAGTGGTGCGCGGACGCGTGTTGATGTCGGCGATCACCTGGTAGGTCCGCTGGTTGCCGCGCAGCTTCGTTACGCGGCTGGTGTTGTCGTTCAGGTTGCCGAAGACGATCGCCTGGGCCGGGCACGCCTGCTGGCACGCCGTGACGATCTCCCCGTCGCGGATCGGCCGGTTCTCCTTGTCCGCCGTGATCTTGGCCGCTTCGATGCGCTGTATGCAGTAGCTGCACTTTTCCATCACCCCGCGCGAGCGCACCGTAACGTCGGGATTGCGCATCAGCTTCAGGCTCTCGGTCTCGTAGTCCGAATAGAGCAGGAAGTTGAACCGCCGCACTTTGTAAGGGCAGTTGTTCGAACAGTAGCGGGTGCCCACGCAGCGGTTGTAGACCATCATGTTCAGCCCTTCGGGCGTGTGCAGCGTGGCGCCCACGGGACAAACTAGCTCGCAAGGAGCGTCTTCGCACTGCTGGCAGAGCATGGGCTGCATGTGCGCGCGCGGCGCGGAAAGATCGCCCTCGAAGTAGGTGTCGATGCGAATCCACTGCATGGTGCGCCCGATGCGGGCCTGCTGCTTGCCCACCACCGCGATGTTGTTCTCCGCGTAGCAGCTCACGATGCAGGCGTTGCAGCCCACACAACTGTTCATGTCGATCGACATGCCCCACTTGTTCGCGGTCGCGGCCTTCGAATAATCCCAGTTGGGGAACAGCGAAGTGTCCATGCTCGGGGTTTCGCGTTCGAAGCCTTCGTGCGCAAAATTCGGATTCTTCTTGAACTCATCGAGCGTCGCGTAGCGCACGATGGCGCGTTCGCCCAGCGCCTCATCGCCCTCGAGCGAGTTGTCGCCAGTGCCCTGCTCGCCGAACATCTTGCCGCGATGGTCCTGATAGTGGCTTTTGGTAATGGCCACGCCCCACTTGCCCGGCACATGCCGGATCGACCCCGTCGCATAAAACGGCGACCACGTGTTGCGGATGGCATACGCATTGAATCCCAGGCCCGCGCCCACGCGCCCCGCAAATTCCCGCCCGTAGCCCAGGTGCGTCGTCACCGAGTTTTGCGGGTGCCCAAACATATCCACGACCGGAGCCTTCACCTTGCCGTCGCCCACGCACATCTCGACGATGTCTTCTTCGCCCACGCCCAGCTTGGTAATCAGCGCACCGGGCAACATCGCTCCGTTGTCCCAGCACAAATTCGTAATCGGCTTGGGCAGCTCCTGCAGCCAGCCCACGTTCGCCCAGCGCCCGTCGTACACAGCCGGGTCAGGCCGGAAGATGATCTCCAGCGAATCCTTCGGCGAGGGCGCAGGAACGCTCCCCTTATAGCTCGCATCCACCTTCACCGCCGCCGTCTTGTCGAACGCCGTCCCTTCGATCCATCCATCGTGCAGCGACTTGCGCCAGGCTTCTTCAAAGCTGGTGGGGCCGGTACAAATTCCTGCGCAAGACGAAGTGAGCTTATCCTTCCACGTCTCGCGCACCACCGCATAGGCGCTCAGCATCGGCTCGTTCAACAGCACCTGGAAAATCTCGTGCGCCGATTTGCCGTTATAGAGCGGCGCTATCATCGGCTGCACCACAGAGACCGTCCCGTCGTAAGCCCGGCAATCGGACCACGACTCCAGATAGTGCGCCGAGTTGATGTGCCACTCCGAAATCTGTCCTGTCTCGTCCAGGTGCGATCCCAGATGCACGTGCGTATTCACCTTGCTGAACGCCGATGCAAATCCCAGGTCGGCCGGCGCGTTGTAGATCGGATTCGAATCCAGCATCACCAGCCAATTCACCTTGCCCGCGTTCATATCGGCAACCAGCGCCTTCATGTCGCCGAACTGGTCGCTCGGCATCGGATTCACCGTCTCCGCCGACACAAAAACCGTCTTGCCCACGTTGCCCAGTTCGCTGTTGATGGCCATCGCCATCGCGTACACCGAAGGATCCTGGTAAAGCCCCGGCAGCACCGCGCTCTTGCCCGGATTCGCCTTCAAATCCTTAACCAGCGCCGCCAGAAACTGCTTCTGGCCGTAGCTCCACTCGTATGCCGGCGAATTCACGCCCGCCACGCCCAGCGCGCTCGCCAGCTCCGCCGTAAACGCCGGAATCTCGCTCGCCCGCAAGAGCTGCCTGTGCTCGGCCTTCATCCCCGTCGTGGTCGTCGAGCTCTCGATCGCGTACAGCCGGTTCATTCCGTTTTCAGGCCGCTTGCGCCGCTTGGCATACTCCCGCACCAGCTTGTGAAAACCCGGATAGGCCGCGCCCGAAATAAAATCCGCGTCCAGCGACACCAGTATGTCCGCCTCGCTCAGGTCGAACTGGGCGTTGATTCCCTTCTCCGCCCACGTCCCCGCAATCGCCGGCTCGTACTGCACTAATTTTGCTTTCGGGTACGCCGCCGCGACCGCCTGCCACTGCCGCGCCAGCGAAGGCGAAGTGATCCCCGCGCTCAGAAAGTAAATCCCCGTTCCATCCTTGGTCGAAGCCATCTTCGCCGTAAACGCCTCGACAAAATCGCCCCACTCCCGGTTCTCGCCGCGATACAAAATGTGCTGCGAGCGGTCCGGATCGTACATCCCCAGCAGCGTCCCCTGCGAAAACGGATCGGAACCGCCCTTGCTGTACGCGTGTTCCGGATTTCCATCCACTTTGATTGGCCGGAACTCCGAGCTCTTGATCAAAAGCGGAATCGCGCCCGTCGTGAAAGGATGCGCCGTGGCAAAGTACATCGGCTCGCCCAGCACCAGGTCCGCCGGCGCTTTCACGTATGGATAAATCAACTCCTCGGGCTGCTTCGTGCACCCTGCCAGCCCCGCCAACGCCATCGACGCGCCCATCAATTTAAGAAAGCCGCGCCGCGACACCGGATCCACCCACTCCTGCGCGGCCGAGGGAAACTCCTGCTCCACCGCCGCCCGAAACTCGGGCGTATCGGCGAGCTCGTCCAGTGAGCGCCAGAACTTTTTGCCCTTCACGCCCTTCAGCTCCTGCCGAACCGCGGCAAGAGTCATCGGCTTCTCGTTGGAGAAAACCGGCGCACCATCCGCTCCATCGATGAAGGGTACGGGCTTCGGCGCAGGCACGGGCTCGGTGAAGGGTACGGGCTCTACGGCCAACGGCAAAGCGCCTTCGGATTTGAGCAACGTGTCAGGGCACGACTTTAGTCGTGCCGAATCCACGCCTAAAGCGGCTAGGGCTTTAGCCCCCGAGGTACGCTCCTGCCCCGCGCCCTCTTTGCCGGTCGTTTTGTCGATGTCCTTCATGTCTCTCCCGCTCACCGGTGGCAGGTCTCGCAGCTCGTGATCAACCGCGGCGACTTGATGTTGTAGTGCACCAGCAGATACATCCCC
The DNA here is from genome assembly GCA_050745765.1 of Occallatibacter sp. Classification (GTDB taxonomy): domain Bacteria; phylum Acidobacteriota; class Terriglobia; order Terriglobales; family Acidobacteriaceae; genus Telmatobacter. The sequence continues at coordinate 1,962 of JBOGLX010000123.1, read as the reverse complement.
AGCGCGTGCTGGTCGGTGAACTTCTCATACGCGGGCGGCGCATCCGGCAGAGTCGCCATCCCCGCCCCGCCCGCTTGTCCCGCAATCGCGCTCTCCGGCAGCTCCAGCGCCGCCAGCTCCGGCCCCGCCCGCGTCGGATCCCCGGTCGTGCAGCTCACGCTCTCCGCCGTCGGCACGCCCACCTTATTCGCAACCGAAGTACACCACACCGGGTGATCTTCCGACGGCTTCTTCCAGTCCATGTCGTAAATTTGCGCCGTTGGCCGCAAATTCTTCGCCGGGTCCCGATGGCAGTTCAGGCACCACTCCATCTGCAGTGTGTTCTGCTGGTACATCAGCGGCATCTCGTCCACCTGCCCGTGGCAGGTCGCGCAGCCGATCCCCTTGTTCACATGGATGGAATGGTTGAAGTAAACGAAATCCGGCAGGTCGTGTACCTTGGTCCACGCAATCGATTCGCCCGTGTACCAACTGTTCCGCACCGGCTCCAGCAACTGCGCGTCCGTCCAGATCTGCGCGTGGCAGTTCATGCACGTCCGCGTCGGCGGAATCCCCGCGTATTCTGACTTCTCCACCGACGTGTGGCAGTACTGGCACTGCAACCCCAGCCCCTGCACGTGATGCTTGTGGCTGAACGGAACCGGCTGGTCCGGCCGCTGCCCCTGCCGCGTTACCCAAGGCGAGCGCTGCAACTGGTCCAACGTCACACCGAGAGCGATGACGATCAACCCCGTCAACACCAGGCTCGCTCGCGCCAGCCCATTGGAGCCGCGGTCAAAGATTTGCGCCATGAATGAAATCCCTGACTTACGTCTTTACATGTGCCGCAGTGCCGCCGGTCACACGGGTTGCGTTCGAAAAACGGCTTGTGGCAAAGATCGCCTAAGCAGGTTGGGAAGTCTGAAAACCCAATATATCAGCCCGAAGCGCTTCTGCAAGCCCTTTCGGTCCCCGGTTTTCAAAAAAAAATCTTAGACACCCACGCTTTTCGTAACCCATTGAAATAGAAAGGCGAATGTGACAAGTATGATTGCGGGGTATCGATTGTTCTCCCCTTGGCGATCGACCTTACCAAGGGATTTGAAATGTTGGCAACAAAGTATCACGCCGAATCCTCATTGCGCCACAAAAAAATTTCCACCGCCCCATACCCTCCATAACCAGCCCGTAACTTCCTCTTAAAAGAACGCCTGCTTTCGATCCCGCGGAACCCCCTCGCCCCGCTCCGCGTAGTAATCTCCGTAGATCGCTCGCAAAGGAGGGCGCTATGTTTTGCAGCGGATGCGGACAGGCTTTGGTTCCGGGGCAGCCTTTTTGCCCCCAGTGCGGACGCCCTATGGCGCCCGTCGTTCCCCCCGTCCCCGGCTTTCAGTTTCAGCTCGACAGCTACGCCAGCAAGGTCAAAGCCCTCGGCGTCCTCTGGTTCATCTACGCCGGCCTTTCCCTGCTCCTGGGCTTCGCCGGACTCACCTTCGCCAAGGCATTCATGTCTGGCGGCTGGGGCCCCTGGATGCACGGTCCCACCCCACCCACCTGGATCTTTCCCGCCATCATCCACTTTGTCTGGGTGATCCTCGTGGTGCGCACCGTCCTCGACGTCGCCGCCGGCTGGGGGCTCATGGAGCGCACCCAATGGGGCCGCATCGTCGCCGTCATCGCCGCCATCTTCAGCATCCTCAAGTTCCCCTTCGGCACCGCCCTCGCCGTCTGGACCCTCGTCGTCCTCCTCGGCTACCGGAACTCCACCCTTTACGACCAGATCCAAAGCGGCGTCTAACTCGACCTCCCGCGCCCCATCCATGCGACTTTTTTCAGTCGCATGGGTGGGAGACCACGACAGTTAGGTGCAGCTACTTTGGAATCGTTTTAGAGCAATTCCGGAGTAGGTGTATCCCGAGGACGCCGGCAAAATCTTCCCGCCCGTTTTGCAGTTAATTATGCCCCTTTGGCGCACAATTCTTA
>JBOGLX010000122.1:0-44608 GCA_050745765.1 Occallatibacter sp. | reverse complement strand
TCCCGGAACCGGCGGGGCTTCGGCTGGAAGAGGTGGAGTAGGCGCTGGCTTTACGAGGATCTGAAGCTATTCAATGGCTACAGGGTCCGACGGTTGTCAACGCCGAAAGCGCTCCCGGCACGATAGGTCCCATAACTCGACGTGAAGCAAACAGGAAAGCGTAGTGCGGGAAAGCCGCACGCTGCGTTTGACGTGGCGGGAGCTGGAAACGTGGCCATGGTTGTCGGAATGCGGTCCCGAGCGAAAGCGATGGAATTACCACCGACGCCTACCGCGCGCGCGCCTGCTCTCGACCCTACCTGCGAGAGGCTCGGGGCGAAATTCCCTGAGCCTACTCACCAGAGAAATGACGCCCCGGCGCTCGCCCAGGGCATCGTGTAAGGGTGGGTATCTGAGTTCGGCTGAGTGTTGAAGAAAGCGCCGTCGATCTTGTAATCGCGCACGATCGTGCGGACCTGTTGAGTGAGGTGGCGCTGAAAGCCGGGCGCACCCGGGTCGAGCCATGCGCCTCCATTGGTGCCGGAGCCGCGGACGGTCGACCGCATGACCGCTCCCGGCGCGTATCCCTCTCGTCACTTGTGATGCAGAACGAAAACCAGGATCAGCACAATCGCCAGCATAAGGAAGATATTCAGCACCAGGATCAGCGGCAGGTACTTCTGGAACGCGCTCTGCGGCGGAGCCGGAGCGGGCGGCGGCGCGGGCGGTGGGGGGAACGCAAACCCCGGCGCCTGAAACTTTGGAGCAGGCGGCGCAACCGGCGCCGGCATGGCGGGGGGCTTGAAAGCTCCCGGCGGTGTCCACGCCGCCTGCGCTGGCGGCGCCGCGGCAGCCGGGGGAACCGCAGCGGCCGGGCCTTGCATGTCTCTGAGTGCCGAGCCTGAGATCACCCGCGTAAACTCACTCGGGCCCCCGAACGAGAGCGGCGGAGCAGCGGCGGATGGTGGCAGCGTGGGCGGCGTGATCGGGTGCGATGGGAAAGGAGCCGCGAGAGGCGTTGCGGGGGGCAGAGGCGCCATCGGGGGCGCTGCCGGCGTAGCGTTCAGCGACATCGGTACCGGAGGCGGCTGAGCCGGCGCCGGTGTCGTCTGCTCAGTCGACAGCAGTTGCAGCAGTTGCGTAAATCCTCCAGCCGCCGCTGTCGGTTGTGGCGGAGGAGGAGGAAGAGGCATTTCCGGACCCTTCGCAGCCGATTCCTGATTCAGAGCCTGAAAGAGCTGCGTGAATCCGCCCGTCGCGGCAATCGCCGGTTCCTCGCTGCGCGCCGGGGTTTGCGCAAACGGCGAATTGCCAGGTTCCGCACTGAACGAGGTGGACGGCCCAGCCAGTGGCGCTCTTTCGGGAGCCGGAGTCGAGAAGATGCGTGTGAAGGCTCCGGGCTCGCTGTTTCGGGGTGTTTCCGGAGCGATCGGCGCCGAAGCTGGCGCCCGATGATCGCCCGCGCCCTGTGACGCTTGAAATATCCGGGTAAATTCTCCTGGCCCGGAGGCCGGTCCAGACGCAGGCCCAGACGAAGGTGTGGAAACTGCAAGTGAGGAGCTCGGCGGCGGAGTGGCTGGTGAAGGAACAGGCCGCACCGCAGGCTCCGCTGGAGGCTGGGCAGAGAGGGGCCCGAACATCTGCGTAATGGATCCCGGTGATGAAGGCGCTACCGCTGCTGACTGGGGCGCCGCGGCAGGAATCGGTATCGGCGCTTCAGGCGGCTTGCTCTCGCGAGGAACAGGGCTGAAGCTCCTGGCCAATTGTTCGGTGGGCGTCGGCGCCGGCGCGGAGCCGGGCGCGGCGCCTTCGGCGAGAGTGGTCAGCGTCTGCAGCATCCGCGTGAACTCCCCAGGCTGGGCAGGTTGCGCCTGGGCCGCGGGTGCGGCAGGAGGCGCCGGAACAGCGCTGGGAGCTGCAGGCGCGGGAGCTTCATTCTTTGGCTGGGGAGCATCTTTGTTCCCCAGAAGAGACGCCAGCAAATCTTCCTCCGAGACCGGCCTGGCCGGCGCGGCAGTTGTGAAGATCCCGGTCGCGCTCGACGACGCTCCCGCGGCCGGATCGTTCAATCCGTCGGAGCCCGGCTTGTCGAACGGATTCTCATGCGCGTTCATGCTTGACCACCCTGTTTCCGACACTTTGATAGTGGGTTAGTTTGCAGAAAACCGTCCCACTGATTGCATAACAGCGTCGGCTCTCTCAGCAGAGTAGACTGGTTGCTGCTAGACGACGAAGCTCGGGAGAAAGAGCCGAGCATGACGATGATTATAGGCTGTAACTTTCATCCCAGTTTCCAGCAGATCGCTTATGTGGATCAGGAAACCGGCGAGTATAGGGAGCGGCGGTTGAACCACGTGGAGGAAGCGGAGCGATTTTACCGGTCGCTGGCAGGTAAGCGGGTGCGTGTGGGCGTGGAAGCGACGGGGAGTTTGCGTTGGTTTCGGCCCATGAGGCGCAAATTAAGGCCGGGCGGCTTGGAGGGCGAAAAAATGGGGAAAGTCCTGAAAATAAAGGCGTTGACAACAGCCGACGCTGTCATAATGAGGAGCTAAACAGGCTGCGGAAAAACTCTCAAGTCGGGGGCGAAGTTCCCGAAAAACATCCGTCAGCGGCTAAAGCCGCGTTGATTTTGTAGCACTTACGGCACGACTGAAATCGTGCCCTTTCAAAGCCAAGAGTTTTTCCGCAGCCTGTGAAGCCAACTCATTTTGCAGCACTTACGGCGCGACTGAAGTCGTGCCCTTTCAAAACATGTCCAAGCTGGCCCACTATCGGCACTTTTGGCCCCCGGAACTCAAGACTACAATCCCATGGCTTGACAGTAAAGACCGGGCAACCCTACGATGCAAGCACAGACGGCGGCAGTGAGTTTGGGGGCTCCCCAGCGATTCGGGGCGGTAGTGATCGTCCTCGCGGCCGGGTTTGACTCTAAACCACCCAACAGCCGCATTCGCCATTCGGGCTGGTTGCTATGAAATTCCTTTCACGTGTCGTCTGGTCCGAGGGTATGTACTTGAGCCCTCATCATTTCCAGACGCAGAGCCGCTACTTCGAAGACTCGATGACCTTCCTGGCGGCATCGCTGTGGCGCCAGCCATGGGGTTTTCTGCACGTCGAACTCGATCCCAAGGCCATCCGCAATGGAACCGCCGCCCTGCTCCACGCCTCCGGGATTTTCCCCGACGGCCTTCCGTTCGAGATGCCGAACTCGGACCCGGTTCCGCCCGTCCGCAACCTGCTCGAAGTCTTCCCTTCGACCGATGCCGCTCTGATGCTTTACCTCACCGTTCCCGGCCGAGGCGACAGCGGTTTCGACTGCGACCTGACCGCGCGGAATGGGAGCCGCTTCGCGCCCATGCAGCGTATCCTGCGCGATGAGACCAACGGCAGCGATGAGCGTGAAGTGGACCTGGGACAAAAGAACATTCTGCTGCGGACAGAGGCTGAGCTTACACCGGAGCTCGTTTCTCTGCCTATCGCGCGGGTGCTTCGCGACGGCCGTGGCCACCTGATCTGCGACGAGGAGTTTATTCCGCCCTGCCTGCGCATCGCGGCCAGCGAGGCTCTGATGCTGCTGCTGCGCCGCCTTCTCGATGCCGCGGGAGACAAATCCGCAACAGTGGCGCGCGGCGCGCGTCACCAGGGCCGCTTCGAGGCCGGGTCGGGCGCGCTCGATGTAGCCAACTACTGGTTCCTGCACGCGCTCCATAGTTCAATTCCGCCCCTGCAGCACCTGACAACCACCCGCCATGCCCATCCGGAGGACGTTTTTATCGAGCTTTCGCGTCTGGCGGGCGCGCTTTGCACTTTTGCGGTGGAATCGGACCCGCGCAGCCTTCCCGCATACGACCATCGCGACCCTGGTCCGGCCTTCCGCGCCCTCGATGCCCACATACGGAAGCACCTCGAAATCGTGGTCCCCTCAAACACCGTCAAGCTCGACTTCCACCCCACGGAGCCCTACATGTTTGCGGCCGATGTACGCGACGAGCGCTGCCTGCGCCGCGCCCGGTGGGTGCTCGGGATGCGCTCGGAACTCGGAGAGTCCGATGTTGCCCGGTTGACCCCGGCGCTCGTGAAGATATGCTCTTCGAAGTTCGTGCCGGAACTGGTCAAACGGGCTCTTCCCGGAATGAAACTGACTCACCTTCCCGTACCGCCCACGGCCATTCGCGCCGAGGCCGACATGCAGTATTTTGCCATCGACACATCGGGGCCCTGCTGGGAACACATCTTGCAAACGCACAGCGCCGCCGTATACATTCCCGGAGAGATTTCAAAACCCGAGTTTGAGCTTACCGTCATTGTGGAGATTTCCTGATGGCCACCCGCCGCGTCAACAGTCTTTCGCTTTGTTTCCAAGAGGTGCTCACCGCCATCCTTCGCGTGCGCTTTCGGCGTCAACAGGTTCAGGACTCCGAGGGCTTTCGCGCCCAGATGCGGCGCTCGCTGCAATCGGCGATGCAAGATGGCCGGGGGATGGGATATTCCAGCGACACGGTGCAGATGGGAGTCTTCGCCTGTGTGGCGTATCTGGATGAGAGCGTGCTCAACCTCCAAAGTCCGGAGTTTGCGGACTGGACGCGGCGACCGCTGCAGGAGGAGCTTTTCGGCGGCCATCTTGCCGGGGAGACGTTTTTCCGAAACCTGTCTGCGCTACTCTCCGGCCAGGATTCCGCAGAGGCCGCCGACGTTCTGGAGTTGCACTGCCTCTGCCTGCAAATGGGCTACCGAGGCCGATACGCGCTGGGAAACACCGCGGAACTGCACCAGTTGCTGCGCCAGGCGAGGGCCAAGATCGAGCGCACCCGGGGCGCAGCGTATCTGATGCCCCAGGCGCCTGCGCCTGAGGTGCCCAAGCCGCGCACCCGCGACCCGTGGACCGGAGCGCTGCTGATCACCACTTGCGTTCTTGCCGGGCTAACCGTGATCGGATTCGGCGGATACGAGCTTATGCTCGGTTCCGGAGTTTCCCAAGTTCAGAGCGCCGGGATAACCGCGCAATAGGAGCCTGCCGTGGTGCCCATTCTCGCCGCTGTTCTTATCTTCGTTCTTTCGGTTCTGCTCGCCTGGCTGGCGGGCCCCCTGCTCGGTATCGCCGGAACGGCGCTGCTTGTCCTACGCATTCTTCTTGTTCTGCTGGGCGCTGCCGCCGCGGCCGTAATTCTGTTCCTCTATTTCCGGCAAAAGCGGCGCGAAGCAGCCACAAAGAGCCTGCCGGGCGGCTCCGATCTCGAAACCCTTCTGCGCGGTGCGGCAAGCCGGCTGGCCGCGGCGCAACGCAGTGGTCCCAGATCTCTCGACTCGCTCCCGCTTCTATATATCCTTGGCGAGGCCAACTCGGCCAAGACCACGGCGGTTTTGAAGTCCGGCTTCGATCCGGAGCTTCTCGCGGGCCAAGTTTATCGCGACCAGGATGTGGTGGCGACGCCGATCGTAAATCTCTGGTATACGCGGGCCTGCGTGTTCGTGGAGGCCGGGGACGCGGTCCGCCGCAATCCCGCGCTGTGGAATAGCTTGATTCGTAAATCGCGCCCTAAAACCATCCGGTCCGCCATGGGCAAGGAAGCTCCGGTCCGCGCTGCCGTGGTGTGTGTGAGCGCCGAGCAGTTTCTCGGCGCCGAAGCGCCGGAAGTAGTGCTTGCCTCGGCCCGCGCCACCAACGCCATGCTGCGCGAACTGGCACGGCAGCTCGGCACCGAAGTACCGGTCTACGTAATCCTGACCAAACTGGATCGGATCCCGTATTTCACCGAATACGTCCGTAACCTGACCAACGACGAGGCGGCGCAACTGGTCGGACTTCCCTTCCTCCGCGACCAGGTTTCAAGCGGCCTCTATGCCGAAAAGGCGATGACTGAGGCAGCCTCGGTGCTGGACCAGATCTTCTTTTCGCTGGGCGAATTCCGGCTTGAATTGCTGAGCCGGGAGTCCGATGAGAAAAATATAGACCCTGTCTACGAGTTTCCCCGTGAATTCCGCAAGATGCGCAACAGTCTTGCGTCGTATCTGGTGGAACTGGTCCGTCCCAGCCACCTGAATGTGAACCCCTATCTGCGCGGCTTTTACTCGACCGGCGTTCGGGCGCACATTGTCGAACAGATGGCCGCTGCAGGCGCGGCCGCGCCTCCGTCGCAGCCGGCCGGCTCCGGCGCCACGCGCATGATTTCTGCGGAACAGATGCGCGCGGCGGCCGCGGCTCAAACTCCCCAGGTGGTTTCTCGCAAGCAGGCGCAATGGTGCTTCCTTCCCAGGATCTTCGCTGGCGCAATCCTCGAAGACCGGAGCGCCCTGGCCGCGACCAGCAACAGCAGCCGGACGCATCTGTTTCGCCGCGCCGCCTTTGCGACAGTCTCAGTGCTTCTGCTGGCTTATCTGATCTGCCTCACGGTTTCGTGGTCGAATAACGCGAGACTCGCGAGCTCCATCCTATCTGCCGCCAAGGCGCTGCCGGTAGTCAACACCGCGCCCACAATGCTCGCGCCCGCATCCGATCTTGCTTCGCTTGACCAGTTGCGAGCCTCGATCGTCCAGCTCGAGAAGTACCGGCAATCCGGGCCGCCGCTCTTCTACCGGTTCGGCATTTATCACGGCAATAGTCTTCTCGACGCGTCGCGTCGCATCTATTTTGACCGGTTCCGGCACCTGCTGCTGGCCAATATCCAGACCAACCTCGTCACCGCTCTCAATAGGCTTCCCGCAACGCCCGCACAGGGAGCCGATTACGGGGCTGCCTACAATCCCCTCAAGGCCTATCTCATCACCACTTCCAACCCGGAAAAGAGCACTGCGGATTTTCTGGTTCCGGTGCTGGTTCAGTACTGGGAGAACGGCCGCGCTCCGGACACCGATGAGCAAAAGCAGCTTGCCACCCGGCAGTTCGAGTTTTACGCCGGCGAATTGCCGAAGAACAATCCATACACCATCGCTCCCGACATGCAGGCTGTGACCTATGCCCGCACTTACCTTGGCGGTTTCGGCGGCTTCGAGCGCATCTACCAGCAGATGCTCACGGCGGCCGATAAGGCTTCCCCGTCGATCGACTTCAACCGCATTTATCCCGGCTCGAACGCGGCCGTGGTTGACGGGCATATGGTCCCCGGAGCTTTCACACGCACCGGCTATACCTTCATGCAGGACGCGATCCTGCATCCGGACCGCTATTTCAGCGGCGAGGTGTGGGTTCTGGGCAACCAGGCGCCGCCGTCTCTAGATCGCTCCATGCTCACCCAGCAGCTCACCACGCGCTATGTGGCGGACTTTCAAACGCAATGGCGCGCCTTCCTGCATTCCGCAGACGTGGTCAGGTATGGCAACCTGGCGGAAGCCTCCGCGAAGCTGCAATTGCTTTCCAACCCCAGTTCTCCTCTTCTGGAGCTCTTCTACACGGTTTCTCACAACACGGCCGTGGCCAATCCCGATATTGCGAAAGAATTCCAGCCGGCTCAAGTTCTGGTGGCGCCGGACAGCACCGACAAGCTGATCGGGCCGGGAAATCAAAACTACGTGAACGGGCTTCTCGCGCTTCAGGGCGCCGTCGCCCAGGTGGTGCAAGACCCCACGGCGGCCACCAATCCGGCGGCGACAGCGCCGATCATCGCAGCGGCAACTTCGGCGCACACCGCGGCCAGCCAGACCGCTCAGGCCTTCAATCTCGACCCCCAGGCGCATGTGGATCAGACCGCGCTTGCCCTGCTGCAGGCGCCGATCAACTCGATTGATGCGGCGCTGCGCGGTCATGCGGCGCAGCCAGCCAATGGCGGCGGCGCGGCTTTCTGCGCGGCCTTCTCCCCGGTGATGGCCAAGTTCCCCTTCTCACCGAACTCCACGACCGAGGCCAGCCCGGCGGAGGTGGCCGCGCTGCTACAGCCCGGTTCCGGTTCTTTGTGGCAGTTCTACAACACTGCTCTGAAGCCGCTGCTCGTGCAGCAGGGTTCAACCTGGTTTCCTGCGCCTGGAGCGCCCGTCCACGCCACTCCCGAATTTGTGCGCTTCTTCAACCGGGCGGCAGAGATGTCGGCGGCGCTTTATCCTTCCGGCGCGTCTTCCAGCGGGTCGGGCGGGCTCAATTTCACCGCGCATATTCTGCCTTCGAAAGGCATTCAAAGCGTGACGCTGGTGGTCGATGCGCAACGGCTCTCCGGCTCCGACGTTTCAAAGCAATTCACCTGGTCGCTGGCGGCGAGCCAGCAGGCGCAACTGATCGCGAGCTATAGCTCCGGATCGCTGCCCCTGCTGCAATTCAGTGGGCCATGGGCGCTCTTTCACCTCATCGACAAGGGTCGCCTGGAGCCGGGGGGAGGAGCGCGTCTGGATTATCCTCTTGAGGTCTCCAATACGCCGATCGTGGTCGATGGAGTGCCGCTCATTGTGCACCTCGAACTCTCCGGTCCGAACGCGAATCTACTCCTGCCGGGCGGGCTCGGGATGCGCTGCGTCCCCACTGTCGCTCATTGAGCCGCTTTCCTCAACGGAATAGGGCAGTGAGCCGGCGCCGGGCACAAGCGCCGGCTCGAGAAACTGCACCAGCACACAAGTCACGTTGTCCACCGCGCCATGGTTCTTGGCCAGATCGATCAGGGCCTGAGAGGCTCCCTTCAGATTTGGGCTGGTCAGGATCACCGTGGCGATCACCTTCGCGTCGGCATAACGGGTGAGTCCGTCGCTGGTGAGCAGCAGAATATCGCCAGGCTCAAGAGAGCCGGTAAAAATATCCGGTTCCACCGTCTGGGCAATCCCAATCGCACGCGTGATGAGCGACTGGAAGGGCGATGCTCCGGCTTCATCGAGATTCATCGTGCCGCTGCGCACCTGCTCGGCCACGAACGAGTGGTCGTTTGTGATCTGCGCGCAGACCCCGCCGCGCAAAAAATAAGCGCGGCTGTCGCCGACGTTGCCGATCAGGATGCGGCGGCCCTCCACGCAGGCGGAGACCAGCGTGGTTCCCATGCCGCGCAGTTCCTCGCTGCTTTGCGCCAACTCAAAAACCTGCTGGTTGGCATGAAGAATGGCGCGGCGCAGCCGCTCCTCCAGCGGAAGAGCCGCCGCATCTTCCCGGCAGAACTCCTCGACGAGGTTCTTGACGGCAGTTCCGCTGGCAAGCTCACCGGCCGCCATTCCGCCCATCCCGTCGCAGACAACAAAGATCCCGGCATCGAGGTCAAGGCCGAAGCTGTCTTCATTGTTGGTGCGTTTGCAGCCGACGTCCGTCAGTGGCGCGACTTCAACTCTTAAAGGGCTTTCGCTGTCCATGGCAGAAGCTTTCCTTTGGCCTTGTGCTGGCTCGCCGGCCTGAAGTGCAGTGCGATAAGGTTGCCAGAACTCCCGCGGGCATGTAAAGCGCCCACCGAAGACCGCAATCTGCACCGCGGAAGCAGGCTTCCGCAACCGGGAATACCGCGCGCCGGATTCGCTCGTGTCCGCTCACTAATCGCTATTTTGGTCCTCGTTCTTGTCAATTTCAGCCGCTTGTTCAAGAAACTTGCGGAGAACCTCCTCGCCGCTCCCCGTGATAAAGTCGCCGGGCTTGGGGTTGCTCTTTCCCCAGCCAAGGAGAAATATGAGCGGAATCCACCCGCGTCTGTCCTGCGCGACCTGCTGTCCAAAGGCATACAGCACTTTTGACAACTTGAGCGGAAACGGAATCCCCGCAATTTGGTGAACCGACGGGTCCTGGCAGTATTCGGCCGGCGAAGTCACCAGGTATTCACGGCAGATCAGCGGACGGAAGGGGTGAATGCTGCAGCTTTCGTCCTCGAGGAACGGACAAGGCACTCCGGCGTGAAAGTAGTCGATCGCCATCTTCGTGGTCCGCTCGTCGTTTATCATCCAACCCTCGTCGAGAAGGGTCTCGATCACTCCCGCATCGCGCAGCGCCAGGAGGGCGCGATGAAACCGCTCCTCCAGCACTTTGCGCCGCTCCTCGGGCAGGGATCGCACCCACTCCAACAGCGCCTCCGCCTCAAACAGGCTCACCGCCACCATCTGCCGGCAACAGGCTCCGCACCCCGCCCGGCAGGTGATGGGCCTGCCGGCGCGATTTGCCTCCTCGCCGACTCTGCTTACGACCGCATTTTCAAGTTGCTGGATGACGGGCAAAAGCTGGGTAAGGTTGCTCGGCCCAGCCGGCAAATGCGCAGTGGCATTGAGACAAGCTCCACCCACCTGCAAGGCGATCTTCGCCTGCACCGTGACCGGCCGCGAATTATCTCCATCCTCGTGCATTCCTCATCGGCTCCGGCATCCAAAGTGCAACGCCTCTCGATTGTACGCGCTCTCCGTCGTCGGCCAACCGGCGAAATTGCCCCTGACGCCCGGTAATAACCAAGGCGGCGGGGCGAGCCCGAGCCGTTACGATTGTTTCCTCCGTCTAAAACCTTGGATCGGCTAACCCGCGGGTACCCTCCGGAATTTGTTGGCCTCGGGAATGGCGTTATGCTACGGTGTTGTTACCGGCCACACTTGACATGGACGCATGGTGTAGTGTCGGTTGCGCCGCCGATCAGGTTTATCCCGATGCCGGCGCCTGAAATTTTTGTATCAAGCTGCCTCGGACCATGACATTAGATGTTACCGAAAAAAAGAAGATCGGCAAGTATGAGATAACTGGCATCCTTGGCCGCGGCGGCATGGGGGTGGTTTACCGGGCGGAAGACCGCCGCATCGGCCGCGTGGTCGCCATCAAGACGCTCACCGAGGGCTTTTCCGGCCAACCGGAAATGCTCGAGCGCTTCTATCGCGAGGCGCAGGCGGGAATTCTTCAACACCCCAACATCGTGATTGTCTACGACCTCGGCGACGAGGAGGGAATGCCCTTCATCGTCATGGAATACGTCGAGGGCGAGCCCCTCGACACGCTGATCGCCTCCGGCCGGCAACTGCCGCTGATCGAGAAACTGAGCGTCATCGAGCAGGTCTGCGCCGCCCTTGGCTACGCCCACCAGCGCGGCGTCGTCCATCGCGACATCAAGCCCGCAAACGTCATCGTGCAGCCCGACGGTCAGGCCAAGATCGTCGATTTTGGCATCGCCCGCGTGCAGAATTCAGGCGGCGACAGCGGCCTGACGCGGACCGGCAACGTGATCGGGACCATTCACTACATTGCGCCCGAGCGGCTCAAAGGCCAGCCCTTCGACGGGCGCTCCGACATCTTCTCCACCGGCGTCATGCTCTACCTCCTTCTCACCGGGCAGTTGCCTTTCACCGGCGAGGACGTAGCGGTGCTGCAGAAACTGGTGAATGACCCGGCACCTCCGCTGCGCACCTTTCTCACTTCCTATCCTCCCGCTCTGGACGGGATCGTCGACCGCGCTCTCGCCAAGGACCCGGCGCAGCGATACTCGACCGCAGAGGAGTTTGCCGCCGATCTTCATGCGCTGATCGAGGGACTGAAAAAGGGGCAAGTCGTCGAGCTGTTCAGCGATGCGGAGCGGCTGACCGCCGAGGAGCAGTTCGGGCGCGCGCGCGAAGTTCTTCTCCAACTGGTCAGGATCGAGCCGCAGCACACCGGGGCCCGGCAGTTGCTGGGAGTCGTACAGCAAAACCTGGCCCGTCTGCAGCGCGCCGATCAGGTGCGCCAGTTGATCGACGAAGCCGAACAGGCCGTTGCGTCCTCGCGCTATGTTGAGGCTCTGGCCGCTCTCGATCAGGCCAACAAGCTCGATCCTGGCAACGATCAGGTTAAGGCGCGGATCGAAGACACCCTGGAGAAAAAGCGGCGCCACGACGAAATCGACGGCCTGATGAGCCAGGCGAGTTCGCTGCGCGAGCGCGGCGACCTGACCGGGGCCATGAGCGCGGTTGAAAAGGCTCTCCGCATCGATCAGAACAACACCGGCATTCGCGCCATTTACGCCGACCTTTCCCGCCAGGCGAAGATCGCCGCCCAGCAGGGGCAGATTCGCGAGATGCTGGGCAAAGCCCGGCAGGAGCTCTCGGCCGGCCGCTTTACAGGGGCCATTGAAATCCTGCACGAAGCGGGGAAGCTGGATCCCTCGCAGCCGGAGGTGGAGAGCCTCCTTCGGACCGCAACGAGCGGCCAGGAACAGGAACGGCGCAAGCGGCTTATCGAGCAGATTCAGGCGGAGATCGAAAAATGCCTCGCAGCCGACGACTTCGACCGCGCCACCGATTTGATCGCGCGGGCCGTGGAGCGGCTGCCCAATGAGCCCTCGCTGCTGCAGTTGAAGGGCCGTGTGGCCTTGCAGACGCGGCAGTTTCGTACGCGCCAGCTCATCGACTCCACCATCGCCAAGGCTCAGGAGACATTTCTCCAATCCCCTGGCGAGGCGTTGCTCATTGTGCAAAAGGCGCTGCAGGAACTGCCCGGCGAGGAACGGCTGCTGGCGCTCGAAGCTTCCCTGCGGGAGCGGCTCAAATCCGCAGAAAAGGAAGAGGTGCGGGGCCGCTATCTGCGCGAGGCCCAGGAGGCCATCGACAGAAGTCAGTTCGAGAAGGCAGTCGAAATCCTCGACTCGTACCAGCTTGAGTTTGCCGATGCGGCCGGGGTCGAAGAGCTTCTTCAATTCGCCCGCGGCGAACTGGCCCAGCAAAAGCGCCGCGCGCAGATCGCCGCCTACGTCGCGCAGGCCAAGCTGCTGCTGGAGGCTCAGCAATTCACCGAAGCTATCCGTCTGCTGGAGCCGGCCTCGGCCGAAACCGGAGACGCTTCCCTGGCGAGGCTGCTCGCGGAGGCCCGCGAGCAGCAGCAGGAGTTCGAGCGCAAGGCCGAGGCCGTGCTGGTGCGCATCTCCCGGCTGCGGGAGCGCGGAGATCTGGACGAGGCTATCGCGCTCTTGCAGGACCTGCCCGCGGCTTCGAGCGCAGGCACGCCGCTGAACGCGCTGCTCAATGAGATTCGCGCGGAAAAGGACCGCAAGCAGGCCACGGAAAAGGCCCTGGCTGCTGCCGCGCAGTCCGTTGAAAAAAAAGACTTCAGCGCCGCGATTGAGTCGCTGCAGAGCATGCAGCGCGCCTGGGGCGAGACGGCGGAGTTGAAGCGCGCCATCGCCGAAATCGAGTCCAAGCGCGGCCAACATGCCAATCAAGTTGTCGCCAAAGCTATTGAGACAGCCCGAACGGCGCTGCTCGCCAACGATGCGGCCGGGGCTCTGCGCGAGTTGCGCGCCGCGTCCAATGTTGTCGGCTTCGCCGGCGAGACGCAGCAGACCGACTGGAAGCGCCTGAGCGCCGAAGCGCAAAAGCCGGCGGCGCGCAGAGCGACTGGACAGATTGCCATGCCAGAGGCGCCGGCCGAAGCTGCCGAGGGGAAGCGAAAGCTGCCCGTTCCGCTCATTGCGGGAGGCGCAATTGCTGTGCTGGCGGTCGCATCGGTCGTCGGATGGATGAGCCTGCGCAAGGCCCCCGCCCCGAATCAACCGCTACCGGCGCCTATACACAATCCGACTCCAGCTCCGCCGGTTGCCATGCCGACCGGGACACTGTTCGTCCAGGGCAATGTTGGCGGGGTCAGTATCTTCGTCGATAACGTCCTCAAGGGATTTACGCTCGCCAATGGGAGCCTGAAACTTCCCCTCGATCCGGGCCCGCATACCATTCGTCTTGTGAAGGCCGGTTACGATACCTTTCCGCCATCTACGGTCACCATTGCGCGGAACGGCCAGGAGCCTCTTCGCTTCACGCTGAAGCCCTCAGCCACCCCCGCGCCCGCGGCGCCTGCCGAAGCTTACCTTTCCGTCCAATCCACGCCGGGCGCGTCGGTGAGCATCGACAATGCGCCGCAGGGCAAGACCGACGAACGGGGCAGCCTTATCGTACCTGTGAAGCCGGGGCCGCACACGCTCGAACTGGCTCTCAACGGCTATCAGAGCTATAGCCTGCCTTTTACCATCAAAGCCGGTGAAAGCAAGAACCCCATCGTCCCGCTGACCCCAGTTCCGGTTGCGCCCAAACCCGCCCCGACGCCGGTTGCCGAGCCGGCCCCGATCATCTCTTTCTCGGCGACCGCAATGCAGATCGAGCAAGGGCAATCGACTACGCTCAAGTGGCAGACCGCCAATGCCAACGATGTTTCCATCGACCACGGGATCGGCCGGGTGGATGCCAGTAAGGAAATCACGGTTCAACCGCAGAGCACGACGACGTACACCTTGACGGCAAAGGGCAATGGCGGAACGCGACAGTGGCCGGTGACCATCGTTGTGGGGCCCAATAATGTGCCGGCGCCGTCGCCGGCTCCTGCACCGGCGCCGCATATCGACGTGGGCGCGCTGATACAAACGGCTCTGAATAACTTCAGCGCAGCCTTCGACGCACACAACGTAAGAGGCATGCAGGCGGCCTGGCCGGGGATGACGTCGAAGCAGGCGAGGGACTACGAAAACTTCTTCAAAAGCATCCCGAAGTCCAGCGTCCGTGAGGACTGTCCGTCCGGCAGCCTGAACATCTCCCGCGATAGCGCTGACTGGGATTGTACCGAAATCACGACTTTTGCCGCTGGAGGCAAGACGCAGTCCAGTTCCCACGGCGTACATTTCACGTTCAGCAAAAAAGGCGGCGCGTGGGTGATTGCGCAAAAACGATAGGTGGATGAAAGCGGACGAAGACCGCGATTCCTGAGGATAACTTGTCTCACTTGGCTACGATGCAACTGTTTGAAGTTTCCCTATAAGTTTTCATATTTGCGCTTGTTACTTCGCTGCCATGGCGGGAAGGCTTAGGGCATTTCGAGCTTTTTCAGGGAGGTTCCGGTCAAAACGGCTGTTAAATATCCGATGACGAGTTCACAGCGGCGATGAAACGTATGAAACGGATTTGAGAACTAGGACACGATGGCATTGGCAGGACAGATAAATCTCGCCTTGTTGAGGGCCACGGCTTCTCGATGGACGCGATCGCGCCGGCGTTGCCCAGCGCGGCTGACAAGGCCGGCGAGCGCGGATTTTTCCCTGACTGCGAATTGCGCGGCGGGCGCGTAAAACGAACGTGGAATTGAACTAAAACGAACGTGGAATCGAACAGGGCCGTGTGGCTCAGGCAATCGAGAATCTGCTTGACAATTGACCGGGGCGGTCATACGATAAGTCGATTTCACCTTCCCGATCTTGACAATAGTTCATTTGGTCACGATCCCTGGTTTCTTCATGGGCGTGGTTTCGGAACTCGTTCTGGCCTGGACTTTTGGAAATTTTGCAAGAGGCTGGGTTTCCGAGTTGCCGGTCACCGGTGGGCATTCGAGGTGCGAGACATACAAGCCGTGGACGGCGCAAACGGCATTTACCCAGACACTGGCCCTGCTGAACGCGGCTTGAGTTTTACCGGGAGCGGCAACACCGCGAGATGAGCGGCACACGGATTACGGGTTGTCCGCCTGAACGGAACTCAGTGTGTGAGTTATTGGCTTACGGCATTCAAGCGGCAGGAAGTGACGCCGGGATGCGGACCTGAAACGGCAACATTTCTGAACCTTTTTGTCGAGTTCCTAACCTAAAGCTGTTCCGGAGATCCGATATGGCGCGGCGAGTTCAAGTTCCTTCGTGGAATTGGGTGCTTTTGTGCGTGGTTGGCCTTTCACTGTGGCTGGGGGCGCCGAGCGTCTGGGCCGCAACCCTCCACGTCGACACGCTCGCCGATACGACGCACGGCAGCAACGACTGCGGCACGGGCGCCGGCAGCAGTTGCTCGCTCCGCGACGCCATCGGCCAGGCCAACACCGACGGCTCCGGCGACACCATCGAATTCAACAGCGCCCTGGACGGCGGCACCATCACCCTCACGAGCGCCCTGCCGGCGATCAACGTAAGTGTCACCATCACCGGCCCCGGCGCGAACCTGCTCACCGTCTCCGGCGCGAGCACTTATCAGGTCTTCCTCGTCGGGACCACCAGCACGCCGACGGTGACGATCTCCGGGCTGACCGTCGCCAATGGCAAATCGAGCGGCTATGGCGGCGCAGTCGAGTTCCAAGGCGGCACGCTGATGGTGACCAATTGCACCTTCTCGGGCAATACCGCAAGCGAAGGCGGGGGAGCCATCGATGTGGGCGGCACTTTAACGGTCAGCGGAAGCACCTTTACGGGCAACGCCGGTGGCAGCGGCGGCGGAGCCATCTTCAACCGCAGCACCCTGGTGGTAACCGACAGCACCTTCTCCGGCAACTCCGCGCCTGGGGCCAGCAACGGCGGCGGGGCCATCGGAATTTTGGGCGCGGGAACAACGACGGTGACCAACAACACCTTCTCCGGCAACTCTGCGATCGGGTCCGGGGCCAGCGGCGGCGCCATCGAAGTCGACTCGGGCGCTGCAATGTTGACGGCAGACAACAACATCTTCTCCGTAAACACCGCCACTGCCTCCGGCGCCGCGGTCTACGTGCTCGCGGGCACGATTAACGACACCAACAACGTCTGGTACGGCAACACCGCCAACGGCAGTGAGGCCGACTGCGGCGGCTGCCAGGAGACGATAACCCCGGCCACCTCCAACCCGCTCGCACTGCCGCTGGGCAACTACGGCGGCCTGACCCAGACCTTCCTGCCTCTGTCGGGCAGCGCGGCCATCTGCGCGGGCCTGTTTGCCGACGTCCCGGTCGGCCTTACCACCGACCAGCGCGGCTTTGCGCTGAATGCCGCAAGCTGCACCAACGGCGGCGTAGACGCCGGAGCGGACCAGACCAACTACATCGAGGTGCAGAATGCGGGCGACGGCGCCGGGGGCGCCTGCCCCGGCGTGGGCTGCACGCTGCGCGACGCCATCGCCGCAGCCGGCTCGGCTGGCGACATCGACTTCAAATCGAGCGTCGCCACCGTCAGCCTGACCCCAGGCAACGGCGCCCTGACCCTGGGCGCAGCCACCGGCATCGAGATCGTTGGTCCCGGCGCCAGCACGCTCACCGTCGACGGCCACGGGTCCAGCGGCGCCAAGCTCAGTGTCTTTACCGTGAGTTCCGGTGACCAGGCCCTGCTCTACGGCCTCACCATCACGGGAGGGTATGGGTACAACGGCGGCAACGGCGGTGGCGGCGTTTACAGCCAGGGAGCGTTAACCATCCTGGACAGCGCCCTCATCAACAACGTCTCCGCGGCCGACGGCGGCGGCGTAGTGAACTATGGCGGCGCGTTGACGGTCGCGGACAGCACGTTCTCCGGCAATACTTCACAGGTGAACGGCGGCGGAATCGCCAATGAAGGGGCAGGCGCCACGGCTTCCATCACGGAAAGTACCATCTACAACAACTCCGACGGCGGCGGCTCCGCCACAGGCGGCGGTATCTTCAACGACGAGGCCATGACTGTCACTGGCAGCACCATTTCGGGCAACAACGACACAGGGAGCGGCGGCGGCGGCATCTACCAAGGAGGCACGCTGACCCTGTCCAACAGCGTTGTGGCTGGAAACAACTCGCCGACTTCCGGTGATATCGACGGCGCCGTAGCGGCTGGCTCGTACAATCTCGTTGGCGACGGCGCCGGCGAGACGGGAATAACAAATGGCGCCAGCGGCAACCAGGTGGGGACCTCCGCATCGCCGTTGAACGCGTTGCTCAGCCCGCTGCAGTTGAACGGCATCGGCGCTACGCTCCAGACCATGATCCCGCTGCCGGGCAGCCCCGTCATCTGCGGCGGCGGGGCGTCCAACATCCCCTCCGGCGTAAGCACCGACGAGCGCGGCTACCCGCTTCAACCGTCCGGCGGCTACTGCTCGGCGAGCACCATCGACGCCGGCGCGGTGCAGACCAACTACACCTCCCTCGCCTTTGTGAAGCAGCCTGTGAATGTTGCCGTGAACACGGACATGAGCGCGGCGCCAGTGGTCCAGTTGCTTGAGACCGATAAGCTGCTCAGCTCGAACAATACCGACGGGGTGAACGGAGCGACATTAGGGCTGACGCTGGCGGCCGGGGGCGGCACGCTCAGCGGAAATAGCACCGTAACAGCCGGAGCCGGGGCCAATGCAGGCGAGGCTACGTACAGCAGCCTGAAGGACGACACAGCGGGGATGAATGACCAGTTGGCGGCCAGCGTCACGGTCGTCGGCACGACCACGCTCTCAGCGACGAGCGGCGAGTTCAACGTGATCGGGCCCGCAACTCAGTTGGTGGTTACGGGCCCCATCGCTGTCACCGCCACCGCCGGCGACCCGTTCAGCGTCACGGTCACCGCGGCAGACTCGGCCGGAAACACCGCCGCAGGCTACAGCGGCAAGGTACACTTCACCACCACCGACGCTGGCGGAGGCGTAGTCCTTCCCGGCGATTACACCTTCGTTCCAGGGACCGACCACGGGACGCACACCTTCACCAATGGCGTAACCCTGGTCACCGCCCTCAGCCAGACCGTGACCGCGACGGACACGGTCAACCCCGGCATCAGCGGAACAACGGCGGTAATTGCCGTGACCGCGAACGTGCCGGATGTGCTTTTTGCGGCCGCGGGCTCTTCGCAATTCGCATACATCCACACGGGCTTTGCCACGCCGCTCACGGCGCAGGTGACGGACGCCTACGGCAACCCAGAGAGCGGCCTGACCGTGAACTTTGCTGCTCCCGGTACGGGCGCCAGCGCGGCGCTCTCTTCGTCCGGCACCTGCACGACCGGCGCGAACGGAGAATGTTCGGTGACCGCGACGGCGAACGCAAGCACCGGCGGCTATCACGTCTCGGCCACGGTGAGCGGCCTGACATCGGTCAACTTTGCGCTGACCAACAGTCTGCCGCCAAACCTGGTGGTAACCAGCGCAGGCGACGATGCGGGGACGGCGTCGAACTGCACCGTTCAGGCTTCCACCACCACAGGTACGGACGCTTCGTGCGGCCTGCGCGACGCGCTGCTCAAAGCCGCAAACACGGGCACGGCGAATATCTACTTCGATTCGACGAAATTCGCCAGTGCGACCACGATCACGCTGACGAACGGGACGCTGAATATTCCGTCCTATACGGTCATCACCGGACCGGCAGCGGGGGTGACGGTGTCTGGCGGCGGCTCCGGGAGCAACTTCACCGTCATCACCGTGGCTCCGAGCGTTACCGGCGTGGCGATCGACAGCCTGACGATCGCGAACGGGTACTCTGTCAGCGGCGACGGAGGCATCGATAACGCCGGAGCGCTGACCATCGCCAAATGCACGATTTCAGCCAACGTCGCCGAGGGCACTTCCTGGGGCGGCGGCATCTTCAACCACGGAACCCTCGTGGTGATCGACAGCACGATTTCAGGCAACGTCGCCCAGGGCGCTTCCCAGGGCGGCGGTATCTACAACAACGGGACCCTCACGCTGACCGACAGCACCGTCTCCGGCAACTCGGCCGGCTCTGGCGGCGGCATTTACATCAATGGCGGCACAGTCGCGGTAAGCAATAGCATTCTCAGCGGGAACACGGCGACCACGGATGCGGATTGCGGCGGCAGCGGCTGCCCGGCCAACGGAGCGGCCGGCAACCTCGTAGGCGGAACGGTGAGTCTAGCTGCGCTGGGCAATTACGGCGGCCCGACCCAGACCATGATCCCCCTGCCCGGCAGCACGGCCATCTGTGCCGGCCTGCAAGGCGACATCGCTGCTGGCGTGACCACAGACCAGCGCGGCGAGCCCAACACCAACACCACTTATCCCGGCTATTCCAGCACAGCGTGCGTAGACGCGGGCGCGGTGCAGACCAATTACTCGATCGCCTTCACCACCAATCCGCCTGCGTCGCTGGTGGTAGACCAGGGCCTTGGCCTGGCGGTGACGGTTGACGAGAGCGGCGTCAAGGCGACGGTCGCCACCGGCGAGCCTATCGCCCTCACGCTGACCGGGGGAACACTATACGGAACCGCCTCCGAGAACACCTCCAGCGGCGTGGCCTCCTACTCGGGGTTGACTTCGACCGTGGGCACGAGCGAGAAGCTGACGGCGACGCTGGCGCTCAATTCGTCGCTGGCGATCACGGCAGCCAGTTCGTCCTTCAGCGAAACTGCGGCCAGCACAAAGGTGGCGCTGACTTCATCGGCCGGGGCCGACTCGTCGACGGGGACCGGCGGTTCATCCATCGTCAACGACTCGGTCACGTTCACCGCGACGGTGTCCGCGCCGGCGGGCGGTCTGGTGCCGCTGGCCGGTAATGTGACCTTTACCGATAACGGCTCCCCCATCACGGTCTCCTCCGGGTGCGGCGCGTCGGGAGTGGTCGCGGTCACGTGGAACTCCGGAAGCTCGACTGCAACGGCCACTTGCACCACCAGCGCG
Source organism: Occallatibacter sp. (assembly GCA_050745765.1). Lineage (GTDB taxonomy): Bacteria > Acidobacteriota > Terriglobia > Terriglobales > Acidobacteriaceae > Telmatobacter. The sequence goes on along the minus strand of JBOGLX010000122.1, from coordinate 24,445 downwards.
CTTACCGGCGGCAACCACTCCATCGTCGCCACTTACAACAAAGACTCCAGCGACACGAACTACCTGGTCAGCAATAACAACGTCACGGAGGCAGTGACCGCGGTGGCCACAACCGTCGCGGCGCCCATGCTGGTTTCGCCTGCCTCGCCCGTCGTCGGCGACACGGTGGTGGTCAGCGCCACGGTGGCTCCGACCGCCGGCGGCACGCCGGCCGTGTCCTTCTCGTCGACCGGAACAATGACGTTCTTCAAGGGCGGAACCGCGATTTCCAGTTGCACCGCCGTCACGGTCACAACCTCAGCCAGCGGCGCCACCGCGTCGTGCTCCATCTCGGGTCTCACCGCAAATACCTACAGCATCACGGCGCAATACAACGCGGGCGATCCAAGTTACTCGCAGAGCTCGGCAAGCGCGGCGCTTTCGCTCACGGTCGGCAAGTTCGCCCTCACCATAACTGTTACTTCTTCCGCTCCCTTGCCTGCGGGAGCCACAGTGAACCAGCCCGTGACGTTTACCGCCACGATGGCCGCGACGCAGAGCCTCAAGGGAACCGTCGAGTTCACCGACAACTCGGCGCCTATTGCCGGCTGCGCGGCCCAGACGCCGACATCCATCGGAGTAGCTACCTGCACGGATTCCGGCCTGGTGTACTCGGCGACGCCCCACGTTATCCAGGCCACCTACTCCGGCGATTCAAATTACTCCACCACGATCGGCACGCTGACGGGCGGCCAGACTGTGAATCAGGCCAGCACAACTGTCACTCTCAGTTCATCGGCAAATCCCTCCGGGGTCACCCAGGACGTCACGTTCACAGCCACCGTGACGCCCAATCCGACGGGGAGTACGGGGCTCAACGGGACGGTCTCATTTGTCGACAGCGTGACCTCGGCGGCAATACCGGGATGCTCCAATCTGACGCTCACGTCGACCGGAGGCGCGGGGCAGATGACCTGCACCACCGCAGCACTAGCGGTGAGCCCACCCGCGCACACCGTCACCGCGACCTACGGCAGCGATGCCAACTTCAGCGGGAACAGCAACACCTTCGTCCAGACTGTCAATCCGGCCAGCTCGCAGATTTCGCTCACTCTATCGAGCCCCAGTCCTTTGTTGGTGAACACGCTGGAGGTCTTTACAGCAACCATCCCGCTTCCATCGGGAATTACGAGCCTTCTGGGCACCATCTCGTTTACCGACAATGGTTCTCCGATCGCAAGCTGTCCACCTGTCTCTCATCCGACCGGTACTTCGGTAACTTGCACTGACAACGCGTTGACAGCCGGCACGCACACGATTGTGGCCGTGTACACTGGCGACTCGAAGTTCAGCGTCTCGAACGGCACAACCACTCTGACCGTAAACCCCGGTCAGAGCTCCACCGCACTTACCAGCAACCTGAATCCCTCCTTCACGTCAAACGCCAACTCGAGCAGCTATCAGGATTCGGTCACTTTCACCGCTACGGTCAGCGCTCCGGCTGGAGCCGAAGTCCCACTTTCCAGCAGCGGAACCGTGGCATTTAGCGGCAATGGCATTCCAGCCGTATGTTCCGCGGTGACCCCGACCGCCGGGGTAGCGACCTGCACCACCGCCGCGCTGCCCGATGGCGCGAATAGCATCGTTGCTACCTATAGCGGCGATCCGAATTACGCGACCAGCACCGGCGCGGTCACGCAAACGGTGGAGGATTACTCCGTCAGCGTGGGACCCGTGCCCGCTACCGCGGAGGGCGTCCTTCTCACTCAGGGGTACTCGCTCAGCGGCGATCTGTTCAACCCGGCCTCTTTGAACGTGACGCCGACCTCGATCTCCGGATTTGCCGGCTCCCCAACGATCGCCTGCACGGCTTCCGCGGCGGGAGCTCCGACGTGCTCTCTGGCCGGCTCGACTCTCACCGTCGTGCCGGGATCGGTGCAGCAATCCGTGGGCATCAGCCTCGACGCTAAAACCGCCTCTCCTGGAACGTACACATTCACGATCACGGCAACGGATCCGACCACAAGCATCGTCCGCACCACCACCTTCCCGGCGACGGTGCGCGCTGTGTCGACTCCGCTCGTAATTCCCTCGGGCGCGACCACGGGCAACACAGGAACGGTCACCTTCACGCTTCCGGCTGGCATAACCTTGTCCAACCTGAGCTGCCCCTTGGTCGCCGGCACGGGGATCTCGTCCAACGCCGAGAAGCCTTCGCAGATCGGGATGGCCTGCACGATCGACGGGACTACCATCGGCAATTCCGGCTCGACCTCAACGCAGTCCGTCACCACCACAGTTACAGTGACCACCAACGGCGCCATCGCAAGTGCAGTGCCGCCCGCCATCTATCCGGCCTCGAAGCTGCTTGCGGCCGGACTGCTCGGATTTCCTCTCTTCGGGTTGATCGGCCTGATCTGCGGCAGAAAGTCGGTTAAGCTGTCAGTCTTCCGGCTGCTCGCCATCCTTGCGATCGGTGTCGCCGCCTTCCAGACCATGGGTTGCGGAGGATCGTTCAAGAGCACGTCCACGGCTGTTCAGGGAGGGACAACCCCACCCGGAACCTACTTTCTCCTGGTTCAGGGCACGGGAAGCGATAACAATACCTATCAGGCTGTGCTCGAAGTGCAAGTCAGTCTTCTTTAGACTCACAAGATGGGCGCCGTGGCTTGCGGCACATTGCGCGGCGCCCCGGAACTTCAGCTTCTTCTCGAGGGAGATCGATGAAACGACGCACTATGTGTTTGCTCCTGCTCGCCGCCCTTTCGAGCTCCGGCGCCATGGGACAGATCAACTGCGGCGGCGGCTCCGCCTCCGTCAAGCTTGTCTGCGAATTCCCATTTTCGACGGGCGTACTCACCAACGCAACATCCCTCGGCGGAACAAACACGGCGGCTACGAACGCGATTAAGCTGGCCACTACGCTGAATGTGGCCATCGCCACTCAAGCCAGCCAACTCCCCCTGGCCACCGCCTCGGCGGGCGTTGTGCTGGTCTACAGGAACGGTGTGCCGGAGACCTTTAACAATCTCGGCCCAATTCTGACCGACCGCGCGCAGACCATCGGTAAAGGCAAAGTATTTATTGGCTTCACCGCCAGCCAGTTCGTATTCACCGACATTGACGGGGCGTCTCTCAACAATCTTCCATTCGCCTACAGCCAGGTCGCCTATGCGCCGGGCAGCACCACACAGGTTGTGAGCACTACCTACACGACCGAGAGCACGAGTCTGGCATTCCGGGCCGATCAGCTTGTGGGCGTCGGCACCATCGGCCTTACCAAGAGGATGGATTTTACCGTCATCGTTCCGATAGAGCGGGTATCGCTCGGCGCTACGACCTTGCATTCGCAATCTTACGTGGTAGACGCCAGCAACAATCAGGCTTTTGGTCCTGTCAGCAATCCTCAAACTTATACGAATGGAACCGCCAGCGGCGTTGGAGACATCGTCTTTAACGTCAAATCAGTTCTACAGAGCGACGAGCACGCGGCCTTTTCTGCGGGATTCAACCTGCGTACGCCGACGGGTGACGAACTAAACTTTCTCGGCTCGGGAGCCTGGGGATTCAATCCCTATCTTGTATATACGTATCTCGCCAAAGTTTCGCCGCACGCCAAGGTGGGCTACCAGTGGAATACCGATTCGGATCTGAACAATCCCACCCTGACTCCCAACGGCAATCAGGCTCTGCCCGGAGGCATGCAGTACGACATAGGCGCGGACTGGGCGATGCAGCGGCATTGGACGCTGGCCGCCGATTTGCTGGGCAATCAATTTCTCAACACGCCCCGGCTCGTGCCCGGCGCCATCGTGAACATCACCACCGCTTCGAGCACCCTCTCCCTGGCCACCAGCACAAGCGGAAACTCGAGCTATTCGATCAACAACGTGAGCACAGGAGTCAAGTGGAATCCCGCCGGTAATCTGGTGATTTCCGCTAATGTGCTGACGCAGATCAATAACAACGGCCTGCGCAGCAGGCCAACGCCGCTGGTGGGTATCTCTTACAAGTTTTAGGGACCCGGACATGCGGGTAACCGTTGAGGAGATCGGACGGGGTAATCTCGCATCGCGAGAATCCGGACCTGGGGCGCCCGGCCGTCCGCCTGGGGAATGTATAAATAACTGCGGGCGCAAGCTGGGACACAGATACGGCCCGGACACGGCAAAATCCTGCCTGCGCAAGGGAGGCAAATTGGCAAGAACGGACGATGAACGATTCAAGGAAGCGATCCTGTACCTGAGTGGCGTCGATTTGCAACTGTCGGACGACGTTTCGCGAAAGATCGCCAATAAAACGCTGGCCGGCCAGGAAATCTCTCTCGGCGGGGCTGGTTACTGGCACTCGGGCACGCCGGAGCAGCACGCAGCCGTGCGCGCCTACTTGCTTTGCCTGATCGCTTATCTCCGGGCCCCGCACGCTCACCAGATCAACACCACTGGGGCCGACCTGGACAGGGTGCGGACGAACCTGCGGGGCAGATCCGTACAACAGGTGAATCAGCAGATCCGCCTCTTCACGCGCAAGCCCGGCGCCAGTCTCGGCGACCTGGTGGATGCCGCGAATCGCATCAGCAAGCCCATCGGCGCCGTCGATGTCCTGGCCCGCACCCGCGAAGACGACAATGTGGGGGCCAACCCGGTGTGCTACAACGGCGTCAAAACGTGGCTGTTCGCGGCCGGGTTTGTCTCCAAGCGGTGGCTGGCGAAAGAAGGCCAGACCCTCGACGGCAACTGCGCCAATCGCTTCCTCGGCGACGGCCAGGTGGTTGCCCAGCACGAATGGGACAGTATCCCGCGAGGATATATGTGGAACATCCACAAGAAGAACGATCCGACCACCTGCCATTGGGGCGTGTCCCTGGGCAACAACGTGGCGGTGGCCTGCAATAATACCGACGGATCGGTCGGTCCCGACAAGGCGCTGGTGATGTTGAAATACGAACCGAACACGAATACGGCTTATGGGAAGTTTGAGTTCACTAATATCTGCGAGGTCTGCAACTGGAACGTGAAATACCAGGGCGCGGGCGGCGTGAACGATCCCTCCGGCATTAACATCGTAGTCCGCAAGATCGACCCGATGACGGTGATGAGTTTCTACTGATTGATTGGTTGGTTGGTTGGTTGGAAGTTGTAATAGCATTATTCCCAGGTCCGAAAATCCGGACCTGGGGGCACCCCTGCACCCCTGATTTAACCCTGTCGAGGTGGGGCATTGGCCACCCGGCAACCGGGTGTAAACTGCGAAGTGAGCAATCCCGACAAATCTCCGAATTGAGAGGGACACTTAGATGCCGGAACCTCTTCCCACAGTGAAGGACTGGCAGGCACTCACGCTCAACGTCCGTCGTAGCCTGCAGCCGAACTTGCTGAGCGGGCTGACAGGCATCGATACCGACCTCGGTCTTTACGCCCAGGCCTTCTCTGCGATGGCCAAGCGCAACCTGGCCGCGGATTTGTATGTCAAGGCCAAGGCACTTAGCGACTTGTGGCCAAAAGTCCAGGTCGGCGAGAAGGCTCCTCAGGTATTGGTGAAGCTGATCGAACAGGCGCGCGAAGCCGTGGAGAAGACCGGCGGCACCACCAAACGGCAGTTCGACGACGCGGTGTGCATCGGTTACAGAATCAAGCTCTCGAACTTCAGCTTGTCGAAAGGAAATTGGGTGGTCGCCTATAAAGGGGCTGTGGACGACCAAGCGGATATGCTGTTGCGGTGCCGCAATATGAAAACCGCCATCGCGGAAGCCTACGATGCTTACCAGGCAAAGTACCCGCCGCCGCCCGCACCTAGTGGTCTTCGTCCGCTTGATCGGACCCTGCGTATCTTTATGGCGCCGGAGTTCTACTTTCGAGGGCGCAACGGTGCTTATTCGGACCAGGTCGCCGGCCAGGTCTTATTCCAAATGCGCCAGGAGACGAACAAGCCGAAATACAAGAACTGGATGTTCGTGCTGGGAACTGTCATCATGGCCACTTTCGTTGAGGCCACGGTCTGTCCCCGGTGCGGCGCGAAGCTCGAGAAAAATTGGACGGCGAGAACCGATAACTTTACCAGGACCATTGACCCATCGACAGGTCGCTCCATCCTCAGTTGCAAGGCCTGCAACGTCGTCGGCAAAATAGAGAAGGTGGGCGCCACGATTGACAACTGGGCGATAATTCAGAAGGGCGGCGAGACAGGCGAGGACAACAGCTACACGGTAGCGAAGGAGTACGTCTCCCACGTGGACTTCAAACGGGTGGTGCTGCCGGCTAAATCTGGAGGACACGCACTGCCGGACTGGGACACGAATGCGCATAATCGCGAAATCGTCGTGATGGGCCGAACCACGAAAGCGCTGCCAACCGAGGGCTCGCGCGACCTCAGTGCGCGTCCCATCGGTTCCAAATTCTTGGACGAGCGCATGGGCTCCGGCGGATCCGTGTTTGAGATTGACGGGATCCGCTTCGGATTGGAGGTCTGCCTGGACCACGCTTTGAATCGCCTGACAGGGAACGAGAGGGTGAGTATCCAACTGGTGCCATCGTGCGGGATGAGCTGGACAGCTTACAAATGCATTCCCGGGGGATTGTATTTCGGCGTGGACGCCAACACGCCGACTTGCGAGCTCGGTATCAATGGTCCGAGTGGGCCGATCAACAGCACGCTCGAGCCCTGCACCGTGGGAGGTGACCTGGTGCTCTTCGATCCGGCGCCGATTGCATAGGCTCGGTGAATGACGAACTCCGGAGCGCGACAACATTCAACTCCGGGGATCCCGGCGGCTGCATACACCCAGTTCCTTCGCCGCCGGCGCTGGCCTTAGTCCCTTCAGTAAAGACTGCCCGGCACGAGTTATTCCGGAGCCGGTGAAGTGGTGTCCTTTTGCGAGACGCGACCGCCTAGCGCTTTTCTGCGCGTTCGCGAGCCGTTGGGCTATTCGGGATTGGCAAACAGGAAGATGAGCTCCATGTCGGGGTTGGGAATTTCGCCGGGGACGTAGACGGCGAAGTTGCGGGCGCGGACGATGGCGTCCCAGACCACGCCGCTGCGCTCCAGGCTGAAGTACTGGTAGCGGAGCTTGACGGGAATGGCGCGCGGGGGAACCGGGACGTGGTTCATCTTGAGACCGGGGAGGGCCTGGCGGATGAGCTGCTCGATGTGCGTGGCGGAGCAGGCCTTGGCGAGGGCCGGCGTGCGGGCGATGAGGTCGGACTCCTTCAGGTCGGAAGAGATGGCGAGATAGGGGCGGGAGTTCTCGAAGTAACTGTCCTTGTCGATGGCTGTGGCGTAAATGGAATCGCGGACGGGCTTGAGGGGCAGGGCGACAAAGTTGCTGGGCACTACGGTGTCGAGCAGCTCGGCGATGGTCGAGTCGAGGGCGAAGAAACAGGGGCCGAGGCGCTCGTGCTCGTACACAGGCAGATCGCGCGGCTCGATTTTGGTGGAGAAGGTGGTCAGGGAGCCGGCGAGCGAAAGCATCTGGAGAAACAGCGACTCAGGATGGACCTGCGCGGTCTGCAAAAGATGACGGGCGACGGGCAGATGGCTGTTGATGGTGTAGAGAAGCCAGAAATTGGCAATGTCGGAGGCGCTGAAGTCGGCGAGGGATTGGTTTCGCTGGCGGCGCGAGCCCGCGAGCTGGCTGCTGCGCGCGACCAGGGTTTCAATGAGGCCGCGGAGAATGCCGGTGAGCATTTCGCTGGCCTTGACGTTGAGCAGCGGCGGGACGTGCCCGGGGTCGAGACGGTAGCTGCCGGCTTCGGTGCGCTCGACCTTGGCGAGAGGGAGCAGGACCGAGCCTTCGAGGTTCTCCCCCTCGGCGAGAATCTGCAGGTTCTTACGCGCGATGGAGACGGGTTTTTCGACGCCGGAGCTGTTTTCGTCGCGGAGCATCTGCAACTCGGAGTAGAAGCGGGTGCTGCCGCCGCCGCGCTGCAGGGCGACGTTGAGGCCGCCGGGCCGGTCCTGGGGTACGGCAAGAAAGAAGGAACACGAGCTGCCGCCCCTGGGAAAGCATTCCTCGATGGTGCGCGAGGCGGGCAGGTCATCGGAGGCGGGCAGATCGAACATGAGGCCGTCAGGAAAGATGCCGGAAGCCTGGCCGATGTTGAGGCGACCTTCGCTGAGGCCGGCAAGGTCGATTTGCAGGGAGGAAAAGCCCCAGTTGCGATAGGAGAGCGCCCCGGAGATGAACCGCAGGGCGTCTTCAAAGAAGCGATCCTGGGCCTGCAGGTGCTGCGGGGATAGAAAGACACCCTTCGACCAGACTACTGGCTGCAACTGACGCATCTGCACAATCCTGTCCGAGTGAGCAGTATACACCGGGGGGTTGGAAGAGGCGGCGAAGGAGTGCGCGAGGAGGTGAAAGTCTTCGAAAAAAAACGACGCTTGACAGGCCCACGCCTCTGGTAGATACTGAGTGGGTTTTCCGGTGAGTGGCTTTTCGGAATTGACCGGACGCGTTTCTTGGGCGCCCGGTGAGGACTGCCCAACTCCCCGGGCTCAGTTGTATTCATGTGGAACGGAAATCCGGGCAGCCTTAAACGCACTCCGATCTGTCCAGACCCGCAAACTCCTGCAACCTGACAGCGCAGTTTTCCTGCGCGGAGGCGCGAAACCAAACCTATGGCCAAAGAGAGTACTCAGCACAAACTTGATCGCGTCCGTTCGCCACGCGTGCATATCACCTACGACGTCGAGATCGGCGACGCCATCGAGCTGAAGGAACTGCCCTTTGTGATGGGAATACTGGGCGACCTGACGGGGCAGCCGGAGAAGCCGCTGGCGGCGTTGAAGGATCGCAAATTCGTCGAGATCAATCCGGACAACTTCGACACGGTGCTCAAGGGCATGCAGCCGCATCTGGCGTACTCGGTTCCGAATAAATTGAGCGACGATCCGAACGCGGGACAGATCGGCGTGAATCTGCGCTTCGAGAGCATGGACGACTTTTCGCCGGAGAACGTGGCGAAACAGGTGGGTCCGCTGAAGGAGCTTCTGGATTTGCGGACGCGGCTCTCCGATTTGCGAGGGAGCCTGCAGGGCAACGAAAAACTGGACGAAGCGCTGTTCGAGGCGGTGTCGAATACGGAATCGCGCGATAAGCTTCGCGCGGAACTCGGCAAGAGCGGGGGTGAGCAATGAGCGCACAGGATACGGCCGCGGTGGCGGCAAGCCAGGCGGCGGAACAGGTTACCGAGCAAGCCAAGGAACAGGGGCTGCTCGACCAGATCGTGGCTCAGGGACGGTTCAATCGCGACGCGGGGACGATGGAGCGCGGGCGCGATATGGTAAAGGAGTTCGTGTCCCAGGTGCTGGAAGGGCGCATGACCCTGAGCCGCGATGCGGAGGCCACGATCCAGGCGCGCATTGCGCAGATCGACCGGTTGATCTCATTGCAGCTCAATGAGGTGATTCACTATCCGGCTTTCCAGAAGCTGGAGGGCACTTGGCGCGGGATCAAGTATGTGATCGACCAGTCGGAAACCAGCGAGAATTTGAAGATCAAGGTGCTGAACGCCTCGAAGCGGGAACTGCTGAAGGACCTGCAGAGAGCGCCGGAGTTCGACCAGAGCGCGCTGTTCAAGAAGGTCTACGAAGAGGAGTTCGGCGTTTTCGGCGGCGCGCCTTTCGCCTCGCTGGTCGGCGACTACGAGTTTGGACGCGGCCCGGAGGACATTGAGCTGCTGGAGAAGGTTTCGCAGGTGGCCGCGGCGGCGCACGCGCCTTTCATCTCGGCGGCGGGCTCGGAACTGCTGAACCTGAGCAGCTATACCCAGTTGGGCGCGCCCCGCGACATCGGTAAGATCTTCGACTCCACCGAGTATGCCAGATGGAAGGGCTTCCGGCAGTCGGACGATTCGCGCTACGTGGCGCTGACGCTGCCGCACATCCTGATGCGCCTGCCTTACGGGAAAGACAACAAGCAGATCGACGAATTCGACTACGAAGAGGCGGTGGACGGCAGCGACCACTCGAAGTATCTGTGGGGCAACGCGGCGTATGGACTGGCGGCGCGGATCACCAACTCCTTCGCGCGATATGGCTGGTGCGCTTCGATCCGCGGGGTGGAGGGCGGCGGCCTGGTGGAGGCGCTTCCTTCACACACCTTCCGCACGGACGAGGGCGATGTGGCGCTGAAGTGCCCGACGGAGGTGGCGATTACAGACCGGCGCGAGAAAGAGCTGGCCGACCAGGGCCTGGTGCCGCTGGTGCACTGCAAGGGAACGGATTACGCGGCCTTCTTCAGCGTGCAGACGGCCAACCGGCCCAAGCTGTACGACAAGGACGCGGCCAATGCCAACGCGCGGCTGTCGGCGCAATTGCCGTACATCCTTGCCATGTCCCGTTTTGCGCACTACCTGAAGGCGATGATGCGCGACAAGATCGGCAGCTTCATGACTCGCCAGGATTGCGAGAAGTTCCTCAATCGATGGATAAGCGGCTATGTTTGCGCCAGTGACGATGCGTCGCCGGCCGCCAAGGCGAAGCTGCCTTTGCGCGAAGCGGCAATTCAGGTATCAGAAATCCCCGGCAAACCCGGCGCCTACCGCGCCGTCTGCTTCTTGAAGCCGCATTTCCAACTGGACGAGCTCTCTGTTTCCCTTCGTCTGGTGGCCGACCTGCCTGCATCGGCGCGGAAATAGCGAAACTATAACCTGGCTGGCGCGAACAAAATCGGCAGGGGGCCGGGCGCCTCGCTTGCTCGATGAAAGGAATCTACGATGGCTGTTGACTATTTTCTGACTATGACCGGCATCGAAGGTGAGGCTCAGAATGCATCTTTCACAAACCAGGTACAACTCCTGAGCTGGAGCTGGGGCGCAGCGAACATGTCCTCCGTTTCGGGCACCACCGGTTCGGGTGCAGGCAAGGTTGACCTCTCGGATTTCAGCTGCATGACGAACTTCGATAAATCCACTCCAGCATTCTTCAAGAACATCGTCAAGGGCGCGCACGTTGCAACAGGGACCATGTCCGCGCTCAAAGCCGGCGGGGGCACTAAGCCGTATCTGAAGGTGAACTTCACGGAGATTTTTATCACCGGCCTGCAAATGTCGGCGTCCAGCGAAGCTCCGTCGGTCAGCGTGTCGTTCACTTACGCCTCGATCGAGATCGACTACTCCGTTCAGAGCGCGGAAGGCGACCTCACGAGCGTAGGCCCGGTGTCCTTCAACCAAAAGACGGGGGTTGCCTCGTAAGGCGGCTCGCGTATGGACGCGCTTTCACTGTACCGGGCCGGCGAATTGAAGCCTGCCATCGACGCGCTTGGCGACGAGTTAAAGAAGCAGCCGCTCGACGCCAAGCGCCGTACTTTTCTGTTTGAGCTGTTGTGTTTTGCGGGCGAGTACGGCCGCGCCGAAAAGCAGCTCGATATTCTCTCCGACGTGAGCCCCGAGGCCGCGGCCGGAGCTATGCTTTATCGTTCCGCCCTTCACGCGGAGCGCGAGAGGCAGGATATGTTCGCCCGCGGTGCGCTGCCGCTGGGGACGGCGCATCCGTCTCCGGCTGGATCGCTGAATGGGGTGGAGTTTTCCGGGATCGCGGACGCCGATCCGCGGATCGGGTCGCACCTGGAAACCTTCATCGCTGGCAGCTATACGTGGATTCCTTTCGCGTACATCGAGTCGATCGAGGCCGAGGCACCGAAAAGACTGCGCGACCTGCTTTGGATGCCCGCCATTTTGCACACGACCGCGGATTTCCGGCTGCAGGACCTGGGCGAAGTGCTGCTGCCGGTGATTGCACCGCTCTCATGGAAACACCCCGACGACGCTGTGCGCCTGGGCCGGGCGTCGGTTTGGGAAGAAGACTCCGAACACGGCGAGGTTCCGCGCGGACAAAAGCTGCTTTTGTACGGAGAGCAAGAGGAACCGTATCTGGAGCTGCGCAATCTCAGCTTCCATCATGCTGCCGAGGGGGCTGAAAGTGCCGCTTCGCGATGACCTGCTGAATCCGATTCCAGGCGCCAATCCGTCGGGTGCAAGCCTGCGCTATGAAAAGGTCTACGACCAGATCAAGGAAGCGCGATCCGAGGGCGAAGCATCGATCCTGGGGAACCTGGCTGCGCCCAAGCGGGCCGATTTGCCGTTGGTGATCAAGCTGGCGGGAGAGGCGCTGGCGACCAAGAGCAAGGATCTTCAGTTAGCCGCATGGCTGGCGGAATCGCTCATCAAGAAAGAGGGTGTCGGCGTGGTTCAGTCGTCCCTCAAGCTGTTCCAGGACCTGCAGGAGCAGTTCTGGGATACGCTGTATCCCGAGATCGACGAAGGCGACGCGGGAATGCGCGCGGTTCCACTGGAGTGGGCAGCGAACCGCATTTCGGAGTTCCTGGGCCAGGCCCCGATCACCCGCGACGGGCTGAACTTCTATCAATACCGGGAATCGCGCGCCGTCGGCTACGAAGCCGACGCCAAGGCGAGCAACGCCAAAGTCGAGGCCCGGCAACTGGCCATCAAAGACGGGAAAGTGACAGGGGAAGACTTCGACAAATCTTTCGCATCGACCCCAAAATCGTGGTATGTGCAGATGAGTACGTGCTTTCAAGCCTCTATGGAGACTTTGGAGGCTTTGCAGCGTTACTGCGAAGAGAAGTACGGGGACGACGGCCCCGGATTCGGTAAGCTGCGCACGACGCTCGAGGAAGTGGGGCATACTGTCGAGACCCTGCTGAATGAGAAGCGGAAGACCGAGCCGGATCCGGTGGTCGTGGAAGTGGCGCCGGAGCCGGTGGAGGAAGATGCAGCGCCGGGGGGCGGAGCGCCGGAAAGCGAGGGTGAACGAGGCGCGCAGGACGGGCGGCCGCAGGAGCCGGCGGGGGGAATGCTGCGCCTTCGCGCCTCGGCCGGACAGTTGAACGGGCCGGCGCAGGCCTATGCGCAGACTGTGGAGAGCGCTCTATTTCTTTTCGAAAAGAACCCCAATTCCCCGGTTCCGTACCTGGTGTGCGCGGGGCTGCGTATGGGCGAGACGCTCATGCAGGAAGCGGCGCCGGCGCCGGGCTTTGCCGTGGGTCCGTCCGCGGACGTCAGACGTTTAATGCGGACGCTGGCCGACAAAGGAGCGTGGAAAGACCTCCTCCGCGAGTCTTTGCCGGTGCTGGGCAGCGAATGCGCGCGGGCGTGGCTGGATTTGCACCGCTACATTTGGATGGCCGGTAAGGAAACCGGAGCGGCGGCCATTTCCTTGGCTGTCACCAGCACACTGAAGAACCTTCTCGCCGTCCGACCGGAGCTGCGGCATTGGACACTTGAGGACGATACGGGCGCCGCCAATCCGGAGACGCAGAAGTGGCTGGATTCCACCGTGCTGCGGTAACAGCGTGCGCTGAAGGTCTAATTTACGGAGAAGACCTCCCTCAGGGCCGATAGCCCGGAAGGTATTCTTCGGCAGACGGCACGGCTTCGAGCCGCGCCCTTTTAAAATGTCGAGTTATTGAACAGGTTCCAAAACAAGGAGGCTTCCCGCTTGGCGCGTACGAGCACAGAAACGATGGTGACACAGTCGGTTCTGGACCGCCTGATGACGGTTGAGGACTGGCCGGCCACGAGAGCACAGTCGATCCGTTTTTTCCGCGACGCGCTGAAGCGGGACCTGGAGTGGCTGCTGAACACGCGGCAGCCGCCGTTACCGGCGCTCGCCGACTTTCCCGCGGTGAGGGCGTCCATGCTGAACTTCGGCTTGCCCGATATCAATTCGCTCAGCCTGCTCTCGTCCTCCGATCAGCGTTCCCTGCGCGTCGCAATCGAGAACTGCCTGCGGATTCATGAGCCGCGCCTGACGGATGTGCGCGTGGTCCTGGAGAGTTCCGACAAGACGGACCGGAGGCTGCGTTTTCACATCGAAGGAAACATCAAGCTCGATCCGGCTCCCGAAGAGATCTCCTTCGATACGGTCCTCGAGATTTCCAGCGGTGAGTACAAGGTGAAGTGACCCATGCGCGAAGAACTTCTTGAATATTACGAACGCGAATTGGGGTATCTTCGCCAGCTTGGCGCCAAGTTCGCCGAGAAGTATCCGCGCGTGGCGAGCCGGCTATTGCTCGAGCCCGATCGCTGCGACGATCCGCATGTGGAGCGGCTGCTGGAGGGGTTTGCCTTCATGGCGGCGCGGGTTCATCTGCGCGTGGACGACGATTTTCCGGAAGTAACCTCGGCGCTGCTGGGTATCGTCGCTCCACACTACCTGCGTCCGATTCCATCGATGACTATCGTGGAGTGCCAGGTGGATCCGGAGCAGGGCAAGCAGACCGCAGGGCAGACGATGCCGGCCGGAACACAACTGGCAACCAAGCGGCTCTTCGATGGACAGCCTTGCCGCTTCCGCACCTCTTATCCGGTGGATTTGTGGCCATTCACGGTGGCCGAGGCGGAATGGCGCCAGCCGGAACGACTTTCGGACCCGGTGCCGACCATGGGCGCAACGGGCGTTTTGCGGATGCGGCTACAATGCGGACAGGACAGCGAATTCAACAAGCTCAACCCGCGGCGGCTCATATTTCACCTCACCGGGGATCCGAACGTCGTTTACACGCTCTATGAGCTGCTGTGCCGGAACTGCATTGCGATTCTGGTCCGCGACCCACAGACGCGAGGAGCGAAGACCGTCGCCATTGCTCCTTCGCAACTTCGGCCCATGGGCTTTGAGGGAGACGAGGCTTTGATTCCGTACGGCCGGCGCTCGTTCGACGGTTACCGGTTGCTGCAGGAGTACTTCACGTTTGCGGAAAAATTTCTATTCTTCCAGGTGGGCGGACTCGAGGCGATTGCCCACGCCGGATGCGCGGCGCAGGCAGAGATACTCTTCTACTTCTCGCGGTTCGAGCATCCGGAACGGGGGCAGGAGCTGGAGACAGGCGTTTCCGCGCGCACGCTGCGCCTGGGATGCACGCCCGTGGTCAATTTGTATTCGCAGGTGGCCGAGCCGATTCTGCTCACGCAGACGAAACACGAATACCCCGTGATACCGAACGTGCGCCGCCAGGAGACAAGCGAGATCCACTCGATCGACGAAGTGCTGGCTTCGAGCGGCAGCCGGCAGGAGAGCATCCCCATCGAGCCGCTTTACTCCTATCGCTATCAGGCCCGCAATGACAGCACGCGGGTCTACTGGCACGCTACACGCCGCAGGAGCGAGTTGGGAGACCGGGAGCCGTCCACGATGCACATCGCGATCGCGGACATCGACGGAGTTCTGACGGAGCCCAACGCCGAAGTGCTGACGGTACGGTGCTCCTGCTCGGATTTCGATCTGCCGTCGCAGTTGCCGTTCGGGCTTGAGGACGGGGATTTCACGGCGGAGGAGTATCCGAGCATGCGCGTGATTACGGCGCTGCGCAGGCCCTCGCGGAGTTATGACCCGCCGAGGGGAAAGGGACAGCTTTGGCGGCTGGTCTCCCAGCTTTCGCTGAATTATCTTTCGCTCACCGAAGAGGGGGTTTCGTCGCTGCAGGAGATTCTGCGGCTGCACAATTTCAGTGACTCGTCCTATCTCGAAAACCAGGTCGGCGGCATTACGCGGCTGGCATCGCAGCCGCACTTCGCCATTATGCAGTCAGAGTACGGGAATCTGCCGGCGCGAGGCACGAGGGTCGAGATGGAACTCGACGAGCGGCAGTTTGTGGGCGGCGGCGTTTATCTTTTCGCCAATGTCGTCGACCGTTTTCTCGGCTGCTACACTTCCATCAACAGTTTTTGTCAACTTGCCGCGCACACCCTGCAAAGAAAGGAGCCGCTGGGCATATGGCCACCGAAAGCGGGGTATCAGCCGCTGATCTAAGATCCGACCCGACACGGGGATCCGAACCGGTACGGGGATTCGAGCCGATACGCCAGATGCTCGAACGGGAGCCGTACACGGTGCGGTTCTTTCAGGCCGTGCGTCTGCTGGAACGGCTCTATCCGGAGCGGAATCCGGTGGGGTTGTTCGTTGCGCCGTCCACGGAGGTGGTACAGTTTTCCTCCGTGCCGACGCTCGCGTTTCCGGCCAGCGAGATCCATGACATGCAGCCCGGCGCCGACGGCAGGCCCAGGGTCTTTGTAAACTTTATGGGGCTTTCGGCCGCGGTGGGAGCGCTTCCCTACGCCTACACGGAGTTTCTGCTGGAGCGCGAGCGAGCGAAGGACCGCACCCCGGCGGAGTTTTTCGACATCTTCAATCACCGCATGATCTCGCTGTTTTACCGCGGGTGGCAGAAGTACCGCTTTTACATTGCCTATGAGCGAACGGCGGCGGCCGACGACTCGATAAGCGCGACGCTGCTGAATCTGATCGGGCTGGGCACCATCGGGCTGAACCGCCGCATGAAGATAGAAGACGATGCGTGCCTCTATTATGCGGGGATGCTGGCGGAGCGGCGGCCGACGGCGCAAGGGCTCAAGCAACTGCTCGAGGACTATTTCGAAGTCCCCGTGAAGGTGGAGCAATTTACGGGAACGTGGAGGCGGCTACCCATGGAGGACCGCACCTTCCTGCGCGACTCAGGGATGTTTTGCGAGCGGTTGGGGATGGGAACCATCGTGGGGGATGAAGCCTTCGATCAGCATGGGACGGTCACACTTCGCCTGGGCCCGCTGAGCTTCGACAGCTTCAAGGAGTTTTTGCCGGGTGCGCGGGCGCATGTGGAGTTGCGCGACTGGCTCAGGCTTTATACCAATCGCGAGTTCGATTTTGTTGTCCGGCTGGTGCTGCGCCGCGACGAAGTTCCACGCATGAAGCTCGGCGAAGAAGGCATGGCGGCTTCTCGGCTTGGGCTTGTAAGTTGGGTGCGCAACAGGTCCCTCGATCGCGATCCGGACGAGGCGACTTACCGGCTTTCTTGAAACTAACTTCTCAACATAGAGGCGGGAGCAATGAGCCTGAACCTGAAGTCACTGATCGGCAAGGTGGACGACGCAACCCGCAGCGCGCTCGAAGCTGCGGCCGGGCTGTGCGTCTCGCGCACGCATTACGACATCGAAATCGAGCACTATCTTCTGAAGGCGATCGACAGCTCGGACAACGATACTGCCTTCATTCTTCGCCAGTACGGCGTGGACCGCTCGCGTCTGACCACGGAGTTGCAGCGCAGCATCGACCGGTTGAAGACCGGCAATGCGCGCAGCCCGGCCTTCAGCCCGCTGCTGGTAAAGATGCTCACCGAGGCATGGACCATCACGACCATCGAATACGATGCGGATCAGATTCGCACCGGATTCACGCTGCTGGCGCTGCTGACGAGCGATGAGCTTTCGCGGCTGGTGCGCGATGTGAGCAAGGAGTTGCAACTGATTCCTCCGGAGGCTCTGCGCAAGGACTTCTACGCCGTCACGGAAAAGTCGCGGGAGTCAATGGCTGTGCCGGCGCGCGCCGCTGCGGCGGGCGAGGCCGGCTCGCCGGGCAAGCCTGCGATCTCGGGCAAGCATCCGCATCTGGACCAGTACACCGTGAACCTGACGGCCAATGCGAAGGCCGGCAAGGTGGATCCGGTGCTGGGCCGCGATCAGGAGATCCGCCAGGTGGTGGACATTCTGATGCGGCGCCGGCAGAACAACCCGATTATGACGGGCGAAGCGGGCGTGGGCAAGACTGCCGTCGTCGAGGGCTTTGCTCTGCGCCTGGCAAACGGGGACGTGCCGCCGGCGCTGCGCAACGTGCAGCTGCACACCCTCGATCTCGCGCTGCTGCAGGCCGGGGCCGGCGTGAAAGGCGAATTCGAGAACCGGTTGAAGGGGCTGATCGAAGAGGTGAAGTCATCGCCGCATCCCATTATCCTGTTCATCGATGAGGCGCACACTATGATTGGGGCCGGCGGCCAGGCGGGCCAGAACGACGCGGCCAATCTGCTGAAGCCCGCGCTGGCGCGCGGCGAACTGCGCACGATCGCGGCTACAACATGGTCGGAATACAAGAAGTATTTCGAAAAAGACGCGGCGCTGGCGCGGCGATTCCAGGTGGTCAAGGTGGAGGAGCCGACGGAGCTGCAATGCGACACGATGATTCGCGGCATTGTGCCGTCGCTCGAAAAGCATCACGGCCTGCGGATTCTGCACGAGGCGGTTTCGTCGACGGTCCGGCTGTCGCATCGTTATCTTGCCGGAAGGCAGTTGCCAGATAAAGCCGTGAGCGTGCTCGACACGGCGTGCGCCCGGCTTTCGCTCAGCCAGAACACCATTCCTCCCGCGGTCGAGGACGCGACGCGGCGCATCGACGACCTGAAGGTGCAAAAGCAGATTCTGGAGCGCGAGACGGTTGTCGGCGAGGACCACGCGGAGCGCCTTGAAGCGATCGAGAAGCAGCTTGCCGCCGATGAGGCGTCGCTCAAGAGCCTGAACGAACAGTGGGAAAAGGAAAAGGATCTCGTCAGGCAGATTCGCGCCATGCGCGAGGCCCTCGAGACCGGCGCGGAGACGTTGAAGACTGACGGCGACGCGGCGCCCGGCGTGAAGCCGTCGCTCGAAGGCTTGCAGGAGCTCGAAACGCAGCTTGAAAACGTGCAGGGCCAGAATCCGCTCGTGCATGTGTGCGTCGATGAGCGGATCGTGGGAGAGGTCATCTCCGCATGGACAGGCATTCCAATCGGCAAGATGGTGAAGGACGAAGTTGCCACCGTGCTCGATCTGGATGGGCATCTAAAGAGGCGCGTCATCGGGCAGGACCACGCGCTTGCAGCGATCGCGCAGCGCATTATCACCTCGCGCGCGCGGCTCGACGATCCGGGCAAGCCGGTGGGCGTGTTTATGCTGGTGGGACCGAGCGGCGTGGGGAAAACCGAGACGGCGCTCGCGCTTGCCGATCTGCTCTACGGGGGGGAGCGCAACCTGATCACCATTAATATGTCGGAGTTTCAGGAGGCCCACACCGTCTCGACGCTCAAGGGTTCGCCTCCGGGCTATGTGGGGTACGGCGAGGGCGGCGTGCTGACGGAAGCGGTGCGCCGGCGGCCTTACTCCGTGGTGCTGCTGGACGAGGTCGAGAAAGCGCACAACGACGTGCTGGAACTTTTCTACCAGGTCTTCGACAAAGGCAATCTGGAAGACGGCGAAGGGCGCTCCATCAACTTCAAGAACTGCATCATCATCCTTACCAGCAACGCCGCGACGGAAACGCTGATGAAGCTGACCGCCGACAAGGAGACTATGCCGGACAGCGAGGGCCTCGCGCTGGCCATCAAACCGGAGCTGAACAAGATATTCAAACCGGCGTTTCTCGGCCGTTTGATCGTTGTGCCTTACTTCCCGGTGCGCGACGAGGCGCTCAAACAGATCATTCTCCTCAAGATCGGCAAAATTCAGCGCCGGCTGATGGAGACTCACAAAATCGCTCTGGTTTGCGACGACAAAGTACTCGAAGAAGTGGCCAAGCGGTGCACGGAAGTGGAAAGCGGCGCGCGCAACGTCGATAACATTCTCTCGAACACGATGCTGCCGGAGATTTCGCGCCAGGTGCTGGCGCGCATGGCCGAGGAGACCCCATCGCAGCGGGTGCAGGTCGGCGTGGACGACGGCGGCCGCTTCACCTATACCTGGTAATGCCGCGCCGCCACCGGTACCGCGTCCGAGTGGATTCGTTCCTTCCCAGGACCCAAATCGCGGCCTGGGGCGCTCAAATTCGTAGGCTCGATTACGAAACCACGGGGACACGGTACTAGGATCGGCGGCGCAATTCACTCCGCGCGGGGAACTCCGCGAACCGGCATACTGGCGCAACGATTATGGCCGCTTTTGCACAAACAGACCGACTATTGAACTTCACCAGCCCGCTGGGCGCGGACAAGCTTCTACCCGAGCACCTGAGCGGCGTGGAAGGCGTCTCGGAGCTGTTTTGCTATCACCTCGATCTGCTGGCTGAGCCCAGTACTTCGGTCGCCCCGACGAGCATTGTCGGGAAAAAGGTCTGCGTGTCCATTCAGGCCGAGCATAGCGGGACCGTGCGCTATATCAACGGCATCGTCTCCAGCTTTGAGATGCGCGGCGGAGACGAGGAGTTCAATAGCTACTACGCCCGCATCGTTCCCAACATCTGGCTGCTGACGCTCAACGAGAACACGCGCGTCTTCCAGAATCAGACTGTAACCGACGTGGTGAAAGCGGTGCTGGGCGCGTACAGCATCAGCCCGGCGATAGAAACCTCCGGCACCTATACGCCCATGGAGTACTGCACGCAGTATCGCGAGACGGATTTCAACTTTATCTCGCGGATTCTGGAGCAGCATGGAATCCTTTACTACTTCAAGCACACCAAGGACAATCACACGTTCACCTTGCAGGACGCTTCGAGCAAGCTAAGCAATTGCGCCATTCAGGATACGTTCCGCTATGCGCCGGAAGAAGGCGCTGCGGAGGGCTATTACGACTTCGTCGTGCAGAACCTGACTTCGCGCTCGACCCTGGTGACCGGCAAGTACACGGCGTGGGACTACAGTTTTATCCGCAACAAGGCAGTAATTGAGTCGCAGCCGACGAAGGGTCCGCTCGGAGCGAACATAAGCGAGCAGTACGATTACGCCGACAGCGCCGCGGCGTATCTCAAGAAGGAGGGATCAGACCCGACGATCAACGATCTGGTCACTTTTTTTGCGACCGTGCGCCGCGACAGCGGGGATGCGGAAACCCTGGTCATCGATGGCGCGTCCAACGCGGTTTCCATGATGACGGGGTACGACTTCACGCTCACCGAACATCCGCAGCCGGCGGTGAACACCAAGTATCTCCTCGTGCATATCGAGCACGACTTGCAGCAAATGCCCACCTACCGGTCCGGCAAGCGGGACTCCGTGAAGCCCTATGCCAATAAGTTCAGCGCGGTCCCGTCCGCGATTCCTTACCGGCCTCCGATCAAGACCGAAAAGCCCGTTGTTAATGGAATGCACACCGGCCAGGTTGTAACTCCGTCGGGTGAAGACTCTTTTATGGATAAGTTCGGGAGGGTTTGCGTGCAGTTCTGGTGGGACCGGCTGCGCAAGGCGAATACGCCCGACAACACGCTGCTGCGCGTGGCGCAATCGTGGGCGGGAAAGGGATGGGGAACCTATTTCTGGCCGCGCACAGGCGACGAAGTCCTGATCGGCTTCATGGAAGGCGATCCGGACCAGCCCATCGTTGTTGGCTCGGTTTATAACGGCGTCAATATGCCCAAGTACGATCCGGCCGGCCAGTACACGCTTTCCGGAGTGCTCACGCGCAGCTCGAAGAACGGAGCCGCGGCCAACGCCAACGAACTCCGCTTTGAAGATATGCAGGGCAGTGAGCAGATTTACATGAACGCGGAGAAGGACTATGACCTTCACGTGGAGCACGACTGGCACACGACGGTGGGCAACGAGCAGCACACGACGATTACCAAGAACCAGTACGAAGAAGTGGATGGCGACTCCCACCTGCTTGTGAAGGGAAAGCAAATTCATGAGGTCGATGGCGAGGCCGACCTCAACATCAAGGGCAAACAGATTGTTCAGGTGGGCGGAGACCGCGAGCACACGGTCTCCGGCAATTTGAAGGAGAGCATCGGCTCGAACTCAAGCATCAGTGTGGGATCGAGTTTGAATGAGCAGGTTGGCTCGAGCTACTCACTCACAGTGGGGCAGAGCCAGGTCATCCAGGCGGGAATGAACTTCGACGTGACGGCGTCCACGGGGATCTGCCTCACTGTGGGTCCAAATTCGGTCGTGATCAGCCCGGAGGGAATTGGCCTGAATGGTGAAGGGGGATTTATATCGATCGGGCCCTCGGGCGTGACCATTTCAGGGATGCTGGTGATGATCAACAGCGGCGGCGCTCCTGTGATTGGCTCGCCTGGCAGCCCGCAGAGCCCGCAGTCGCCCAGCAGTCCCGGGGTTCCCACGGCGCCTAAGTGGCCGGGCGACAATCCGTATTCAAAGGCGGCCACAAGTTAGGCCGGCTCCGCGCCGCCGTCACCTTCGCACCCCTCGGGTGGCGGAGCCGCCGGACAGGCCTGACAACGGGCCCCAGCAAGCACCGTGGCAGCAGACGTCGCAAGCTGCGTAGCAATTGGTAAGCCAGGCCATGAGCCGAGCACAACGGAGGTCCTAGCGCGAAATGGGAATGCCTGCCTGCACCATCACGAGTCAAACCGCCCATGGCGGCATCGTTACGGTCGGCTTTCCGCAGGTGCTCATCGGCATGATGCCCGCCTCGCGCATTGGCGACCTGCACGTTTGCCCCATGGTAACCGGTATCGTTCCACACGTCGGAGGGCCGTTCGTTCTGGGGTCGCCGACCGTGCTGGTGGGCATGATGCCGCAGTCGCGGGTTACCGATGAGCTGGTCTGCGTAGGCCCTCCGGACGTGGCGGTGATGGGCTGCGAAACCGTGCTGGTGGGAATG
This sequence comes from Occallatibacter sp., assembly GCA_050745765.1. Lineage (GTDB taxonomy): Bacteria > Acidobacteriota > Terriglobia > Terriglobales > Acidobacteriaceae > Telmatobacter. The sequence goes on along the minus strand of JBOGLX010000122.1, from coordinate 2,156 downwards.
GCCGGAGCCGGAGGCGCAGGGGGCGCCATGACCGGCATCTCTGCCATGGGCGCGTCAGTGCCCACGCAGCCGCCGGCCTCTTCGTCATCGGCCGACGAGACCGCGGAGATGCAGCAGGACGGGACGCTCAAGTACACCGCGCCCGCCGACCTGGGCCTGCCGCCTTACACGCATACCTCGCCGGGGTTTCCCGATCTGCCCTATACGGAAGCTCCAAACTTTCAGACGGCGCAACCGGTCACCATTCCGGCGGGCGCCACCATTTATCGCGTCTACGATCCGGCCCTGAATCCCGCAGGCTCCTACTGGACGCCAGATGTATTTCCCAGCGAAGCCGCCTGGCGCCAGTCCTGCGCAGTGCTGCCGAAGTGGCCCAACAAGGGGCTGCTGGTCGCGGCCGGCGTAGTGCAGCCCCCGGGTCTCAAGACCTGGATGGGCGCAGCGGCGAAGCAGGAGGGGCTGGATGGGGGCGGCACCCAACTCTTTGTGCCGCCGGGCTCGCTCAACCCCAGCGGAGTCTTCCAGGCTCCGTGGGCGGCGGCAGCGCAGCAGGCGCAGGCAGCGGAGCAGGCGTTGCAGGCAGCACAGGCTGCGGCCAACCAGGTACAGCAGGCCGCGGCGCAGGGAGCTGCCGCTGCCAGGCGGGCCGTCCAGGCGGCGCAACAGCAGGCCCAGCAGGCGGCACAGCAAGCCGTTCAGCAAGCCAGGCAGGCGGCGCAACGGGCCGTGCAGGAGGCGCAAAAGGCCCAGGATGCCGCAAAGGAAGCGACGCAACAGGCCAAGCAAGCTGCACAGCAGGCGGCACAGCAGGCGCAGCAGGCCGAGCAACAAGACAAGGCGGCAGCCCAACAGGCCGCTGCTCAGGCCCAGCAGCAGGCGCAGCAGACGGAGCAACAGGCGAACAATGCCGCCCAGCAGGCGGAGCAATCCGCACAGCAGGCGGAGCAGTCGGCGCAACAGGCGCAGCAGGCCGCGCAGCAAGCCGGGCAACAGGCCCAGCAGGGGGCCAAGGAAACATTGCCGAAGGGTCTGTTATGACGCCCGAGACTCCGCCCGCTGTTTCGCAGCAACTCGTCGAGCGCTTCGCAAAGGCGTTTGCCGACTTCGTCAAAGAGGTCACTCAAGCCGCGCTTGAGGCCGCCATGGATCCCGCGCTTTCCTCTGACCCGGCGCTTCTGGCGTGGCAGACAAGGGCTCTGCCTTCGCTCGAACAACAGGATGCGGCCATTCAAGGAGGCGTGGCGCTTTATCAGGCCGGCGAAACCGGATCCATCGGGAAACTTGCCAACGAGGCGCGGGGTCTGGCCAAACAACTTGACGGCTTTTCGCTCGACTTCGCTGGCCCCAAACACGCCGAATTGCTTGATCGCCTTGAGGGGGCCGTGGTTGTGGCCGCATACCAGATATGCAAAGCCGCTCGAACGCAATGAAGACGCGCATCCACCCGGCCCTCGGGCTTCTTGTCCGATTTTGCGATGCCTTGCGGAACATCGGCCTGAAACGCATCTAAATGGAAGTGCAGTTGACCCCGTCGGTCTTGTATGAGCGCCAACCCAGGACAAACCGCTGTCCACTCAACGGCCGCCCGCATCGGCCGATGGGTCGTTCCCGCCATCCCCTTCGGATGGACGTGGGTGCCCGATTTCGGCATCCAGAAACGCGCAGAGGGCGTTGTTCCCAGCAATATCCATCTTCGTGAAGATCGGCTTCTCGCCGGCAACCAACTCGAACTCTATATCAGGACGCAGATTACGCTCATGAAGCGAACGTTCGCGGAACCCGTGATCGCCGGGCCTGCGCCGATGGCTTTTCCGGATGCGGCGGAGGCCGCAATGCTGATGATCAAACATCGCGCCATGAACCAGGTGACCGTGCTTCAGGTTCAGCATTACGTGCGCAGCGGAAAGTGGATCGGGATCGTTACGCTCACTTCGCTGGAATCCGAGCTTTTGAAAGTGCGCGGCGATTTCGATCAGTTCATGAAGCTGGTCAAGATTGAACCGGAACCGGGCTGATGCGTTCCGCGTCCGGTCCCGCGCCTCCAGGAGAGAGGCGGATGTTTAGAGCAATTCCGGAGTAGGTGTATCCCGAGGACGCCGGCAAAATCTTCCCGCCCGTTTTGCAGTTAATTATGCCCCTTTGGCGCACAATTCTTA
>JBOGLX010000121.1:0-11087 GCA_050745765.1 Occallatibacter sp. | reverse complement strand
CATCCATGCTTGTGCTGCCACTCAATTCACCTGGCGGCGAGGATGCCGCCAGTACAGCCGGTCAGGAGACCGGCGCTACTCACGATTCGCTAATTTAAGGATAGGTTCTTAGCCCCGGAGGGATGGTTTTTTTGAAGATTTCGAATTTCACAACGAGCCGATAAGCAACGGCGATGACGAAACTGCTTTTATCCCGGCGGCCATGTGAGCAGCCGCCCGCCCAGCAGGTGCAGGTGCAGGTGATCGACCGTCTGCCCGCCGTCCTCGCCGATGTTTACGACCACGCGATAGCCTTTGCCGAGGCCCTTCGCGCGCGCGATCTCCGCAGCCGTACCCAGTAAATGGCCAAGCAGGGCGCGATGGCTGGCGTCGGTGTCGTGCAGGGAGGCGATGTGTTCGCGCGGCACGATCAGGATGTGGACGGGCGCCTTGGGGTTGATGTCCGCAAAGGCGCAAACCCGATCGTCCTGAAACACTGCGGTCGAGGGAATAGCTCCTTCCGCGATCTTGCAGAACAGGCAACTCATGGCGTGATCAGTGTACACGGGCGCTACCCGGCGGGAAAACGGGCGCTCCCGCTCACGCCGACTCCAGGATCATGTTGGCGTACTGCGCCGTATCCCCGGTCCGGATCAATCCAATCGCGTGCGGCACACGCCGTTTGAAATCCACGTGCGGCTCGAAGAGCAGCGGAATACCGGTGAGGGCCGATTCGAATTCGCCGCGCGCGTCCATGCTGTTGGCGCCCAGAAACTCCTCCGCCATCCAGGCGTGGCCGATCGTGTAGTTGGCCCGAATCGCCCTCAGCACCTCGAGCACGCGCGGCACGCCGTCCACCAGCGAAATGTCCACCGTCTCGATCTGCGGCCAGTAGGGAAACCCGCGGTCGGCAATCACCAGAGTATTGGTGTGGCGCACGCGCGCGAGCAGCGAAAGAAGATGCGGATTCAGAATTCCCGTCTTCAACATAACTCGCCCAGTCTATAGGAACGCATTAACTCGTGTGGTCGAGAACGATCTTCCACCCCTGCGGTCCTTTGCGCCGAATTAAGCCCTTCTAAGGCTGGATAACAGGGTCCGGCACGTCCTCAGCGGGCCGCTGAACCGGCTTCTCCGCTTCAACCGTCCAGAGCTCGCTCACCAGCAGCCCGCCAAGCCGCGGCCGCCGGCGCGCTAAAAGAAATCCCGCTTCGCTCAGCGCGCCCCGGTGATCGGGAAGTTTCCGAACTGCAAGCCCCGTGAGCCGCCGGAACCCGAAATAAAGCCCTGCAACCACTGGCCGCGCCGCCAGCCGCCCAAAACCGCTCTCCGGAATCGCAAACTCCGAAACTACCCAAAGCGCGCCGGCAGAAACGGCGCCGCGCAGCGTGCGCGCCAGCGCCCGCACTTCTTCGGTGGTCAAAAAATCCAGGAAAAAGTGCGCCGCCACCAGATCGTACGGCGCATTCGCATGTTCCCACAGCCGCGCATCGGCGCAGTGCGCGCGGACGCGCCCCGCGTGCGGACCGGCGCGCCGCACCAACGCTCGCAGCATCGCCGTGCTCGCATCCACGGCGTCAACCTCAACCTGCGGGTTCGCCCGCAGCAGCCGCGCCGTAAACCGTCCGTCGCCGTCGCCCAGCACCAGCGCCCGCCGGCAGCTCCGGAGCTCTGCCAGGTAAGCCGTGCGGCACCACGAGAGCCATGGCCCGAAGGTCGCGTATTCCATCCACTGGTAGAGCCCGGCAAGGCGGTTCAGATCCGCCGGAGCGTTCATGCCGGAAAGCGCTGCAGCGGCGCCAGAAGAAGCGGCGTAAGCAGAACCAGGTCGGCCAGCGCGCGCAGCGCCAGCGGCGAGAGCCGCCCGCGCACGCGGTCTAGCACCGCCAGCAGCAGCGCGCTCGCCGCGCCCGCGATCAGCAGCGCCGCGGCGCGCGCATCCGCCTCCGGCGCCGCGCAAGCGAGAGTGAATCCGGCCAGCGCAAGCGCCACGCCGAGCGGCTGCACGCCGGCAGCGAGTGGACGCGCGTTTCCCGCCTCCCAGCGGCCGATGGCGTGGCAGTTGAGCCACGCCAGCGCCGCAAAGTAGACCGCCGGCGCAAGCAGCGGCCAGGCATGCACACCGCTGGCGCGCAGGCGCAGCCACGCCGGCAGCGCGCAGCCCGCTGTGAAGATGGCGCCCACCAGGAACTCCTTGGTGAACACTCGCGGCAGCCTGCGCCGCGAGTGTACCCCGGAGAAATAAGCCAGCGCCGCCACGCCCAGCATCGAGTTCGGCACACGCGCCCGGAGCGGCATGTACTCGAGCACAATTCCCGCTGCCGCCAGCGCGGAGCAGGCCGCCAGCGGCAGCAGCACGTACCGGTGCCGCCAGTGGAAGAAATGCCTCTCGCGCAGCTCGTGCAGCTCCGGCGAGCGCAGCCCGCTGCGCGCGTCCAGCAGCCGGTCGCCGATGTACACCGACCACGCCACCAGCGCCAGCAGCACCGGCGTCCACAAGGCAAGCTGCACCTTCGCGGCCCAGGCAAAGGCGAGCGACCAGACCACGGCCACGGTGGGCGCGTCGAAGCTGGCCAGGTGCCAAAACGCCAGCGGCGCGGGCGCATCGAACCTTCGGCTCGCGGATTTTCGGTTCGCAAACTTTCCGTTCGCCGACTTCTGGCTGCCAGGCGTCCGGCTCGCTATAAGCACAGGCTCCGCAGTGAGTTCTTGCGCTGGCGGTTGGACGAGGGGAAGCGGCACAACTTGATTTTAGGTGAATTCAACGCTTACCGCGCTGCGATGTGCCCGGAAACAGCGGCAAAAGAAAGGTCCTGGGCTGCGGAGTTGTGCTCCTGGCGCCAGAGGTCGAAGAGCCGGCCGTAGCTCAGCGTGAGGTACCCGGCCTCGGTCACGCCCAGGCGCGCGGCCGCGCCGTCGATCCAATCGGCGCTGCCCTCGAGCTCGGCGTAGTCGCCGATGGGCGTCTCGTCCACCACGCAATGGCCTTCGCCGTCCGACCATTCGGTGCGCCATTTTTCGTAGCGAAAGGCTGCCACCAGCCCCAGCGCGGTGAAGATCTCCGCGAGCGCGTCGCCGTCGGCGGCCTCGGTCTCGGTCTCGATGCGCTGCTTATGCCGGTCATTGCCCGGTTCGGCGCCGCGCTCTTCAACTGCCGCGCCCGCATCGGGCAAGCGCTTGTGGGTCACGGTCCAGCGGCCTGCGTAGCTGCGGATGCGCAGAATTTCGGTGCGCGCGCGCATCTGCCGGTCCGGCGTGTCGTAGAGAACGTTGCTCTCGAACGCCCGCGGCGTCTCCACGTGGAACCCCGCTGCCTGCAAACTCTGGGCGAGTTGCCTGAGGCTGGCAACGCGGAATTTGATCTCCGTCTCCACGGCCACCATAAGCAGAGAGTATACGGCAGGCGGCTCAGGTGGCGCCGGCGCGCCGCGAGCGGCGAAAATAGGGGAGTGAAGACGCTGCGATTGACGGTGGACCCGGCGCGCATGGATGACGCCGGCGAAGCGCTGGACCGCGCGGTCGCGATCCTGCGCGGAGGCGGCCTGGTGGCGCTGCCCACCGAGACCGTCTACGGCCTGGGCGCTAACGCGCTCGACCCGTCCGCCGTGGCCCGCATCTTCGCCGCCAAGGAGCGGCCGGCCTGGGACCCGGTCATCGTCCACATTGCAGGCTCCAGTCAAGATCCCGTCCAGGGCGCGGCCATGTTGGCATCGCTCGTCAGCGAGATCCCCGCAGCCGCGCAGCGCCTGATGGACGCCTTCTGGCCGGGGCCGCTCACGCTGCTGCTGCCGCGCTCCGCGGCCGTGCCCGACGCGGTCACGGCCGGCCGGCCGCTGGTGGGCGTGCGCATGCCGTCGCATCCCGTGGCCCTCGAACTGATCCGCCGCGCCCAGGTTCCCGTAGCCGCGCCCAGCGCCAACCGCTTCGGCCGCATCAGTCCCACAACCGCGGAACACGTGCTTGAGGACCTCGACGGCCGCATTGACGCAGTGCTCGACGCGGGACCCACCGTACACGGCGTCGAGTCCACTGTTCTCGACCCCGGCCCGAGCCCCATGATCGTCTACCGCCCAGGCGCCATTACCGCGGCCGAGATTCAGGCCGTTGCCGGAGCGGTCGAGGTTTTCGAAGACGGCGGCAAGCTGGAGCAAACGCCCCGGCAAGCCCGGCCCTCGCCGGGCGTCGGGTTGCGGCATTACGCGCCCAGGGCGGAGCTTGTCCTGGTGAGGGGGCCGCTTGGTCGCATCGGCCGGAAGGTGGCGCGCCTGGCTGAGACAGCCTACGGCGTTCCCGACGAGAAGCTCGGAATCATGCTGCCGGACGAGATCGCCCCGCCTGTCAGGGGCGCCGAAATCTATCCCTGGGGCCGCTGGAGCGCACCTGACGAGCTGGCGCGCAACCTCTACGCCGGCCTGCGCGAACTCGATGCCCGGGGCTGCACCGTCATACTCTGCCCCTGGCCGCCGGGCGAGGGAATCGCAGTTGCCATCCGCGACCGGCTGCTCAAGGCCGCCACCCCGGCCAAAGAGTAAATGCGGCGGCACTGCGTCCCGGCTGCACTCTACGCCCGGCTATAAGCCCGGTTATACGTTGAATGGCTGCCTTCCCGTGTCGCTCACCTTGTACATGTATTTGATTGCCGATTTGTAGATAAGCGTCTTCCACCGCCCGCGCACTTTGAGCGTGTTCCGGTCGTACCATTCGATGCAGCCCTCCACCACTTCGCCGTCTTCGAGCACGACGACCATCGGGGTCTGCGCCTGGATTTGCTTTTGCAGGTAGAACAGCTCCGCGTTGCGGTAGGGGGCCTCGATCTCGGCCAAGTGTCCCGGAAAGCGATACGGAGCCGGGCTGAACGAGGGTCTGCGGCCCCGGGTTTGCAGGCGCACGGCATCCAGGCCGGCCGCGTCGCGGCGCTCGGGTAAAACTGGTGAAATGCTCATTGGCAACAACCCTCCTTGAGGAAAAAAGGCGTGAAAATTTCCGATCCGATGGGCCGGCAGGCAATACGAACGATCGCGGATTGCGAGATTCCCCAACACTTCCTGTCTGTCGCGCCCCGCAGCCCTCAAAGAACGCAATTCCTCTTGCCGCCCCTGAGCGGATGACCGGGTACGAGCGCGCACCGGCACCAATGGCTATTCAACGCCCTTGTCTGTGCGTTAACTCGGAGTGCTATTACCGGAAAAGATGCCCGGGGCCGGATGGGGGTTGCATCTGTATTATGCAGCAACCGTGCTGCGGCGGCAAGGCCCCTCGTCGAGGCGACTTGCACATGAAAAGAACACGCCGGCTTCAATCCGTCCGCTGTGCACTGGAATTTGGTGACCGGCGCAGATAGACGCAAACCGCGATCGAAGCATCCAACGACAATAAGGGCAAGCACTATTTCAAATGGATTTCCCGTTAATGAAACTACATTCCTGCCCACCGAAGCTCGCAGGCGTCCTGCGAACGACGCTTGACCAGTTGGAGCGCGCCGAAGAGATCGACGCCGGCGATCCCGCCTTGATCGAGCTCAAACGGTCCATTGCTCGGACGATCGCCGAGCTCGAGGTGGTTAAAGCTTCAAAGATCGATCCCGGTTCGGACCCATCTATTTCGGAACCCGCCTGAGTCTTGCCGCGGTCCCCGCAGTGGTCCGCTTCCAGCCATCCGGTCGCTCCCCTTTGCTTTTAACCCCCGCGTCCCATCCCGACGGCCATGGCGTCCAGCGAGAGCGAACGCAATAGATTTCGCCGCATGCCCTGCTCCACCTGCACCAGCGCGCGGGCCGCGCCTTCGATCCAGTCGAGCGTGAGGCCCTGGGCCAGCCGTTCGAGCTCGGCCGCAAGATCGATGTTGCGCACCAGTTGCGGCGTCCCCGCCGCTACCAGCAGCAGATCTTCCACCAGGCTGCCTAGCGCACGCAGCAGGTTCACGGTCTTCTCCTGCCCGTCGGCGCCGGCGCGATAAGCCTCCGTAGCGCGGAACAGCATCGAGTAGTCCGGTTCCCACCCCGCGGACGAAGACCTGTCCGCGGGGACCCCGGGTTCCCGCAGCGCCGTATGCAGCACCACCAACGCAACCTGACGGCTGGTGAGGTAGGCGCCAAGGTCGAGCGCCAGCGCGCGGCCCACCGCGCCTTCGGCAATCCGCGCGGCCAACGCGCGGTCCTGCGGTTTCAGTTCCGGCCGCCGCGCCGCCAGCAGCGCCTCAAGCTCCGTGGCCGGCAGCGCACCCAGGCGGTAAATCACAGCCCTCGACCGGATCGTCGGCAGCATCTCCTGCGGATTTTCGGTGAGCAAAACAAGCGTCGTATGCTCCGGCGGCTCTTCGAGCACTTTGAGCAAACTGTTGGCCGCCTCCTTCATGAACGCCGACGAAGTGAAGATGGTGAACGAGCGCCGCGCCTCCACCGGGGGCCGGTAATAGGCCACGTGGATCGCCTGCCTTACCTGCCCCAGCTTGATCAGCAGTTGCGGCGGATCGGGCGGCACGATCAGCACGTCTGGATGCGTCTGGATAAGGATGCGCGTCTCGCGCTTGTCGGTCTCGCGCAGCTCGTCGCGCGCCGCCACCGCCTCGGCCACCAGTGTATCGAGATTGGCGGAATCGCCGATCCGCGTGCAGTTTGAGCACAGGCCACAGAAATCCGGCAGCCCATCGCTCTCGGTGGGGTTAAGGCAGTTCACGGCCTGGGCCAGCATCAGCGCCAGCGTATACTTGCCCGCCCCGCGCGGCCCCGCCAGGATGAGCGAATGCGGAAACCGTTCCGCGCGCACGCTCTCGCGCAGGTGCGTCACCGCCGCCGCATTGCCCAGAAACTGTTGAAAGCTCACCGATTGAGTGTATTCGTTCGGGCGCAGCCTGTCAGAGGCCGATCAGGGTGCGGGTCAGGCCGGCGCCAGTACCTTGAGGAAACCCTGCCCCGCATAATCCAGCAGTTGCCGATCGGCAGTCACCAGCGCGGCGTCCACATGCCTCGCCGTCGCCACCAGAATCCGGTCCGCCGGGTCCCCGTGAATCGCGCCGGGCAGCCGCGTGCTGGCCACGGCAATTGCCGGCGAGAGAGACTCAAGGTGAATCCCCGGCAAACCCAGCGCAGCATCAAGCCAATCACCCACCTCACGGCCCAGCTTGAGCCTGCCTTTGGCCGTGAGCAGGGCAATCTCCCAGGGAGTAATGGCCGAAACCAGCAACCGGTCTTCGTCCGCTGCCTCTTGCAGCCGCGCATGAACGGTTTCGGAAATGCGGCCGGAGTCTTCGAGCAGCCACACCAGCACATGTGTGTCGAACAGAAGCCTCATTCCTTGTTCGCTTCCCACTCAACGTCCAGCGGCGAAATAATGTCCCCCTCATAGAGAACGCTGCCCTTAAGAGCCCCGCGGAGCTTTACCCTGGGCGGCATGGGAACGAGCTTCGCCACCGGCCTGCCAAATTTGGTCACGACAATGGGCTCGCGTGTCGCTTCCACTTCATCGAGCAACTGCAGGCACTTCGCTTTGAACTCGCCGGCGCCGATGGAGGCCATCCCTCACCTCTTTATCTATGGTCATAGACCATGGTTATATATTCCCTCAAGAATCGAAAATTGACAAGTAAGACAAGAACACTTGACATTTTGCTCTCATCTATGTAAAGTAAAGTTGTCTTTATGTAAATTAGACCAATCATGATTTGCTGTCCGGGCGGCGGTATTCCGTGGGCTCATTCTTGTGTCGGAAGGGCCGGGTGCCCAGGGTCTCGCTTTTTTGAGACCTGGGAATTCGCAAGCTCCCTACTGCAGCAGCGTCCCCTGCTCCTCGTGATTATTGCTGTTCAGTTCTTCGGGAGGGATGATGATCGCGGCGGCGACTTTCTTTCGGTTCCACTTTGAGCAGTTTTACTGCTGCTTTTTGCGGCTCAGCGCCCTGAGCTTCTTTACGTCCAGCAAGTCCTGTTCCCGCCCGGTGGCCAGTTTATTGCGGATCAGGTCGTCCTTTGAGATTACGAACGCAGGAACCTCGCCGTCAATCAGACCTTCCACGCGATTTGCCCATGCTTCCTCAAAGCTGACGCCTTCAATCCGTTGGAGAATGTCGATCCGATCCGGCGGCACGCCGATTTGAAAAAATGTGCCGTCTACGAAATCGGCCTCGCTTATGCCCTGAAGCGGCGCGCCAAAATGCGCCAAGGCCCGGAAAACGGCCTTTGCGTTCTCCGCGTCGGAACGGATAAACAGGTCCAGGACCTTGGTCGTGCGCGGCTCAAGATGCACACCAAATGCGTGCCCGCCAATGATGAGATATTTAGCCGCGTTCGCGTTCAGCGCGCGAAGCAGGTCCTTGAAGTCCTTGGTCATCATGGGCCGGTGCTCCTTTGAAGTCGGCGGCAAACGCATAGGCAGCCTCGCTCAGTTCGCAGACCGCAACCAGCCTCTCCCCGACCGGCCGAGATTGCCAATAGCGGTAGGTTTCCAAATCTTGCTCAGCGAAATCGGTTACACGGCGAATTGTCTTATCCATGGCTTTTGCTCCGATCCGCTACCCAGCTTACTGCAACAGCGTCCCTTGCTCCTCGTGGTTATTCCCGTTCAATTCTTCGGGCGGAATGATCACCGCTGCGGCCACCTTATCCTCCGGCTCCAGGTTCAGCAGGCGCACGCCTTGCGTGGCGCGGCCGGCGGCGCGGATGGTCTTGGTGTCGACGCGGATGATCTTGCCGAACTGGCTGATCACCATCAGTTCACTCGTGTCGTCGACTAACTGGATGCTGCTCACGCGGCCGATGCGCTCGGTGACGGCCATGTTCTTGACGCCCTTGCCGCCGCGCGTCTGCAGGCGGTACTCTTCGACGTCGGTGCGCTTGCCGAATCCGTTCTCGCTGACCGAAAGAATGCGGAATGCGCCCGGCTCGTGTTCCTTGGGCGTAACCGCGACGCCGACTACATAATCGTTTTTGGCGAGCGCGATGCCGCGCACGCCGCTCGCCGGACGGCCCATCGACCGCACGTCGGCCTCGTTGAAGCGGATGGCCATGCCCAGATGCGTGGCCAGAAAGACAATCTGGCTGCCGTCGGTGATGCGGGCCTTGACCAGCTCGTCGTCCTTGCCGACGCCGATGGCGATGATGCCCCGCGCCATGACGTTCGAGAAATCCTTGAGCGGCGTTTTCTTCACCGTGCCCTGCTGCGTGGCGAAAAAGACGTACTTGCCCTCCTCTTCGAGATCGCGAATCGCCAGAATGGCGCGCACGTTTTCGCCCGGCTGCAAATCGAGCAGGCTCTGCATCGACTTGCCCTTGCCCGCGGCGCCCACGTCGGGAATCTCGTAGACCTTGAGCCAGTAGACGCGGCCGGTGTTGGTGAAGCAGAGCAGATAGGCGTGCGTCGAATTCACGATCAACTGCGCAACAAAATCCTCCTCGCGCGTCTTCATGCCCATGCGTCCCGTGCCGCCGCGGCGCTGCTGGCGATAGATGGAAATGGGCGTGCGTTTCAGGTAGCCTTGATGGCTCACCGTCACCGCAACCTGCTCGTCGGCGATCAGGTCTTCAAGCTGGATCTCGGCACTTTCATCGATGATCTCCGTGCGCCGCTTGTCGCCGTACTTGGCGCGGACGTCTTCGAGTTCCTTGACGATGACGGAGCGCAGCTTCTTCTCGCTGCCCAGGATCGATTCGTACTCGGCGATCTTTTCGCGAATCTCCTTGAGCTCGTTGAGCAGTTCGTCGATGGAGAGCTGCGTGAGGCGATAGAGTTGCAGTTCGAGGATGGCGTCGATCTGACGCAGCGTGAGGCCGCGCTCTTCGTGCGGCAGGCGCTCGCGGTCGAGGGTGATGACGATCTCGCTGCCCTTGCCCCACGCGTAAAGATTCTCGCGCGCCTCGGCCCGCGAACTCGATGCGCGGATGATGCGGATGACCGTGTCGAGATTATCGAGCGCGATTTTGAGGCCTTCGAGGATGTGCTCGCGTTCGCGCGCCTTGCGCAGCAGGAAGGCGGTGCGGCGCTGCACCACCTCGATGCGGTGATCGATGAAGACGCGGATGGCCTGGTCGAGCCCCAGCTCCCGCGGCTGACCGTGGACCACCGCGAGAAAGATCATGGAGAAGCTCTCCTGCATCTGCGTGTGCTTGTAGAGCTGATTGAGCACGATCTCCGGCTGCGCGCCGCGTTTGAGGCCGATGACCATCCTCATGCCATCGCGGTCGCTTTCGTCGCGCGTATAGTCGGGGCTGATGTCGATGTCGGTGAGGACTTTGTTATCGACCAGCTCGGCGATGCGCTTGTAGAGCGTGGCCTTGTTTACCTGGTAGGGCAGCTCGGTGACGATCAGCGCCTGCTTGTCCTTGGTGAGGTTTTCGATGGCCACGCGGGCGCGCATCAGGAAGCGGCCGCGGCCGGTTTTGTAAGCCTGCGCGATGCCGGTGCGGCCGTAGAGGATGCCGCGGGTGGGGAAGTCGGGACCCTGCACGTGCTTGAGGACTTCCACCAGGCCGCCGCTGGGGTTCTTGACCAGCGCGATGGTGGCGTCGACGACTTCGGTGAGGTTGTGCGGCGGAATGTTGGTGGCCATTCCGACGGCGATGCCGCTCGACCCGTTGACGATGAGATTGGGAAAGCGCGTGGGCAGGACAGTGGGCTCTTGCGTGGACTCATCGTAGTTGGGCGTGAAGTCCACGGTATCCATGTCGATGTCGGCCATCAGTTCGCCGGCGATGCGCGTCATGCGGCACTCGGTGTAGCGCATGGCGGCGGGTGGATCGCCGTCGACCGAGCCGAAGTTGCCCTGGCCGTCGACCAGCGGGTAGCGCAATGAAAAGTACTGCGCCATGCGCACCAGCGTGTCGTAGATGGCCGAGTCGCCGTGAGGATGGTAGACGCCCATCGCCTGGCCGACGACTTTGGCGCACTTGGTGTACTTCTTGTTGTGCTCCAGCCCCATCTCGCTCATGGTGTAGAGCACGCGCCGGTGCACGGGCTTGAGGCCGTCGCGGGCGTCGGGCAGTGCGCGCCCGATGATCACGCTCATCGAGTAGTCGAGATAGGAGCGGCGCCTCTCCTCTTCGATGTTGATGGGAATGAGGTTCGTGCCGCTGTTGGGCGGGTTGCCGCCGTCGAGAGGGAGCTGTGGGTTCTGATCGTC
>JBOGLX010000120.1:0-1619 GCA_050745765.1 Occallatibacter sp. | reverse complement strand
TTCGATAGTCCGCGCGAATATCAGCCAATCTTCGCTTTGCTCTATCCTAGCGGCGGACCGGAACCGCCGCCCCTGCTGACTTCGACACAACTGGCGCAGGCTGAACAGGAGTGGCGCCAGTTGACATCTCTGCCGCCAGCCCAAAATCTGCTCGCCGGCGAGGTGCTGGCTTGGGCGCGGGCACATCCGGCCGATCCCCGCAATCCCCATGCCCTCTGGCTCGCTGCCGCGGCCACCGGAAAATATATGGGGGAATGCTCGGACCAAACTACGCCCCAGCTGCAGCGTCAAGCATGGCACATGCTGACAGCCCGCTACCCCGATTCGCACTGGGCCCAAACGCCCCTGCCGTAGCCGGACCGCTGAACCCGCGCGCCCGCCGGAACGTCGAATTTTACTGGCGTGGTCGGCTGAGAAGCTTTCGCAAACCCGACCCGGCCACCCATCAAGATCCGCACTGCGAACAATCCCAGCAAGGCCTCTAGCCGTGTCAGCATCGTTTCTCCGACCGCCAAGTCTGATCCAATCTGGGCAATTCGCCATCCCTTGATAATACGCTGGGAGCACTTACCCGGATTTATGCCTCGGCTCGCAGGTCCCATCCGCAAACGGCACATCGTTGGTGTTGCACGGTAATGCTTGGGGTAACGCGGTCCTCCTTATTCGCCACCATCGCAGACCGGCTTCCGAGCGTGTGGTCGGCTACTCTTCCATTAACCACGCCTGGCATCCAATGGAGGAGTTGCGCGTCATCCGGAAACGCTCGCCGAGGCCAGTTCTACGGTATGCCGACTAACCGTCGAGTGAACCATGATAGGTAACTGCTACGCCGTTAGGCAGGAGCGAGCACAAGGCTCGGAGCCGACGTACGGTCGCCTCCCTCTAGTCTGCTTTATTCATGAACGAACGGCGAAGTGTACGTGCGAAGCGCACGGGGCGGCGCGAGCCGGGTCTGGAAGGCTGTCTGACGATTGAAATCGCATTCGTTCGGTTAAGGGGCTGTGGCGAGCATGAATTGGGCTGATTTCAAAGACACGGCGGCCTGGTTACCATTGCGCGCCTTGCGGAAAGGGCAGCGTGGGCTACCCGCTCAAGGCGCCGAAACTGATGGCGATCGCGCAGAAAGGCGTGGAGGAACAGAAACGAGACGGGAAGATGAATCACGACTCGACGCACCGAGACGCTCACCTGAGCGCCCAGCTTCAGCAGCCGCTCGCGCAGGGTCCAATCTGGGCCCGCCCACAAGCCGTCCGCGCCGCTCGCAGCCGCAGCTCCTGCATCAGCACATAAGCAGCCGCCGTCATCAGCACCCGAAACTGATTGGCCAGGAACTTCGTGCAACTCGTGCGATCGATCTCCAAGCCGTCGTGCAATTCCTTGAGGCGGTTCTCGATCTCTCCGCGTGCGCAATAAACCTGCTCGTAAACCCACTGCGGATTCTGCTTCAGGTTGGTGATGACTAACCGCGGGTTGTCTTTGGGCTCTTTGCCTTCTACGCGAACACTGCCAGCTACTCACAACCACCATCGATGGAACAAATGGGGCTAAATAGTCGTATACGCCAAAAGGAGATACAAATGACCAAATTTATAGCGAACAAGATACTAGCCCTTTTGCTT
>JBOGLX010000119.1:0-2291 GCA_050745765.1 Occallatibacter sp. | reverse complement strand
CACGCCTGCCGTCAGCCCGACAAGGCAGAACACGCATATCTCCAAGCATTGGTCGAGCACGTCAACACGACGCACCGTCCATATCGATGGCGTGCCGATGGCGAAGGCGCCTCCTGACAGCAGTGCGACCATCAATCCGCGGCGCCAACCTCTGCTGAGGCCCGCAAGCACAATTGGGACGTAGTAACCCCGCTGCAAAATGTAAAGCCAATGTTCTAGCCTTGGAGAAGTCAGATACTGCAGAATCCCTACCGTTCCGACAGCCGCCAGCAGAACACTTTGCCACAGCCAAGGCCGCACAGGCTTTTGCCCATTCACCGCGACTGCATCCGAAGCCGCAAGACCAGGCAAGCCAAGGCTCCTCTCAGGCGGGCTGGACCGCGCCAAAGGCGGCCAGAACATTTTTAAGCCTATAACGGATCCCCACGCATTCTCAATCCCGCCGCTAACACCTTACCGCAATCATGCGGCCGGATCACCCTCAGCCCAATCGAATTTCCGCGAATACTTCAGATTCAATGCGTGAAGTGCCCCCGGCAAGCCTTTACAGGAGGTGTCGACGGCTTACTGGTGACCAATGCCCGCCTTGAGTTGTCCGATTTGAGGCAGAACTGCCTTATTTGGGGCAATGGAGACCGTGCGAAGCGCGCCGGAAATTGATTCCGCTTTGGTCTTAGGGCGCTGATCGGGACAGCCGCAAACATGCATTTTCCCGCGTTTCCATTGCTGGTTTAGCAAGTCAAGCACATCACCTTGCGTTACGATTTCGTTATTGGCCATCGGGGTGCAAAAGGGCCAGGTCGAAGTTGCACGCTGGGGCGTGCAAGGCTCACCTCCAGTAAACATGGGAGCACTTTGTGGTCGTTCGGCTGATTGTTGGAACCCGCGAACTGCGAAGCGCGGCAGCGGTCTCGACACAGCCAGGTGCTCCCCTAACAAACTGTAGTCAGCGCGGGCAAGCATCTGAGGAGTTGCATGGGCCCTGTGGACGTGGTCAACCTCGCGCCGCTCATGAATCGGACCGCCGGCAGGCCCGAAATCACAATCGGCCTGATCGATGGCCCTGTCTTGCTCCATCATCCCGACCTCGAAAAGCACCACATTCGTGTGGTTTCCGAAAAGGCCGGCAGCGCGTGCTCGCGCGCCGATAGCTTTGCCTGCACGCACGGCACGTTTATAGCCGGCATCTTGCGGGCGCGGCGCGGTTCCTCCGCCCCGGCGATTTGCCCAGGCTGCGCGTTGCTAGTGCGTCCTATTTTTGCCGAAACCACCGGAGACGTGCCGAGCGCAGCGCCTGAGGAATTGGCGGCGGCCGTGGTGGAGAGTGTGGATGGGGGCGCGCGTGTGCTGAACCTGAGCGTCGCTCTGGCTAGGTCGTCGCCGCAAGGGGAGCGCACGCTGACGCAGGCGCTGGATTACGCGGCCGGGCGCGGGGTCATTACCGTGGCGGCAGCAGGCAACCAAGGCACGGTGGGCGGTTCGGCCATTACGCGCCATCCTGGGGTCATTCCGGTGGCCGCTTGCGACCTGCAGGGAAGGCCTCTGAGCCACTCCAACCTGGGAAGTTCTATCGGCAGGCGAGGTCTGAGTGCGCCCGGCCAAGGAATTATGAGCCTTGGGACCGACGGCAAATCACAATCCTTTGGAGGCACGAGCGCCGCAACTCCCTTCGTGACCGGAGCCGTTGCCTTGCTCTGGTCGGAATTTCCCGGGGCGAGTGCGACCGAAGTGAGGCTGGCGGCCATACGATGCGGTGGGCTGGCGCGAAACACCCTGGTGCCGCCCGTGCTCGATGCCTGGGCGGCATATCAGGAGATGAAGGAGGGTGGCGGCAGTTCTTGAAGGTCCCGGACGCCCGGTGTGCAGGCTCGATCCTCGCGAACTCCGGAGGGGAGCCGAGGGAGCGGACAAGCCAATAGTTGGCCAGGGTTTAGAAGAGGGGCGCTCAACCAAGCAAGAGAAGCTTAACAAAAATAGCCGTAGACGGCTGCTCTGGCTATAACGCATCGCGGCTGCTTTTCACGGAGAAGATAAAATGACAATGCCACGATTCAGCGCCGAAGACTCACTCGGCAGGAACACCGAGTTGTACCAATCCCAATCGGCTGCAGGAGATCGCACTCCCAGGAGTGCGGTGGTTCCCCAGCGCATCAAAATTACAACTGTCCACTGCAATTGCAGCAACGAAACCAACATCTGCGTGTGTGATAACGGAATGGTCTTGGACTCATGGCTGGGCCAGGTCAGTCTTCTGGGTTAAATATTTGCGACCAACTCGCCCAACGCCGGCC
>JBOGLX010000118.1:0-39166 GCA_050745765.1 Occallatibacter sp. | reverse complement strand
GTGTCCACTCCGTGCGGCGAAACATAGACGTTGGAATTAAGCGAGCTGTGAGACTCTAGCAAGCTCCTGTTGCAGGTAAACACGATATCGGCTGCTGCAGTGAGTTCATCGTCCATGGCCTTTACGAGAATTCCATCTACTCCGGGTAACTTCGAGTAATCATCGATGCAATAAAAGACGGTCAACTTCTCTCCCAACTGCTTGGCCAGGAACCCTGGATGCGGCACATGGAACCAAGCGACCGCATCATTGAAGCCAAGCCTCGTGATCGCCCTGCGAATCAGAAACCGGGAGAACATACGATTCAAAGCGGGCATGCCTGCAACGCGCCGGAACGGAATCTGTGGCAGCGTCATCAGCCAGAAGTGTGGGCCCACCATTTTCGGCGGTCGAAAAGCTCTATGAAGCTTTTTAACCAGCTTGCGCAAATCGCGCGCATTCGCCTTGGGTGAACGCAGACCCGGCACCTCGACATACAATATGGGGAACTTGGCACCAAGGCGCTTCGCAATGTGGTGGCTGCTGGTGCGATTCTCAGCGAACCAGTCATTTCCAAAATAGATGAACTCCATTTTTGTTCCTAGGCAAGCGGACTTGCGCGCAGTCATCTCCGATTCTCATTGAATCCTACAGGAAAAATCTAGGGGTAACCGCGGCACAAATGTTAAGTGTTAGGATATATGCAAAGCAGCGCGGAATCAATTCCAGTTTTTTGCCGGGTTGGGTAGAGTGATCGCACCACTATGACCAACTTCAAAGTCGGAATCGTTGGCGCCGGCTACGTCAGTGGCCATCACCTACGTGCCTTGAGGGCTCTTCCCCAAGTTCAGGTGGTTGGAATTGCTGACCTCGATTTCGACCGGGGACAAACAGTCGCGAGGACCTTCAATATTCCTCATGTGTACACAAAGGTCGAGGAGTTGCTTGTGTGCGGTGTGGATGTCGTGCATGTGCTCACACCACCTGCTTTTCACGCGAAGATCGCAATTCAGGCGTTAGAAGCGGGTGCGCACGTGCTGGTCGAGAAGCCAATGGCGGAAACGGCCGCGCAATGCGAACAGATGATGTCCGCCGCGACAACCAGTAGACGGACCCTCTGCGTGGTGCACTCTGCCCGATTGGACCCAATCGTGCTGCGTGGTGTGGAGCTCGCAAGGTCGGGCGATATTGGTAATATTGTCTCTCTTGATTTTCAGCGCAGTTCCGACTATCCTCCCTGGCCCGGAGGGGGCAAACTCCCACCCCAGTACCGCAAAGGGTCCTACCCGTTTCACGACATGGGCGTACACGGCCTGGCCATTGCCGAGGCATTCCTGGGTCAGGTCAAGAATGCGGAGATCGAGTTCCGTTCCACTGGTTCCGACATTAATCTAGTGTTTGACGAATGGACAGCGCGGGTTGAGTGTGAGCGCGGCCCGGCGCGCTTGTACCTTTCGTGGAACGTCCGGCCGGTGCGAAGCCAGGTGATTGTTCACGGCACCCGCGGCGTCATGCAGATTGATTGTCTGCTGCAGACCTGCTATGTGACGAAAGTACTCTCCGGTCCCAAATTTGCGTCTCTGGTGATTTGTGCCATGAGGAATGCCGCGGCGAGTCTTTACCAAATCCCGCGCAATGTGCTGCGCTTCATGACGGGCCGGCTACCGGGCGCACCCGGAATCCACAGGAATATCCATGACTTTTACTCGGCGCTGGAGAGCGGTGCGCCTGTCCCCGTATCCCCCGAAGAAGGTATGCGCCTGGTGAAGGCGATGGAATTAGCTTGCGCGGATGCCGACCGTCAACGCGACGCACTGAGACAGTCAACCTTATCGCCGCGGCCAGCGGCCGACTTCCTTGTGACCGGGGCGGGCGGGTTCCTCGGCGGCTCGGTGTTAAAAAGACTCGTGGAGGGCCGTTCCAGAGTGCGCGCCGCCGTCCGTCGCATTCCAGACCATCCAATTCCTACGGTCGATTATGTCCCCGGAGACCTTGGCGATCCAGAATACGTAGACGCCCTGGTTGCTGGCGTCGATTCCGTCTTTCACATTGCAGCCGCGATGAAAGGTAGCGCTGCGGACTTCCAGCGCGGTACAGTCGCAGCCACGCGGAACTTGATTGATGCTTGTCTCAAACACGGTGTGCGCCGCTTTGTGCATGTCAGCTCGGTGAGCGTCCTTGAGCACGCGGTGCGACGCGCAGACAAAGTCACGGAATCCTGGCCGCTCGAGCCTCATGCCAACCTCCGCGGCTCTTACACGCAGACCAAACTCGAAGCCGAGCGACTGGTGTTAGCCGCAGTGCGAGACAGCGGCTTGCCGGCGTGTGTGATCCGCCCTGGTGTCATTTTTGGACCGGGAGTCAAGCCCAGCAGCCCTGCCGGCAGCTTCGCCATGTTTGGCCGCTGGATCGTGGTTGGCCGCGGGTCCCTGACATTACCACTGGTTTACGTAGACGACGTTGTCGATGCGCTGCTGCTTGGCGCCACGCAGTCCGGCGTGGAAGGAGTATTGATCAATCTCGTTGATCCAAATTCGATCACACAGCGTGAATATATTCGCAACGCACAAGCCGCGGACAGTGCCGTCAAGGTTTGGTTTGTCCCTAAGATTGTCTTGATGGTGGCAGCGATCGCAATCGAATGGCTGGGCGCCCTGCTCAAGCGCAGCGTGCCTCTATCCAGGTACCGCGTCCGCTCTATTCGCCCACTTTGCAACTTCGATCTAGCTGTCGCCCGCGAGCGCCTCGGATGGGCGCCGCGAGTGGGAATTGAAGAAGGCTTGCGGCGGACATTCGCAACGACAAAGCCAGCAGAGTTCTCCTGATGAGATTGGATGGTAATGCCTTAGGATTCTTATGCTCAAAATTGCCGTTGTCACCCGGTATTTTCCCAGTTCGGCAGAGCCCTGGCAGGGCCGGTCCGCTTATCAGAGTCTGCGTGTTCTCGCCCGCAAAGCCGATGTCCAGGTTTTTTTCCCAAACGCCAAGTATCCTTCATTGCTCCGGCCGCGCAGTCGAATGTATGACAATCTTGACCGCGCCTATCATACGCCTGACGTCAAAGTAACTTACTACGACTATCCCGCCCTGCCTCTGGTTTCCCGGCCGTTGAACGGATGGATGGCCGCTCGAGTCCTGCTGCCTCATGTGCGCAGCTTTGCCCCCAGCCTCGTTTTCAGCTTTTTTCTTTATCCTGAGGGCTTTGCGGCTTTGCAAATTGCCAAAACCCTCGGCGTTCCGGCAATCGCAATGGCAATTGGATCGGACATCAACAACATCGGCGATCGGATTTCAGCCGCACGCACCCATACTGTTCTTCGGGAAGCTGACTTGATCGCCGCGGTTTGCGACGATCTGCGCAAAAAAGCTGTCATCATGGGCGCACCGGCCGCCAAGACGCGCACTGTCCACAACGGCTGCGATCTCTCGGTCTTTCATATGCGGGATCGGACGCAGGCGAGAAAAATGCTGCAAATCGATCCAGCCACAGAGGCAGTTGTCTACATTGGCCGGATGGATGTGAAAAAAGGCCTTCGGGAACTGATCGACGCAGCGGCCTCGCTTCACCCCCAACGCCCTCAGATGCACGTGTATCTTGTGGGCGCGGGACCAGACCAAACTACGATTCAGGGAGCGATTCAGGCCGCCAATGCCGCCAGTTACATTCACCTGCCAGGCCCCTGTTCTCCCAGCGATGTAGCGGTGTGGATGGCGGCATCCGACCTGGTCACCTTGCCAAGCTACATGGAGGGGTGCCCCAACGTGGTGCTGGAGGCGCTTGCTTGTGGCCGCCCAGTCGTGGCCACAGATGCTGGCGGCATCCCGGAACTCTTGAACGGCGATTGTGGGCGGCTTGTGCCCCCCCGCGATTCAATTGCGCTGGCTGCAGCCCTGGCCTCGGTTCTCAATAGAAGTTGGGATGCCAACTCTATCTCCGCAAGAATGAGCCGAAGTTGGGATACCGTCGCGGCAGAATTGCTGGAGATATTCGAAACGCTGGTCCCGGTTCGCCATGCGACCGAAAAAGTCGCTGTTAAACCTCAATGCGAGCCGGAAGATCGCGTATGAGCCTTCCGAGCAAACTCGTCCAATGGTTGAGCCGCGCGCTGTGGGGCTTCGGGTTGATTACGGTGCTGGTGATCGCGACTCCTCTTGTTTCGTGGTGGGGCCGGCTCTACTCCGGCCCACTCGAAAGGCCGAAAGGCGACATTCTCATCCTGCTCAGCGCCGCAAGAGACGACAACGGCGGAATCTCCTATTCTTCCTATTGGCGGGCGCGTTACGCCTTGCTTGCCTGGCAGACTGGCGGCTTCAAGAAAATCATTGTCAGCGGCGGGGGACCTGGCATCTCCAACTTCCT
Source organism: Occallatibacter sp. (assembly GCA_050745765.1). Lineage (GTDB taxonomy): Bacteria > Acidobacteriota > Terriglobia > Terriglobales > Acidobacteriaceae > Telmatobacter. Next base: position 34,827 of record JBOGLX010000118.1, on the reverse strand, counting down.
GATGGCTGAAGGCATCCCCCGCGACGTTATCGAGGCCGAGTGGCGGTCGCCCAGCACGCACGAGAGTGGAATGGCGGTGGCGCACTTAGTCCAAAACCTTCCCGGCAGGAAGGTGCTGATAACCAGCGACTATCATATGTATCGCGCCGTTCGCGTCTTTCGGAAGTGCGGCGTGGCGGTGGAACCGATGCCCGTCCCGGACGTTCTTCAGTCAGCTGAGCACTGGAGCGGACGGTTTCCAGCCTTCGAAACCATGCTGGTTGAATCTGTGAAGATCGTCTATTATTCTGTCCGCGGCTGGATATAGGATTCCAGCGCTGCACCTGTCGCAGCGGGGCAGGATCGGGGGAGACGCCCCGCGAATCCGGACGCCCCTCAATCCTTTCGTGCGGTTTTCGAAAGGATTGAAGGGCGTGGCCGCAAGTCGAGGCTCCATCGATCGCCAGCGGCAAGTGCTTCCGGGCCCGGTGTGGGCACAGCTCAAACAACGCAGCGATTACTGTCGGGGGCGCTGCGGCTACCAGTGAGGAACCTGCGGCGCAATCCGCCGGCAAGAACGAGCAGACCCGAACCGAGGAGCACGAAGCTGCTAGGTTCCGGGACGACAGGCGGCGGCCCGGTCAGCGGCAGATCGGTCTGCAGCACCGCTGGCGGTCCTGAGGTTTCATCATAGAGAAGAGTGAACGAGTAAGAGCCCGCGGCGACGCAGCCGCCGGTGCCGCCGGCGTTGACGCATAGGTCGGTCTCCTCTGCGGCGGTGGGACCGGGTACGTTTATGACTTCGTCGCTGCCGAGATAGAGGATCATCCCGTCATCGTGCGCGAAGTCGTAGGTTCCGTCCGCCAAAGTGGTGGATCCCTGAAACTCGAACAAATCTCCGTTGATACCGTCGCCGGCCGCACTGCTTCCGGTGAGGTAGGTCAAGGTGTCGCCGTTGGAGCCGCTGGGGTTGTAGCCCGTGGTCAGGAACGAGCTAAGGCCAACGTCGGTGCCGCTATTGAAATTGATGAGACTGCTGGCTGAAGTGTTTGTCAGTGTGAACGTCGCCGTGGAGGCGGTGCTGTAGATCGCACTGCCGAGCGCGGGGGTGTCGCCGCCGTTGGTTGCTACGCCGTTTTCCCAGACTGTTCCGCTGACGGAGTAGGTGTCGGCATACGCGGTGGAGGCAACTGCAAGGCCTAAGGCGATGCAGCAAAGGAGAGCGAGCTTCGGAGTTGAGCGTGTCAATGAAAATCTCCTTCTTTCTTCAGGCGGGGGATTACCATACGCTAACTTGCACGCGAGTGGCCAATAGGACGCTCCCGTAAGTCATTGAAAGATAGTAGGATATCCTGCGTTTCCGGGTCGGCTGCCGATTTTGTGTGCAGGACTTTTCACGTCAAGAAGATAATTCCCTTCACCTTAGGCCGGGCGTTTCCGGGGCCGACCATGAATGTCCGGCGCCGCATCCTTGTCACGGCCTCGTCGTGACAAGGATGAGCCGCGCGAAACGCCACGCTCGCTCGTGGTCGTTCGGTCCGGATTGGCGATGCGGTGGGTGGCACGACTGAGGTCGTGCCCTTTCAAATCCGCACGCAACCCAACGCTAGGCGGCTCCACGGCTTCAGAATCGGCGAAGAATATGCAGGAGAAAGAAGAAGGGCACGTTTCGCGCCCTTCTTTTGTTCCATTGGAATCAAGAAACTTTACATCTTCAGCATCAAGCGGGGCGACGATTTGGCCTTCCGGAATGCCAACAAAGCCAGACCGAGGAGCCCAGTGCCCAGCAGAAGCAGAGTACCGGGTTCCGGAGTTTCGGACATCTGCAGAACAGCCGGAGCACCGTTTGACTCGTCATAGACCAGCTCGAAGGAACTGTCCGTGGAAACGACGCCTGTTTCGCTCGCCAGCGATTGGGGGCCCGGCATGCTGATGAGCGCGGTGTTGCTTCCGTTCAAGTACAGGCTTGACCCGTCGTCAGATGCGAGGGTCACCGTTCCCGTTCCGATGTCGCCCGTGATCTCCATGTAGGCGTTGATCGCACTGCCGACTTCGCCTACCGAGCTCATTGTTGAGCCCAGGAAATCTGCCAAGGACTCGGAGCTCGCAAAGTTAGTGATATCGGCTCCGTTGAGGAATTCTGCGAAGGTGTTGGAGCAGCCGTCACAATTGTTGTTGACGAAATCCAACGGTCCAGTGTAGTCAAAGGTGGCGATTGAGGCTATGGTGGGTTGGTCGGCCAGGGTCGCGGTATCGGTGACGCCACTCGAATAGGTCCCGTTCCAGACCGTAACCCCCACTGTCCCAAAGTTATAGTTGTCGGCGTGCGCCTTGGGGGCGATCGCAAGGGCCACTGCCAATGCGAGTAAAGCCAAAGCAAATTTCTTCATAATCTCTCCTAAATTGGCCCTCGCGGGACATCATCTCTGCCAAACTCGCTGCAGAGAGTTATTCGTGGAGGTTGTGTCTTCAGGGCCACTGAAGAACGCTTTGAAGGGGGCGATCCGATCACGCATGCTCGCATGGGTTTGATGGTTTCGTCGTCCCTGTGGCAAACGGACCTCCCTTGTCACGGCACCATGGTATGCGTGTCGATAGGAATCCAGCCGGCACGGTTTGGGGCGGGCTGTCAATGAACTCACTGGGGGAATATGCAGACTGGTTGCCAAATAGATTTCTTGTAGGATCAGCGCCTTATAGCTCTTCCGTGTTGACAATGTGCAAATCGCTGCATATCCCATCTCCAGAAACTTTCTCTCTTCGACCACGGCCTGAGCAGACTGCAGATGTTCGTGTTGACGTAGGATGCCCAGTTCGCATTCCAATCTGAAATGAACGTGCCGATCTGGGTGCTGGTCAACTGGTTGTTGCACCAGTCGTAGACCAGTATCGGCATATCGTTGATGTTATTCACGGCATAAGGCGGATCGCCGCCTGGTCCAGCCGCCGCAATGCTCAACATCTCCGTTATGGCAGGTGCGCAGTCGCTTCCTGTAGTGATGTGAAGCAGGGCGATGTCCTCGCAACCGTACTGGTTGCTCGAATTGGACGGTGCCGGAGTAAACGGATTTGCGTTTAGCCACGCCGTAGCCTGGGCGAGTATCGCGGGCTTGTTGAACCCGAATAGACGCGGACGGCTCGTGGGGATGGTCAGCCCATCGTAGGTCTGCGCCGGGGCAACGCCGGCCAAGAAAAACAGAGCGATTGCGAAACACAGCAAAAGTCTTTTCATCTCAATCCTGCCCGGGCTCAAAGATCGGTCACGCCAAAGCCGACAGCCCAGCCCAGTAACGGTGGGCCCAGGTCACTGACCATGTGAATTTGTTCCGCTTCGGATCTGAGCCATCCCAGGTTAGGCGCAAAAACAAAGACGCGCCGAACCTGGGGCACCCAGAATTTGGTACATAATCAGGCGGTCAAAGACCTAGTAGCGCGAGGCGCGCAGCGTGCTTCTTGTCTCTTGTCACGAGTGGCTTGCGTAGGCATCTCCCCCGATTCAATAACTGGGCGACGGTTCCGATCGACTATGCAATTCTCAAGCCGGTACCCGCCATGAACCATTTCGCGGGAATGATCGTCATCTGTTTGCAGAAGAGGCGTAGATGCTTACAGTGGCCGTATTCCGAGCACACGGTGATCGACGAGGGATTTCTTCATTACGTAAACCAGCTTATTGTTGCTTTCGGGGTCGGTTGGCAGGAGGAAGAAGCCGGGATCCATAAGATAGCTAAGGGAGTTACACACCAGACCCTCCATCACTTCGCCGCTGCCGAATTCGAGCCGCATCCAGATTCCATCGACGGTGGGCTCGTGCGAATGGAAATTGAGATCCTTGTGCTCGGGCTTGCCGTCAAAACTCTTCACATAGAAAAGGGCCGCGACGTCTTCACTTGGAACGTCTTTCACAATATTCGTTTCGAGATCGCGGATCCGGAAGGAGCTGGGCGGACCGTCCGGCGACGCCTTCAGCACCTGTTCCGCCGAGTTCCAGGTTGGGTCGTCGATGTACCCCCTGAGGATCGTAGCTCCGCGACGAATCACCACCTTTTCCGGTCTTCGTGGATCCGAGCCAACCTCCTGCCGGGCTAAGCCACTGCTGAGACGCTCACTGCGTACTTCTCCGCAGTCAGAGTGACCGGGTATCGCTTTTGAGGAGGCGTGAGGTTGTACTGCTTGATCTTGTACAACAGAGCCTTGTAACTTATCTTCAATTCGCTTGCGGCCAATTTTCGGTTCCATCCCTGATCCTCCAAGGCTTGTACGATCGCCACCGATTCAGCATCGCCTTTCAAGTTTCGCACCATATTCTTCAGGCCTGCCACCCGTTCCGGGCCCCCGCCGGCCGGCACAAACGATCCGCTCGCAAACGAAGGAGTCAGCTCACCGATAATGGCCCGTTCATCGCGAAGAATCAGATAGCGCTTAATTGTGTTCTCCAACTCCCGCAGATTGCCAGGCCACGCATGGTTGCAAAGCGCCCGCATGAGCGTTGGCGAAATCGGAAGGGGACTGCATCCACACTTCGCACCCACCTTTCGCACAAAGTGATAGGCCAGAATGGGGATCTCCTCCATGCGTTCGCGGAGCGCCGGCATTTTCAGCGTAAAGCCGTTCAAGCGGTAATAGAGATCCTCCCGAAACTTCTTCTGCGCCAAAGCCGATTTAATGTCGACGTTGGTTGCGGCAATTACGCGCACATCCACTTTTACAACGTTTCTGCCGCCCAGACGTGAAAAACTTCCGTCTTGGAGAACCTGCAACAGTTTCGCTTGCAGGCCGGCCGGCATTTCGCCGATTTCATCAAGGAAAATCGTGCCGCCGTTGCAAAGCTCAAACTTGCCGGGCTTGGATTTGATGGCGCCGGTAAAGGCCCCTTGTTCATAGCCGAAGAGCTCGCTTTCAAGCAGTTCCGCGGGCATTGCCGCGCAATTCACCTTGAGGAAGTCACGTTGCCTCCGCGCCGACATTTTGTGAATGAACTTGGTTGCGACTTCCTTGCCGGTGCCGCTCTCTCCCAGGATAAGGACGGGGATATCTGTACGCGCGATAAGCCTGCATTGAAATTCGATATCCCGCATTCGCTTGCAGGAAATGACGAAGGATATATCTTCATCGAGGGGAATCTCCCGGACTTGTTGGTCATCCTCAACACCGACTTCGCCGAAGTCAATAAGATGTTTCTGTACCACGGTTTCGATGTCGTTCTTTCGGAAAGGCTTGGGGAGGACATCGTCGGCGCCCGCGCGGGCAGCTATTACCGCCTCCTTCAAATCGGTCGAACAGGCGAGGATCACGACGGGAAGCGCAGGTTTGGCCAGCCGAATCTGAGATAGAAGTTCCTGAGCGCCCTGTTCGCTGCCCTTGTCGCGCTTACGCCATTCCATCAGCAGCAGGTCAGGGTTTGGGAGTTGGCTGAGGCTGCGCGTCAGTTCATCCGCTCGCGTGAACAAAGTCACGCTAAATCGATCGGCGAGAATGCTTTGAACGTACTCGAGGACTGTGGGATTTGCATCAAGAACGAAGATTTGCAGCTTCTGCTTTGCTTGTGCGTACATTGTCTTTCCTCGCAGATTTCTCATTGCCCCGGTGATCCCGGTGTTTAAAGATGAGCTTCAACTTAGCCCTCCGTCTGCCAAATTGGGACGAAGAGGTCGAAAACTCCAAGCGGCGTACCATGAGATAGGGAAAAAGCGTTGCCCCGAGATCTCCTACATTCGAGCAAGAAGCTCGTCCCCCTGAAAATACTGCAGAAGATCTATGAAAAATACACTACCACGGTTCGAGTGGTAAGTCTTTAGCCTTTTGCGCAAATTTTTTCACTACTAAGTAGATTTCTTCACTTCCAGGTGTTGAGCAATCGGGGGAAAGGCGAATCCGAGGATAAAGTACCGTAAGAACGGCCTTCGTTGTAACCCTTGAACCAACATTAGGTTACTTATTTCATTCGACGCGATTACGTTGGATTGCCTGATCTGGCGATTGAATTGCTTATGAAGAGGGGTTCAAGGGAATTCCAGTTTTCACAGGCCATCGTAGAATGCTTGCATCTCGTGTATCTGAATCAGTCGATCTCCGCAGACTGCCTCCAGTCGAGGTGGTTTTCGGGAGTTCCCCCAAGATGGCCATTGCCAAAGAGATATTGCTAAGAGTGGCCGGCACGAACGTGCCTGTGTTGCTCGAGGGGGAAAGCGGGACCGGGAAGGAGATCTTTGCCAAGTTGTTGCATGCCTACTCCGATCGCGCGAATTGTCCATGGGTCCATGTGATGTGTCCAGCGATTCCACAATCACTAATCGAGTCGGAGCTATTCGGTTATGAGAAGGGAGCATTCACCGGGGCTAACTCCCCTAAGCCAGGCCGGGTGGAATTGGGGCACATGGGAACGCTCTTTCTCGACGAGATTGACAGCCTGGATCGGTCCATTCAGGCGAAGTTGCTCCAACTGCTGCAAGATGGCAGTTTCATGCGTGTAGGAGGGCTGGAGTCGAGGAGAGTCAATACACGGTTGATCAGCGCGGCAAGAGAAAATCTGCGGCAACAGACCTCGGATGGAAGCTTCCGGCGTGACCTGTTCTTTCGAATCAACACCGTCACGATTCAAATGCCGCCCTTGCGTCACCGGCTTGCGGACTTACCAGTTCTGATCGAGTATTTTCTCGATCTGCACTCAAGAGCGTTTATTCGCGACGCGAAGCCACTGTCGCGCGATCTGGTCCGCCTGATGCAAAGCTATGCCTGGCCTGGAAACATCCGGCAACTCGAAAACATGATTCGCAGTTATGTCCTGATCGGGAGCGAAGAGGCTTTGGCGGCCGACCTGGCTCCGGCGATTCCGTCTGGTTCGGACGATGCGATAGATCTCTCCAACCCCATCTCGTTGAAACAGGTCACCAAGAATGCCGTCCAGGACTTGGAGCGGGGGGTTATTTTGAAGGTGCTGCGGGCCAATAGCTGGAATCGCCGCAAGACCGCAAAGTGGCTGAACATCAGCTACCGGTCTCTCCTATATAAGTTGCAGGAAGGACAAGTTGATGGATTCGATGGTGAAATGCCTCGGAAAGAGGCTCCCGCTTCGGCGTTCGTCCAGCCATTGAATTGAACGACGTAGAAAGCCCACCGCTGTTCAAGCCGATTGCCCCTGGACCGACGTCCAGATTCGATCACGGAAAATGTTTTGCCATCATACCGGGAGGCGTATTACGGTGCGGCTCTTTTATCCATAGTCCGCTCCGTCCAGGCGAAATGATCGCAGTGCTCGTTGCGCTGTCTTGGCCATGGTTCAACTGCACGCGGCCAACTTCTTTCTCAGTCGGAATTCTCTCCACGGAATGGTTTTTAAAAAGCGCTGCTGGAGAAAACTATAGCTATGCTTGCCCGAGCCGTGTACGATTTGCGCATGACCCTCGCAATTGGCGGCACTCTGGCGGAACACAGGCACACGATTGAAACCAGGCAGGCCCGCGTTGGAATCGTTGGCATGGGATATGTGGGATTACCAGAAACGCCACTAAAGGAATCGACTCACCCAAAATCGCCCGCTGCCATTGTATTGTTTTGGCGTCCTGAAGACCGCCGGCTGGCGCTCGCGGTTTCGCTTCAGCAGCCAGCCGGGTATCGCATCGCACTGGATGGCAGCATTTTCGATTAAGAGGACCTTGCCCCGCTGTTCCTTTTGTAGTAGAGCAACGTTGCGAGGCCGAGCAGGCCGGTTCCAAGCAACAACAGGCTGCCTGGCTCCGGGACGGGTGAAGTCAAAGGGATGGGTGAAACCCCACCTATAAACGTCTGAGGCGTCCCATCGTCTTTTTGGGGGTTCCCGCCGTATCCGGCACTGGTGGGTATATACACCTGGTAATTGGCGTACGCATCCAGTTCGGTCTGCGTCAGGTCTTCCGCAGCGGTCACGTCGGCTTTGGCATCGCTCAGTTCCGCGCCGGTAATAGCGGTGGCGCCACCGCCCGGGTTCGTTAGGAACGCGTCAGGATCCGATGGGTCCTGGCCCAACGCCCAGGCCGCCCAGTTGTCAGCGCCGCTCATTAAATTGCTGCTCACATTGGCTGCCGATTGAGAGTAAAGATAAGCGTATTCTTCATCCAGGGACCCAAGCGAGCCGGCGGTAACAACATTAGCCGACCACGTTTCATTGGGTTGCTGCTGAAAAATCTCTTCATTGAAGCTGATGCACATCAGCTGCAAGTTCTGTACCGCCCCTCCGGGTGAGGTGACGGTAACGGTAAAGTCATAGGGATAGGTGTAGACCCCGCCAGAGTTGTTGCCCCCGACCCCGGTAAACTGCATGGTGACCGCCGTATCGGCGTAGGCCTGGGTTGCGCTCCAGGAGAACAGACAGCAGAACACGGGGAGAGCCATGGCAAGCAAATTGATTCGCTTCATCACGTTGGTTTTCCTTTCCTTCCTTTGGAACAGCATTGGTGCTACCTCCGGACCTGGTCGTGTTGGAATCTTGCTCCCGTGGGAGAACGTTCTTATTCCGTGATGTGCACGGAACTCCACGCCCTCCGGGAAGTACTGTGCACGGTGGTCTCTACAACCGGCCGCAGCCGAACCTGCGAACTGCTGCCTTTAGGCTTCTTCAAAGCACCGTTACAACGAATTGCCAGTAATAGAGCAAGTGAACCGCCAAAAATGACATATTCTAAATAAACGAGTTAACGGAGAACTTGGGAATACTGTATGCAGATTTTTGCACGATAAATGAGAACCTGATGTACATCTACATGGCTCGATCAATGAAAGAATGCCTTCCTCGAATGCGCAAGGAGAGCTCTCGGGAAAGTACGATGAAGCGGTGGCGGACAACCCACATGATGACGCCGGTCAGCGCCCAGGTGGTTCCCGCCAGAGCAACGCACCTTTTTCTGGCCGGAGAGGGCGTGCCCGGAGACGAAGATAGTGCTGAGCCAGGAGAAACTGGCGCTTTTGCTGGGCGGCATCGATCTGGAACGGACGCATCGCCGGAAGTGGCTTCGCCAACCGCTCGCCGAGGAGCCAGATAAGTTACGAATCTCCGTATAAATACTGGACATTCCGCTCACTTATCCACATGGAAGTCTGTTATTTAGGAGATGCCGTGATCGCGCCTTTCCAACTGACGCTTCCCCCCCACTCCAACCCTGTCGTTGTCGCCATCGTCGCCCAGTTACCAGAACAGATCGAAACTCAAGCCCAACAACTTCAGTCGTCGGCGCGCGAGCCGGAGTACGCGCGGCTGAAGATTCAGGTGCTGGAGGAGCCTCTGCGCCTGCGGCACATCGCCAGGTACGGACCGGGCACTATCGGCGAGTTTGTACGGCTTGTCCATCGGTTTTGCGTTGTCAATTTCTTTAACGGCGAGCCCCATTTCACCGAGCTTCCAAGTCCGGGGAAAGGTTCGTTACCCACAGATTGTGCCCATAATACCCACAATCGTACCCACACAAAAGAGTGGGTACCTGGGAACTCCAATAAACGCCCCCGGACGCCGATAATTGAGTAAATTGTTTAGAATGAGTGTATTTTTGCAGTGCGAAGAGGTTCGCGGAGGGTTGGGAAAAAGCGTGAAGTGGGTATTTGGCTGCCCCCCAGGGATTCGAACCCCGATATGCTGATCCAGAGTCAGCTGTCCTGCCGTTGAACGAGGGGGCATAGAGCGGACTGCGCTACGGCTCTTCATGCCGAGTTAGCCCCCTCGCAGCGGATGCGGAAGGCCAACTTGTTCATGATAAGGGCACTTCGGGGTGCGGTCAAACCGGACTCTCGTCCAATACAAGATGAGCCTGTACAAGATGAGCCTGAAGGTGGAAGTTGATTCCAATACAAGATGAGCCTGTAAGGTTAGGCATGCTGGAGATTGAACATCTGCATGCACGAAGCAGAGAAGTTGAGTCTGGAAGGGATTTGCCGGTTCGTCGAGGCCAGCGAAGGAGTGCGGTTTGAGGGGCGGAACCGCGAGCAGTTCTTCAGCTTTGTCATGAAGCTTGAGTTCAACCCAAAATTAGTGGCAGAGGAAGCCCGGAGGATGTCCAAAAATACCCGTTCCCAATTCCCCGAAACCCGGCTACAATCGGGCCAAAAGAGCACCAACTTCACCTAAACAACTCGAGCGATGCCAACCGCCTGCAGACACCCAAGGGTACGTATCGTCTCCCGCCACGAAGACGCAGAATTTATCGAGTGCCTGGAGTGTGGCGAAGTCTTTGACTCCGAAGAGTTCCACGATATGGAGATCGAAGACACCACCGAAACCGAGACCGCGTCCGACGACGCCTGAAGCATCCGTCCCGCAATCTACCGCGCGCGCATCACTTGTCGGCGCCGTGTCCGTTCGCCGCCGCCGCGCCGGCCTTACGCGACGCCGTCCATGCGTAGTGCAGTCCCGAGACCACGGTCAGTGCGATCGTGGCGTCCAGCGCCCCCGTGCGCAGCACTGCAACCCAGCGCACCGCCGTCAACTGGTGCAGCAGCACCGCCGCCACCGCGCAAATCTGCACCACCGTATTGGCCTTGCCAAACAGGCTCGGGCTGAACTCCCGCCGCCCCGCCGCCGCGTACAAAATCGCCGAAACCAGCAGAATCCCCACGTCCCGCCCGAGCACCAGCACCGTCACCGCCGCCGGAATCAGACCCCTGTACATCAGCACCAGGAACAGCGTGCTCAGCAGCAGCTTATCCGCCACCGGATCCAGATAATGCCCCAGCATCGACCGCTGCCTGAGGATGCGCGCTAGCGCCCCATCCAGCGCGTCCGTCAGCCCCGCCGCCACAAACAGTCCGAACCCCAGTCCGTACCGCCCATCCAGGACGGCCACCACCAGAAACGGCGCCATGCAGATGCGCAGCAGCGTCAGCAGGTTCGGCGCCGTGCGGAAAAGGTTCAATCGCTTATTCGAATTCACGCCCATCGCCCAATTCAGAAATGGTAAAGCACTGAGCAGCCGCCGCTGGGTGCGCGACATAAAAGTGGACGTTAGGCAGCGCGGCGGCTTTCCCAGTAGCCCTCGAAGCGGCCGTTGAGGTGGCCGCAGCCGAGGGCGAGGATCGCGTTTCCGTTGGGCACAGTCCAGAACATTCCCGAGCGCTCGAAACGGGAGCCGATGACGGTTTTGCAGCCGGCCTCGACGGCTCCCGAGCCGGCCAACAACCCGCAGCGTCATGCTACAGTGCGTCCATGCCTCGATTCGTGCGCTGCCTTCCCGCTCTTCTGATTGCCGCACTCATCGCCCCCGCTGCATCGGCGCAGAGCGACGCCGCCCTCACCCAAAAGCTTCAGTCCGCGATTGCCGACTTTCAAGGTCATGTGGCTTTCTACGCGCACGATCTGGCCACGGGAAAGACCGTCGCTATCGACGCTGATCGGCCCGTGCCCACCGCATCGGTAATCAAACTGGGCATTCTCTACGAAGCGCTCCAGCAAATCCGCGCCGGCCGCGTTCATTTCGACGACCGCCTGACCCTCCGCCGCGAAGATCAGGTGCCAGGCTCGGGAGTATTGTTATTTTTTGACACTCCTGCGGCCATCACCTTCAAAGACGCGCTCACCCTGATGATCGCCCTCAGCGACAACACCGCGGCAAATCTTTCCATGGATCACCTCGGCATCGAGAACATCGACGACCGCCTCGTGTCTCTGGGCATGAAGAACACCTGGCTTTACAAGAAGGTCTTTGCGCCTGCTGTTGGCCCCATGCCCGCCGATCAAAAACAATTCGGCCTCGGCAAAACCACGGCGCGCGAGATGGCCGGACTCATGGAACGCTTCGCCACCTGCAATCTCGGACCCGCGCCCGCCGCTCCAGCCTCCGGCGCTGCAATCCCCAGCGACCAGGCGCTCTGCGACGCCGCCCTCCACATGCTCAAAGTTCAGTTCTACCGCGACGGTATTCCCCGCTATCTCGAAGGCGCCGAGCCGCCGCCGGGGATCGTTGCCATCGCCAACAAAACCGGCTCCCTCAACCGCGTTCGCAACGATGTTGGCGCGGTCTTCACCAGGCAGGGAACCATCGTCATCTCCGCACTCACCCGCGACAACGCCGATACAAGCTGGACCCCGGACAACCAGGCCGAAGTCCTCATAGCCAAACTCGCCGAGGCCGTGGTCGCCGTGTGGGCTCCCGGAAATTAAGCTGGTTCTCCAATTAATTTGGGGCTAGCGTTCGTGCTTCGGATACCGCGGCTGTGGGACAGCTCTCTTAACAGACCGCGGCGAAAGTCGAAACTCCGCAAGAACCTTCCCTCAGCGGCTAAAGCCGCGCTGATTTTGGGCCGCTTACGGCACGACTAAAGTCGTGCCCTTTCAAAACCAGACTTTCACCACAGGCGGGGAGGGCCTGCGGCCCGCGAAAGTTCATGAAAAATGTTTTTCCGACCCAAGCTGCTAAAGGCGTAATGGACTTTTCCCCACACGCCGGTAACGTTCGCGCAGAAGCCCGGCCGGCTCGATCGGCCCTGGACCGGAGCAGCGCGCAAGGGAGCTAAAGTCGAAGTGCATCTGTGCCGAAAATAATCTAAGGGTGCGACGTGACGCTTCGGGCTAAGGCGCTGGTGAGCGTGGTGGCGGCTGGCGCCCTTGCAAGTTTGTACGCCGCCCGCGGACACCCGGCTCATCGCTGGCTTCACTTCTGGGTGTATCTGGCCGCCATCCTCCTCTGTTCGGGGATGAAAGTGGCCATGCCCAAAAGCAACGGGACCATGTCCGTCAATTTCCCGTTCATCCTGCTGGGCATCCTGGAACTTTCTCCGCTCCAGGCGGTCGCCCTGGCGGCAGGCAGCGTCATAGCGCAGTGCCGATTCCGCGTGGTTCGATCCTTTACCGCGGTTCAAGTCTTCTTCAATGTAACCAACGTAATAAGCGCCACAGTGCTGGCGTGGTATACCGATGCAGCGCTGTTGCGCCTGCACTCGGAGGTAGCGCCCGCGCTTGCCGTTGCGGCCACGGTTTATTTCCTCGCCAACACCATTCCCGTAGTTCTGATCATCGGCTGGGAGTCGCGCGTGGCGCCCTTCAAAAAATGGCGCCAGGAGTTCCTCTGGTACTTCCCGTTTTACCTTGTCGGCGCCGCGTTGGCCGCCTTCGCCAATTTAATCAGCTCGAGGTTCGGCTGGTACACCTCGCTGCTGCTGATCCCCCTGGTTTACATTGGCTATCGTGCCTACTCCGCCCAGATGGCGATCATCCGCGACCGCGAGCGCCACATCGTGGAGATGGAAGCGCTGCAGTTGCGCACCATCGAAGGGCTTGCCATGGCCATCGATGCCAAGGACGCCAACACCCACAAGCACCTGATGCGGGTCCGGGTCTATGCCGTCGAACTGGGCAAGATCGTGGGACTCGAACCTTCCGCGATGAAGGCGCTCCACACCGCCGCCTTCCTTCACGACATTGGCAAGCTGGCGGTGCCCGAGTACATCATCAACAAACCCGGCAAGCTCACTCCCGACGAGTTCAAAAAGATGAAGATCCATCCCGTGGTCGGCGCCGCCATCCTGGAACGGGTGCGCTTTCCATACCCGGTCGTTCCCATTGTCAGGTCGCATCATGAGGCCTGGGATGGGAGCGGGTATCCGGACGGCCTCAAGGGAGAAGAAGTTCCCATAGGCGCCCGCATTCTTACCGCGGTGGACTGTCTCGATGCGCTTGCCTCGGATCGTCCCTACCGCAGGGCCATGCCGCTCGACCAGGCCATGGAGATGTTGAAGAGCAAGGCTGGAAGCCAGTTCGATCCGGAGATCGTCCGGCTCCTCGAAGAGCATTATCCCAGACTCGAGGAACTGGCGTCCCGGCAGTGCCAGGAAATACCGCCGCTGGAAACGGAAATCGCCGTCGAGCATGGCGCTGCGCCGAGAGCTGGGTTCGAGCCGGAACAAGGCGCTCGGAATCTTCCCGGCCATGCTGCACCGGCGCAGGATGCCGGCGCCCTGGCGGCGACGACCCTCCCCGAGGAACCGGATGCGCACGCTGCCCGCGCTCGGGAGGCACATGCACTCCGCGAATTGAGCCTGAGGCTGTCGGGCACATTGGGCGCACGCGAGATCGCCGCGGCGCTCTCCAAATCCCTGCGGCCGGTCATCCCTTTCGATTGCATTGCGCTGTGGCTCAAGTCGGATGGCTCCGTGCTTGCTCCCTACATCGACGGTTCCTGCGCGCACGCATTCTCCGAGCAGCCCATCCCCATTGGCGAAGGGCTGTCGGGATGGGTTGCCGAGAATCAGCGGCCGATCGTGAACGGCAACCCCACGGTCGAGCCCAACTTCCTCAAAGAGAGCGGCTTGTTTACGGCCAACAGCTCCGCGCTCTCGGTTCCTCTGGCCGGCGCAAACAGTGCTGTTTTTGCGGTGCTCACGCTCTACTCACGCCAATACGCGGCATTTTCGAGAGATCACGTGCGGATTCTGCAGGCCATCGAGTCCAGGCTTTCGCACATTCAACATGAATGGCCCAGCCGAGCCGTGGAGGCCGAGGCCGACGCTCTCCGCGGCGGCGAGACACAGCCCGCGTTGAAGGGCTAATCCAGATTTCGAAGCCGGATGTGACCGAATGACGGCCAATTATCCTATCGAGTGTCTTACTTTAGGCTACTACGGCCCTATGCTGTGATTACTAAAATTCCAACCCTACAACTTGATGGTAATTGAGCCGAGGCAGTTTCCAGGTTACCTTCAGCATCGTAGGGTGCGTATTTCAACGATCTTCGCTGCAAGTGGAGTCGAACCCACACGGTTAGCCGGCAGCGGCGAAATACCACCTGAAGTAACTTCTTGCTTCGGGAGACTCCATGTCTGATTCGATTTTCCGCCGCTCCATCGCCCTCGGCCTGGCGGCTGCAATGGCAACCACGGCTTTCGCAGCCGCACAATCGTCCAACAGCAAAATCTCGCCGGACCTGGCGGCCGAGCCGTCCGGGGCCACCGTCCCGGTCGTCGTCCAGTATTACAAAACCCCGTCGTCCAAGGAGACCGGTTTGCTCGGCTTGGTGGGCGGCCTGCTGTCAATCGTCCTGGATACCCTCAACGACGTTGTCACCGACGTTACGCGGGGTTCCCTGGATCAGCTCGCCGCGGACCCGAACGTCAAATACATCTCGCTCGATCGTCCCATCAATGCGCGCCAGGCAAACACCGTCGCCAT
The DNA here is from genome assembly GCA_050745765.1 of Occallatibacter sp. Classification (GTDB taxonomy): domain Bacteria; phylum Acidobacteriota; class Terriglobia; order Terriglobales; family Acidobacteriaceae; genus Telmatobacter. Next base: position 19,724 of record JBOGLX010000118.1, on the reverse strand, counting down.
CACGGCCGCGGAATACACCACCGAGCCTATCAACGCTCCGGCAGTCTGGCAGCAGGGATACGTCGGCACCAACGTTGGCGTTGCCGTCATTGACAGTGGCGTTACGCCGGTGCCCGACCTCAGCTTCGCTGCCGGGACTCCCGTGGCCAGGAAGGGCCTGTTAGGGTCGCTCTTGTCGCTATTGGACGGTGCGGCTCCGGCGGCCACCGACCGCATCGTCTACAGCCAGAGCTTCGTCTCCGGACAGAACAGCGCCCTGGATCAATACGGGCACGGCACGCTCGTTGCCGGCCTCATCGCCGGAAACGGCGCGGATTCGACCGGCTCCCAGTATTTCCGTACTTTCAGCGGCTCTGCCCCCAACGCCAACATCATTGACCTGCGCGCCCTCGATCGAAACGGCGCCGGCACGGACTCGTCCGTGATCGAAGCCATCGACAAGGCCATCTCGCTCAAGAACACCTACAACATCCGCGTCATCAATCTCTCGCTCGGCCGTCCCATCTATGAGAGCTACACCCAGGATCCTATCTGCCAAGCGGTCGAGCAGGCATGGAGGGCCGGCATCGTCGTAGTGGTGGCCGCGGGCAACGACGGCCGCGACCTGAATCTCAATCCCGAGGGCTACGGCACCATCAATTCGCCCGGCGACGATCCTTACGTCATCACCGTCGGCGCTATGAACACCAATTCCACGCCTGAAATCAACGACGACATCGTCGCCAGTTACAGCTCCAAGGGGCCGTCCTTCATCGATCACGTCGTGAAGCCGGACGTGGTCGCTCCCGGCAACCTGGTTACGGGCCCCAAGTTCACGAACGACCCGCTCGCCGCGAACAACCCCTCCTTCTACACCTTGTACTCGTTCTACCAGAACAGCGGCGCTCAGACTCCGTCGTCGAATTACTTCGCCATGAGCGGCACCAGCATGGCGGCCGGCGTGGTCAGCGGCGCCGTCGCCGACCTGCTGCAGGCCGCTCCGAAGCTTGCTCCCGACCAGGTGAAAGCCCTGCTCATGGCCAATGCCGACCGCAGCTACTTTCCCGAGGTCAGCAGCGTCACCGCCGGCGGCGTGGTTTACAACGCCAACTACGACGTCTTCACCATCGGCGCCGGCTACCTCGACATCGCGAAGACAGTCAATGCCGCCAAGGTGAAGGATGGATCCGTGCCCTCGGGAACGGCCATGTCTCCCATTGCAGCCTACAATGCCTCAACCGGCGACGTGACCGCGGTGACCGACCCCAGCTCACTCTGGACCGCAACCGGACCGTGGTCGGCATCCAGCGTCTATGGCAATAACGCCTTCATCTCCGGCGACGACGCAGCCGCTCTTTGGGCCTCAACTCCATTGTGGGGCAACGACGATCCCAATGGCTTCACCGCGCTCTGGGGACAGACCGCGTTGTGGGGTCAAACCGCGCTCTGGGGTCAAACCGCGCTCTGGGGCCAAACCGCGCTCTGGGGTCAGGGCTCGTCGCAAGCCGAAACCGCGCTTTGGGGTCAAAGCTCACCCCAGTCCAGCACTGCTCTTTGGGGCCAATCGGGAACCGGGGCCACGGCAGTGCCGCTCCAATATTAAGGCGGTTTCCACAGTCGCTGTATCCAAAGCTCTGTGCCCCATCCATGCGACTGTTTTCTGTCGCATGGGTGGGAGGCCGCGACAGGTGGGTATAGCTTCTCTGAAATCGCTATAAGCGCCAGGCACGTCTAGACAACCCGGCATTTCGTACACCGGAATTTGCAGGCGCGGATCGCGTTCTTAAATGTGTTAGGCAGCCCGGCATCGCGATTCCTCATTCGGGACTCTTCCAAAAACGGGAATGAAGCCCGGCAGGCATCGAGTCCGGTCCGCGCCGCGCAACCCCCAACGAGGGAGCGTGCCGATAAATTGAGTGGACACGAGCGCCATTGCGGCCCCTCGCGTCCACCGTGTCCATGTCTCTTCGCCATTTCATGCTCGGGCTCGGCAAACATACGGCCAGAGTGCTCCTCGTTCTTGGGATTGGGGGCCTTCTGGGCGCTACGCTGGTGCGCCTGGCCCCAGGCTACGGCACCAGCGCGGAGGAACTGGATAGCCGCTTGAGCGACGCCAGCATTCTGGCCCTGCGCCAGGCGCACGCGGGCGACCGCAACCTCGCCGGGTTTTACATCCATTACTTGAGCCGGCTTGCCCACGGCAACCTGGGAGATTCGGAAACCTTCCACGAGCCGGTGCGGCAGTTGCTGGCCGAGCGCTTTCCCGACACGCTCAAAACAGTCGCAATTGGTTTGGCGCTTGGCTGGACGGCCGGGCTCACTCTGGCGCTGGTCGCCGTCATGTCGCGTGCGTGGTTCGCCGGGCTGCTGGCGTCGCTCGCGGCCAGCCTGCTGCTGTGCATTCCCGCCGCCGTGCTGGCCCTGCTCTTCGTCATCGCGCAGGCGCCGGGAAGGCTCGTCGTCGGCCTCATCGTCTTTCCTAAAATATTTCACTATGCGCGCAATTTGCTGGCGCAGAGCGCCGCGCTGCCGCACGTGCTCACGGCCAGGGCCAAAGGCGCGGGCAGCCTGCGCGTCCTGCTGTGGCACATTCTGCCTGTTGCCGCGCCCCAGTTGCTCGCCCTGGCCGGCGTCTCGGTTAGCCTGGCCTTCGCCGCCGCCATTCCCGTCGAGGTGCTCTGCGACCTGCCCGGAATCGGCCAGCTTGCCTGGAAGGCCGCCATGGGGCGCGACCTGGTGCTGCTGGTCGATCTGACCATGATCGTTACGCTGATCACGCTGCTCGCCAACACCGCCGCGGACCTGGCGGCGCAACCGATCGGCGCGGGCGAGCCATGAAGTGGCTCCGGGTGGCAGCCATCGTGTTTCTCGCCGCCCTGGCTGCCGTCTGCGTCTTCGCGCACTATGTCGCCCCCGATTCCTACGCCCACCAGTTTCGCGCCGTGCCGGACGCAGCGCCCTCCATCCAGCATCCTCTCGGCACCGACGATCTGGGCCGCGACCGTCTTTCCCGCCTGGTTTACGGCACGCGCGTCTCTTTGCTGCTGGCTCCCGCGGCGGCTCTGCTTTCCACCCTCCTCGCCGCGCTCATTGGCGGCGCCGCGGGTTTTGCCGGCGGCTGGGTAGAAGGCTCGGTGATGGCCGCGACCGACCTGTTTCTCTCCCTGCCCTGGCTCTTTCTGCTCATCACCGTGCGCGCGCTCCTGCCCCTCAATGTTTCGCCGATGGCGTCCGTGGCCATCACGTTTGCCCTGCTCGGCTGCCTCGGATGGGCAGCGGCGGCGCGCGTGATCTGCGCCGATGCCCGCGCCCTTTGCCGCTCCGATATCGTGCTGCTCGCGCGCGCTTCCGGCAGCGGAGGCTTTCGTCTGCTGTGGCGTCACATCCTTCCCAATCTGCGGCCGATTCTGCTGGCCCAGTTCTGGATCTCGGTTCCCGTCTTCATCATCACGGAGGCGAACCTGGGAATTCTCGGCCTGGGCGTCGCCGAGCCTCTGCCCTCCTGGGGCAGCCTGCTGCGCGAGCTCGAGAGTTTCTCGGTCTTCAGCGCCCAGCCGTGGCTGTTTGCGCCGCTGGTGCTGCTCGTAATCACCGTCAGTTGCTTCCACCTTGTCATGCGCGACCAGGAGGTTTGGGCATGAGACGCCGCTCCAGGATTTTCTTGCCGATTTTTGCCGTTTTCCTTTCCGCCCTGCCCGGTCCGGTCAACGCGAACGCGCAGCCGGGAAGCCAGTTGCGGTTTTCGATCGGTTCGGACCCGAAAACTCTCAACCCGCTCATGGTGGACGACGACAGCTCCGACACCGTGCGCTACTTGACCGGCGGCGTACTGGTCCGTATGAACCGGCTGACCCAGCAGTTAGAGCCCGAGCTGGCTACGTCGTGGAAGGTGAGCGCGAATGGCAAGTCCATCCGCTTCACGCTGCGGCCGAACCTTTATTTCTCCGACGGCACGCCGTTTACCGCCGCCGATGTGGCCTACACCGTGCGCAAGCTGATGGACCCCAGCCTTCATTCTCCGGTCGGCGACGCATTCCGCGCAGGAGGGGCGAAGGCCGTCACCGAGGTCACGGGAAAGTATCGAATTTCGATAACATTTCCCGCGCCCATCGTGGGCCTCGACAAGCTCTTCGACGAGTTAGCCATTATGTCCCAAAAATCGCCGCTCAAAGAGAAGGCGGTGCTGGGACCGTACTATCTTGCCGAGGACCAGCCCGGCTCGTTCCTGCTGCTCGAGCGCAATCCCAACTACTGGAAGCGCGACGCGGCCGGCCGCCGGCTGCCTTACATCGATTCGATCCGCCTGGACATCGAGGAGAACCGGGACATCGAGATGCTGCGCCTGCTGCGCGGACAGATCGACTTTATCAATTCGCTCAGCGCCGAATACTACGTCAAGCTGAAGGCCCAGGCGCCGAAGATGGCTTACGACGCGGGCGTCTCGCTCGACGCCGAGCAGATGTGGTTCAATGAGGTTCCGAACGCGCCTCTGCCGGCCTACAAAAAGGCATGGTTCGCGTCCACCGATTTCCGCCGCGCCGTCTCCGAAGCCATCGACCGCGCCGACCTTGCCCGCATAGCCTTTCGCGGCTACGCGCAGCCGGCGGTGAGCTGGATCTCGCCGGCCAACAAGTTCTGGTTCAACGCCGCTCTGAAGCCCTACCCCTTCGATCCGCGGGCGGCGCTCGATTTGCTTCGCCGCGACGGCTTCACCGAGCGCAACGGAGCGCTCTACGACCGCGGCGACAACGCCGTCGAGTTTTCCCTCGTCACCAACGCCGGCAACAAGACGCGCGAGCTGATGGCGGCGATGATCCAGCAGGACCTGGCGGGGATCGGCATCCGCCTCAATGTCGTCACCCTCGACTTTCCGTCGCTCATCGAGCGCATGACCCGCACCTTCAACTACGAGGCCTGCCTGCTGGGCCTGGTCAACAACGACCTCGACCCGGATACGCAGATGAACGTGTGGCTGAGCTCGGGCGAAAATCACATCTGGAATCCGGACCAGAAGACGCCCGCGACCCCTTGGGAGGCCCAGATCGACGCGCTGATGCGCGAGCAGGCCTCCGACCTCGACATAAGAAAGCGCAAGCTGGCAGTGGACAAGGTGCAGTCGATCGTCTGGCAGCAGGAGCCGTTCATCTACCTCGTGAATCCGGACTCGCTTTCGGCGGTTTCTCCGGCCTTGCTTAATGCGCACCCCGTAGTGCTGCGCCCGCAAGTCTTCTGGAACATCGACCAGCTCATGCTCGCCCGGCCGGGCACACGCTAGGTCTCGGACCGTTTGACGATGTACCAAATCCTGGGTGCCCCAGGTTCGGCGCGTCTTTGTTTTTGCGCCTAACCTGGGATAGCTCAGATATAAACCGGAACAAATTCATGCGGTCTGAGACTTAGGGGAGGCGCAATGGAAACCCAGCCGCTTTTGTCCCTTCGCCTTTCGGTTGACTACCCCGGACGACCCGGCGTACTGCGCAATCTCTCGCTCGAACTGCGCCGCGGCGAAGTGCTGGGCCTGGTGGGCCAAAGCGGCTGCGGCAAAAGCACACTGGCCTTGGCCATCCTCAAGCTGCTCCATCTCAAGCGGGCCAAAGCCGTTGGGTCGATTCTCTTCGCCGGCCGCGACCTGATGACCATGGGCGAGCGCGCCATGCGCTCGCTGCGCGGCAAAGAGATCGCGCTCGTCCTGCAGAGTCCGATGTCGTCGCTCAATCCCGCCCTCCGCATCGGCGCGCAGCTTGAAGAAGCCTGGCGCATCCATCGCCGCTCCACCCGAAAGGAAACCGAGCGCGCTCTCCTCGACACTCTCGCAAACGTCAGCCTGCCCGCGGAAACCGGCTTTCTGCGCCGCTATCCCGCGCAGCTCAGCGTCGGCCAGGCGCAGCGCGTACTCATCGGCATGGCTGTCCTGCACCGGCCGCCCCTCCTTATCGCCGACGAGCCAACCTCCGCGCTCGACATCATTACCCAGGCAGAGGTGCTCGAACTGTTTTCCTCGCTCAGCCGCAAGCTGGGCATGGGCATTCTCTACATCTCTCACGATCTGCTCTCCGTGGCCACCATCGGCCATCGCGTGGCGGTCATGGAGCAGGGAGAGATCGTCGAGTGCCGCAATACGGCCGACCTGTTCACCAGCCCCGCGCATTCTTATACGCGCAAGCTGATCTCCGCGCTCCCGGTCGCCCCCAAGTTTGCGGCGCAGCGATTCGGCGCGGTAAACAAAGCGATTGCCTGAATTCCCCCCCAAAAAGATGCGGCAGCCGCCGCGCATCCACGGACATTGTCCCCTGTCCCGGATGCGCAACGGCTGCCGCGGTTTTGCCGCGAACATTGCCTGCCACGGTCGACTAGAAAGTGTCGCCGTGGGAGACTGCTTCCCCTGCGGGAGAACTCGCTCCATAGGGTATGCTGTCTCCCCAAAGGACGCCATCGCCCCAGAGCACGGCGTCAGCATTTGCCGTGCTGTCTCCCCAGATCACGCCGTCGCCCTGAAATGTGCCGTCGCCCCAGACCACGCCATCGCCCCAGACCACGCCGTCGCCCCAGACCACGCCGTCGCCCCAGACTACGCCATCGCCCCAGACCACACCGTCGCCCCAGACCACGCCGTCGCCCCAGATAACACCGGCTCCGGTCACCGGCGTGCCGTTTACCATGACCACGTCTCCGTTGCCGTCGATGGTCGCAAACGGCGACATGGCGCTTAGATCCGCCGGAGGCGGGTTGTCGATGTTGGCCAGGGCGTTCTGGATGTCCAGATAGCCCGCGCCAACGGTAAAGATGTCGGCCTCGACATTGAACGTGCCGCCCGTGGTTGGATCGGTCACCGTGGCTTGCGGCACCAGGTTCTTAAATGCCGTGGCCATCAGCAGTCCCTTCAACTGATCAGGCGTCAGGCTTGGGTTGTCCTGAAGCAGCAGCGCGGCAGCGCCACTGACCATGGGCGCGGCCATGCTGGTTCCGCTCAGGATGAAGTAGTTGCCGGAGAGCGCGCTGCCGCCGTTGGACTCGTACAACGCGTCGGGAACCTCGTTGTTCGGGTATTCCCGGTTGAGCGTCTCCGCCGGCGTGTAGAGCGAGACAATCAGATTGCCTGGCGCCACGATGTCGGGTTTCACCACCTGGTCCCACAGCGTCGGTCCTTTGGAGCTGTAGCTGGCGGGAATATCGTCGGTGCGGCTTGGCGTGCTCATCGTGTTCATTGCGCCAACGGTGATTACGTAGGGATCGTTGCCCGGAGAGGTGATGGTGCCGTAGCCGTTGGTGCCGGCGGCGTTGTTGCGTCCATCGTTGCCTGCCGAGACCACCACCACGATGCCTGCCCGCCAAGCCTGTTCCACAGCCTGGCAAAGAGGATCCTGGGTGTAGCTCTCGAAAACGCCCGCGCCCAACGACAGGTTGATGATGCGGATGTTATAGGTGCTCTGCAACTGGATCGCGGTCTGAACCGCGGCAATCACTCCGCTTTCGGACGACGAGCCGCTCGCGTCGAGCACCCGCAGCTCGATAAGATTCACGCCCGGAGCAATGCCGTTGAAGGAGTAGGTGTAGCCCGTTCCCGTCGAGCCGGCCCCGTTTCCGGCGATAATGCCGCTGACGTGCGTGCCGTGGCCGTAGAGGTCGTTGGCGCTGCTTCCGCCGTCGTCGGCAAAATTCTGGCTGTAGACCACGTTGTTTGCGTTCAGGTCGGAGACGTTGGCGATGCCGCTGTCGATCACGGCCACGCCGATGCCCGCGCCGTCAAGACCCTGCGACACAGCCGCGGAAGTGTTGATGGTTTCGTTGTGGTAGTCAAGCGCGGCCGCTACGCCGCCGCTCGTGATCGCAGAGCTATGCACCGGGCGGTCGAGCGAAATATACTTGACCGCCGGATCGGAAGCCAGACTTGCCAACTCGGATGCCGACACCTTGTACGCGCCGCTCTTGATGAAACGGAGCTCCCGGTTAAGCTTGCCGCCTCTTCGGTACACCTTCTCGTGCATCGCGGAGGACAGCGGTTGGTTGAACTGCACAATGACGTTGACTTGCCCGGTCTTTCTTTCGAGGTCGCGGGAAATCTTGCGTGAGCCGGCGAAGGCCAGGCTTGCAGTTAAAAGTGCAACGCAGATTATCAGGAAGTTTCGTCCCCACATGGCACTCTGGTGGCGCTTCGGATTCATGGTTGTTGTCCTTTCGATTCACCCACTGTTCAAAATCGTTTTTTCCTTGCCCGGATGAACTGCTTCGAAATTCCGGACTTGCTTGTCTCGACGCCGCCGGCAGCACCCCTTTTGCGCCTCTTGCTCTGCCTGGCCCTTGAGCCGAGCAGTTCCGCGGATGCCCCGATCCGGCCTCTGCAAGAAATCCTTCCGGCTACGGTGTGTCGCCGAGCAGACCCGATTGCGCGTCGGGTGCGCTTGCATTGGTCCCCCACATGACGCTCGTACCCCACATTGCACTTTCGGAGTCCACCGAGCTGTTGCCCCAGAGCGCGTCGTCTGCCGCCAGCGAGCCTGTTCCCCACATCACGGATTGCCCGCTGGCATCCGTGCCCAGAAGGACATTCGTGCCCCACATCGCGCTGGTGCCCCACATCGCACTGGTGCCCCACATTGCGCTGGTACCCCACATTGCGCTGGTACCCCACATGGCCGAGCTGCCGTTCACCAGCATGACGACGTTGCCGCTACTGTCGATTGCCGCGGTTGGCGACATGGCGCTGCCCACAGCAGCAGGAGCCAGATCGGTGTTCGCCAGCGCGGCCTGAATATCCAGTAAGCCCGCGCCGACCGTAAAGATGTCCGCCTGCAGGTTGTAGGTGACACCCGTGGTTTGGTCCTTGGCCGTGGCATAAGGGACCAGGTCCTTAAAGGCGGTCTTCATCAGCCGCGCTTTCACCTGATCGGGCGTCAGGCTGGGATCCTGTTGCAACATCAGAGCCACAGCTCCGCTGACCATGGGAGCGGCCATGCTGGTCCCGCTCAGAACGAAGTAGGTGGCAGAGGCATTTTTGTTGTTCCCGTTGTGGTAAAGAGACATTTGAATCGCGTTGTCCGGGCTTTCCCGATTCAGGATCTCCCCTGCCTTGTACACGGAGATCACCAGGTTGCCCGGAGCCACGAGATCGGGTTTCACCACATGGTCCCAGAGGGTCGGGCCCTTGGAGCTGTAACTGGCGGGCACATCGTCGGTGCGATCCACCGTACCCATGGTGTTCATCGCGCCCACGGTGATCGCATAAGGGTCGTTGCCCGGCGCGGTGATGGTGCCATAGCCGTCCGTGTCCGCGGCGTCGTTGCGGCCGCCGTTGCCCGCTGCAACTACCACAACAATGCCCGCCTTCCATGCCTCTTCCACCGCCTGGCAGAGCGGATCGAGAGCATAGCTCTCATACACCCCTCTGCCCAGCGAGAGGTTGATGATGCGGATGTTGTACTTGTTCTTTAGCTGGATGGCGGTCTGAATGGCCGCGATGACCTCGCTGTCGGTGCCCTGCCCATTCTGGTCGAGCACCCGGAGGTTGATGATATTCACGTTCGGGGCAATGCCCAGGAAATGATAGGAGTACTGCGGTCCGCTGGACGCGGCGCCGTTTCCAGCGATGATTCCCGCCACGTGCGTGCCGTGGCCATACTGGTCGTTGGCGCTGCCAGTGGCGCCGCCAACGAAGTTCTCGCTGTACACCACGTTCCAGTTGTTGAACTCGGGAGAATTGATCATCCCGCTGTCGATTACGGCCACGCCAATGCCTGCGCCATTCAAGCCCTGCGCCCACGCGGCAGGAGCATTGATAGTGCCCGTGTGGTAGTCGTTGACCCAGCTGCTCCCTCTCCCGGAACTGCGCAGGGGGCGATCGGGCGAAATAAATACGACGTCGGGATCGGCGGCCACGCTGTCGAGGGCCGATGCCGGAATCGTATAAGCGGCGCCCTTGAAGTGCCCCAGCTTCCTCTTGAGCTCGCCTCCCCGGCGCAATACCTTCTCATGCATATCCGCAGTCGGCGCCTGGTTGAATTGCACGATCACGTCGACTTGGCCCGAAGCGCTATTCGCTTCCAGGTCCTTGGATATTTTGCGCGAGCCTCCAAAGGCCCAACTGGCGCTCAAGATCAACGCGCACACCGTCACGAGCTTTATTCCCCAAATCGTCCCGTTATTTCTCGCCCGCTTCATCCTTGTCCCCCTTTTCCTTCGTGCATTCTTCCCATTGCTTTCCCAAATTCGGATGAACTGCCCCGATAGTTCATGTTTTGATAGTTCATGCTTTCCCTGACTGCTGCCCGTGAAAGCGCCAGTCTCGCGTCCCTTGAATTCGCGCACTGGCAAGGAAGCGAAGTGCGGGAAAGCTCAATCGCCATGAGCGCCGCGTGCAACTGGCTTCTCATGTCAACAAGGCCGTCATCGGAAATTAATTAGAGAAGACTTAGAATCTAAAGTAACTTTCAGGCAGTCGCACCAGGCAATTTCAGGCCCGTCTCCCACCTAAGTTGGATTGGAGATTGTTGATCCAAGCCTGGCTCTGAAGTGGTTCCGGCTCGGCCTTTAGATGGAACTTAGTCGAATAAGGGCATACGCTTCGAGCTGTCCTCTGGCCTCCACAGGAGCTGCGCCGGCGCTCGAGAGCCGCGCACGCCTGTCTTAATCTGTTCCAGGGTCGTCGCTTGGCCCATGTTTTCAATCGCTTAGGTAGACTGTTTGCCGGCCGATAGGCCGGCGTATTCAGGCTTTGCAACGCGCGGGTGATTCGCGCGATCTCCTCGGGCAGAGATATAGCGGGCAAATTGTCTCCCCTGCCCGCGGAGTTAGCCGGGGCGGGAAATTTGAATACTTGTCCCCCATCCTGCTTCGGCACCCAGGTAATTAACACTTTTGTCGCTAATGCGCCTATATCGGCAGGCCGATGAATGCAGGAGGTAGTTCTGGACTCCTGTGGGCTTGGCAAGAGTCCGGGTTCGGAGGTCCGTCTCCAGGGGCTATACAGGATGCGTACCATCACCAGGCGCGATTAGGGGCGCCATGCTAGTTGGTTTTCGATTAGAGGAGGCAAGCGCCAACTTCACGCATTCAGATGGCGCAGCACTTCAACCAGCGGATCCGGGCGGCGGAACAGGAGTGCGGAAAGACCCATCGATGAGTGCTTCCATTCCAATGCGGGCCAAGGTCTTTGTCGGCGTTACGGCGCTGGCAGGATCGGCCGTGCTGGTAAATGCCTTCTGGCACTGGCACTCGAATAACCTGGTGAAGTTTGCTTGCTACCTCATCATCGCGCTTTTTGCTTCCACCTTGAAGGTACGGTTGCCGGGCATCGAGAGCACCATGTCGATGCACTTCCTCTTTGTCCTGCTTGGCGTCCTGGAGCTTTCCCTCGCCGAAACCCTCGCTATCGGCTGTGCCGCGGCGTTGATGCAGAGCCTTTGGATGGCCAAGCGGCGTCCGGAACCGATCAAGGTCGTCTTCAACGTCCTGAGCATGACCTCGACCGCCGTGTTCCTTACTTACTACTGCTATCACCTGTGCGCGGGATTTCTAAAGAACAGCATGCCGCTGCTGCTGCTCGTAGCCGCCCTTGCGTACTTCCTCACCAACACCATACCGGTCGCCCTTGTCGTTACCATGAACCAGGGCAGCTCGCTGCGCAAGGTCTGGTCGGAGACCTACTTCTGGTCGCTTCCTTATTACCTGGCCGGCGCCGCCATCGTTGGCCTCTTCAGCTTTGCCAATCGTTTTATCGGCTGGCAAAACGGGTTGCTCATCGTCCCCATCGTGTACTGGATTTACCGGTCTTACCAGCTTTATCTCGGACGGCTGGAAGACGGCAAGAAGCGCGTCGAGATCGAGACCCTCCAGGTGGAAGCGGAAAAGCGCCATGTGGAAGAGGTCTGCGCGCTTCACCTGCGCACCATCGAAGGCCTGGCCCTGGCCATCGACGCCAAGGACCACACCACCCACCAGCACCTGCATCGCGTCCGTACCTACGCCGTGGAGATTGCCAGGGTGATGGGGCTTTCCGAAGAGCAGATCGACGGCCTCCGCGCCGCCGCTTTGCTGCACGATATCGGCAAGCTCGCCATACCCGATCACATCATCAATAAACCCGGCCGGTTGACCCCGGAAGAGTTCGAGAAGATGAAGATCCACCCCATCGTGGGCGCCGAGATCCTGGAGAAAGTGGCATTCCCCTATCCCGTGGCGCCCATTGTCCGGTGCCATCACGAGAAATGGAACGGCAGCGGCTATCCCGACGGCCTCAAGGGCGAGGAAATCCCCCTCGCAGCGCGGATTCTTGCCGCGGTCGATTGCCTCGATTCCCTGGCCGCAGACCGCCAGTATCGCAAGGCGCTGCCTTTGGATGAAGCCATGAGACGGGTTTCCAGTGAATCCGGAGTCTCCTTCGATCCCCAGGTGGTTTCCATCCTCGAAGGCTGCTATACCGAATTGGAAAGCCTCGCGGTTCGGACCCTGGATAGCGTCAGCGTGGACTCTCAATCCTATGCGCAAACCGTGCAGCGCGGAGAACTGCCCGGCGCCGGTTTCGAGCTCGATCGCGGCCATCGCGCCAGCCAGACCGACTTTCTCAGCTCCATTGCCTCCGCGCGCCAGGAAGCGCACACGCTCTTCGAACTTAGCCAGGATCTGGGAAACTCCCTGAGCCTCAACGAGTCGCTGTCGCTGGTGGCCATGCGCCTCAGAAAACTGGTCCCCTACGACTCCATCGTGGCCTTCATTCGCCAGGGCGACATGCTGCTTCCGGAATTCGTCAGCGGCGACAATTTCCGCCTCCTGTCCTCCCTCGCCATCCCCATTGGAACTGGCCTGTGCGGCTGGGTCGCCGAAAACGTGCGCCCCATTGTCAACGGCAACCCCGCCGTCGAGCCCGGATTCGTTCACGATCCCAAAAACTCCGCCGAGCCTCGCTCCGCACTGGCCGTCCCGCTTGAGGGCGTCGGCGGGCTGGTCGGCGTTCTGGCGCTCTATCAAACTGAGCCCGATGCCTTCACCAACGATCACTTGCGCATTCTGCAGGTGATTACCGCCAGAGTCGCGCTGTTCATCGAGAACGCCCTCAAGTACCGCGAAGCCGAAAGCTCGGCCACCGTTGACTATCTCACCAACATGGCCAATGCACGGGCGCTTTCCATCCATCTGGAACAGGAGCTGGCGCGCTGCAAGCGCGAGCACGCCTCCATCGCCGTCATGGTGTGCGACCTGGACGGCTTCAAGCAGATCAACGACTGTTACGGCCATCTGGCCGGTGACAAGGTGCTCAAGCTCTTCGCCAACCTGATGAAAGAAGTCTGCCGCGACACCGACTACACGGCGCGCATGGGCGGAGACGAGTTTGTCATCGTCGCCCCCAATATGACGCCGGCTTCGGTCGGGGAAAGAGCCCTGGTGCTGAGTGCGATGGCGCAGAGGGCTGGCCGCGAAGTCTGCGGCCGCGATTTCCTCTCGCTCAGCCTCGGCGCGGCCTTTTATCCCGAGGACGGAACAGACTCCGAAAAGCTCCTCGCCGAAGCCGACAGAGAAATGTACGCAGTTAAGCAGGCCTTCTACAAACAAAAGGAGAACGTTCCGCGGCTCACTGCGGGACCGGAGTATTTGGTTTCTGTGAATTGACCGTTAAAGTTTCTTATTGACAGCTATCGCGGTTCCGCAGTTGCTGTATCCCGAAGCACGGGAGCTTAGGTCTCTGGCCATTTGAACTTGTACACCGAGGGTACCCCAGGTCCCCGATTTTGGGACCTGGGATTGGCAATCGAAAGGTTCAAAGCCATCCTGTCAGAGCCTAGTCGTTTTTTCCTCAAGGAAAAGCCACCTTGCGCTACTAAACCCATTCATAAGCGCTGCGGCCACATAGTTTCCGAGACCTGGGATGAGCAGTCGTAATGTACCAAATCAGCGGTCGGAGACCTAGATCGTTTCGGGGCAGGGAAGCCGCGCGAGTCGCGATGATCGCTCTCTCCGCCGCGCTATAGTAGGAAAAGCGAAACACTGCCCCGCATCGGCTCGTCCCCGGCTCGCCGGCAGCCGGCCAAGATCCGGCCAACAGCCCGTCATAGAGCCTGTAACGATCGTCAAATTCAGATGGAGCAGAACCGATGACCAATTCCCGGTCCGACGCGTTTGTATTTCTTGGCGCCACGGGCGATCTTGCCCACAAGCAGATCTTCCCCGCGCTGCAAGGCCTGATCCGCGACGAGGGCTTCGACATTCCCATCGTCGGCGTCGCCAAAGCCGGCTGGACGCTGGACCAACTGAAAGACCGCGCCAAAGACAGCCTTGAAAAACATGGCGGCGTCGATCCCGTCGCATTCCCCAGGCTGCTCAGCCTGCTGCGCTATGTGGACGGCGATTACAACGACCCTGAGACTTTCGTGCAGCTTGCGAAAGAACTTGGCCAGGCGCAACGGCCGCTCCACTATCTCGCCATCCCTCCCAACCTCTTTGGTCCCGTTGCCGAAAATCTGGCCAAACTGTGCAGTTCCGGCAACGCACGTCTGGTCGTCGAAAAACCCTTTGGCCGCGACCTCGAATCGGCGCGGGAACTCAGCCGCACTCTGCACCAGTACTTCGCCGAAGAGAATCTCTACCGCATCGATCACTTCCTCGGCAAAGAGCCAGTCCAGAACATCCTTTACATGCGCTTCGCCAACCCTATCTTCGAGCCCATCTGGAACCGCGACCATATCCGCTGCATTCAGATCACCATGGCGGAGGACTTCGGCGTCGAGGACCGCGGACGCTTCTACGATGGAGTAGGCGCCCTCCTCGACGTCGTCCAGAACCACATGCTCCAGGTGGTGGCCAACCTCACCATCGACCCTCCCACGGGCGAGGAACACGACGCCATACGCGACCGCAAATCCGAGCTGATGCGCGCCGTGCGCACGCTCCAGCCCGACGCGGTTGTGCGCGGCCAGTACGAGGGCTATCGATCGGTGCCCGGCGTGGCCCGTGGATCGACCGTAGAAACCTTCGTCGCTGTCAAGCTTGAGATCGAAAGTTGGCGCTGGGCCGGGGTGCCCATCTACATCCGCGCCGGCAAAATGCTTCCCGTCACCTGCACGGAAGCCACGGTCGAGTTCAAGCGGCCGCCGCGCGAGACATTCGGCGAGCTGGCGCCCACCAGTTCCGCCCACATGCGCATTCGCGTCAGCCCCGATTTCGCCATCGGCCAGGGCCTGCGCGTCAAGATTCCCGGCGAGCGCATGGTAGGCCGCGATGTCGAGCTCGACCTGCACACCCAGGAGCTCAACAATGCCATGCCGCCCTATCAGCGGCTCCTCGGCGACGCCATCCGCGGCAACGCCGAGCAGTTCTCGCGCCAGGACCTGGTCGAAGCCCAGTGGCGCATCGTCGAACCGATTCTCGGCGACGTCACGCCCTTCTATTCCTATCTGCCCGGAACCTGGGGGCCGGAAGAGTCCGCGCAACTGATCGGCAGCGACGACTACTGGATCGATCCTGTCCTCTGAGCAGTTCAGCAATTCCAGGCGCGCAAACCTACGGGATTCAGCTACTGCTTAATCCCGACACAATCGATGCGAGCCTTGCAGCTTACGGAGAAACGCTTCCGGAGTTGGGAAAAGTGTCAGGGCACGACTTCAGTCGTGCCGCACGCGCACGCCACAGTCGACGCGGGCTTCAGCCCCTGCGGCACGCCGCTGCTGCGTCGCGCTGAACGGTCCCTTTTCGTCCCTATCCGCGTCCGAGTCTGTTTTCCTTTGAGGGCCGTCCGCAACCGGTCCACGGACCGTGCCCTTACCCCCGCGATGGAGCACACCCCTGCGCCGATCCCTGAGCTTACCGGGCAATGGCGAAATCGGGAGTGCTCTTGACCCCGAAAGCAAAGCGCAAGCCGTTTGCCTGCCTCACTTGCCGGCTGTGTTCCCATCGAGGGAATGCAGTTCTTTGCCGGGCTTGAAGCGAACCGCTTTGCCGGGCGTGATGCTGACTTCGGTTCCGGTGCGGGGATTGCGGCCGATTCCGGTTTTGCGGGCCCGAACGCTGAAGACGCCGAATCCGCGCAGTTCAATGCGCTCCCCGGCCGACAGTGCCTGCTTCAGGCCCTCGAAGACCGTATCCACCGCCGCCTCCGCCTTGCTGCGCGGCAGACCTGTGCGCTCGATAACATGATGGACGATGTCCTGCTTAATCAATGGGGTAACCTCGCTGGCGCAACTCGTATTGACTCTACTACGCCTTACAGAGAGATGCTACAGGTTTCCGCGCCCGGATGAAAATCCCGCTCGTCGCTATGGACCCTTCGAGAAAAAACCGGATGAGGAAAAACCGCACCCAATTCCCCCAATCCGAGTTCAATTCGGCGTTCCGCAGGTCGCCTCGCCGTTTACAATTACCATTTGCAGCGGCATCGATTCGATTCTCTCTTCAAGCGGTCAGCTACATCGTTAGCAAAGGCTAATATCGAAAACAGCGGGGGGAATTGTGCTCTTGAGGCTTTAGCGCTTGAGCTTGATTGAGTTAATTGAGTCGGCTTGGTTAAACCAGGAATTGGTTCGTAAGCCTTGCGGGTTCCTGCCGGAACCCCTCGCTTTCGCCTGCCAGCTCGCCGTGATCCGCAAATGGGGGTAGCAGGATGTCCTCGATCCGCAATTCCGGCCCTATTCGTATCGGACTCGTATCGGATGAGCCCATACGCATGGCAGGGTTCTCGAGCATCTTCGAGCAACACGCGCGGGAGGGCCAGCCCGCCCTGCAGCCGGTGGCCGGAAGCCTCGACGAACTCCTCGACCGCGAATCTCTCGAGTACCTCGTTCTCGACCTCCATTCTTCCTCCGTCGGCATCGATTCCCTGGAGACGATCCGCCGCATTCGTCCCGACCTCCGCCTCATCGTCATCGGTCCCGAAGGGAACGAAGAACTGGTCCTCGAATCCATCATTGCGGGCGCGCGGGCCTACCTCGATCTCACCGCGGGACCCGAAACCGTCCTCCGCGCCATCGAAGTTGTCACCGAGGGCTCCATCTGGGCTCCGCGCAAGCTCCTCTCGCGGCTCATCGACCGCCTTCTCAAGCCCACAGACTCCGGTTTTGCCGACCTCGGCAGCCAGCTCACCGTCCGCGAGCGTCAGGTCCTCGAGCTGATCATGATGGCCCGCTCCAACCGCGAGATCGCCGCCCAGCTCGGCATCGAGGAACGCACTGTAAAGGCTTATGTCGGCCGGCTGATGCGCAAGGCCGGGGCCGACAATCGCATCAAGCTCTCCATGTCGGCCCTGAGCCTTTCACTCGTGCCCAGGCAGAATGCGCCGCAGAACCACGCTGCGAACCCTTCAAGAACCAACAGTACTAATAGGTAAACATGCTGGTTACTTTGATGCAATGACCTTAAGTACTCTTGTGCGAACTATGAGTTTTATTCAATCTTACTAACAGAAACAACGCAGATCTGGGGAAAGGAGTTCCCCGGAGGCACGTAGAAGTGCAGCCTGGGAACTCCTCTTTTTTCTGTCGGTTATCATATTCTGCCCGTTGTCTTCGTCTAGCTTTTAGCGTTCCCCCCTGTCGCATCGCCTTTTCATCCAGGGCAATCGTATGAATTTATTTTGTTGGCAAGACGCAAGACGACGTCCTTGGCGCGCCGTGGGCGCAACGTTTGTTAGCCCAGCGCTTCAGCGCTGGGGCTGGATGCCAGAAATCTTCACTCGGAGCCCCGTCGGGGCGGCGCGGGACGCTTGAAAACACTCGCTAACTCTGTTCATGCGATTGTCCTGCTTTTCATCGTTTCCCGCTTGTTTTCCCATCTGAATGTTGTAGCCTGTCTTGTGGAAGCTTCGGCGTTCCCCCGTGCCGAACTGCTGCCCATGTCTCTCCGTCCTTCATACCGAGCGAACCGCCCCAGCAGAAAGCGCTCATTCAACCACGCTCTCTTGACTCCGAGCCGCCAACGGCGGCGGACTGAAAAGGACACACAAATGAAGAAGAGCATCCTTTCGATTTGCCTCTGTTTCCTGCTCTCCGGCGCCGCCTGCCGGGCCGCGTCGCGCGAAGACCTGCAGAACCGCATCGATGCCGCCAAAACCACGCTGGACGACATCATGGCTGCCCAGGACCGCACCATCCCCATGAACATTCTGGCCTCGGCCACCTGCGTCGCCATCGTCCCCGCGCTCATCAAGGGCGCCTTTGTCTTTGGCGCGCAGTACGGCCAGGGCGTGGTCACCTGCCGCACCGGCCACGGCTGGAGCGGGCCGGTCTTCATCCGCATGGCCGGCGGCTCCTTCGGCTTCCAGATCGGCGGCCAGTCCACCGCGCTGATCCTCGTAGCCGTCAACCAGCGCGGCTTCCAGGACCTGCTCAAGAGCAAATTCAAAATCGGCGGTGACGCCTCAGCCGCGGCCGGCCCCGTGGGTCGCACCGGCCAGGCTGCCACCGACTGGAAGCTGAATGCCGAGCTCCTCACCTACTCGCGCAGCAAGGGACTCTTCGCGGGCATCGACCTTGACGGCACCAGCGTCAGCCAGAACGGGGAAGACACCGAGCTCTACTACGGCCAGCCCCACAGCTTCCAGTCCATCCTGAAGGGCGAAGTGGGCGTTCCGCCGGGCGCAGTCACCTTTGTCCGCACCGTCGCCCACGACTTCGTTCAGTCCAAGTACCACAGGTAAACCCCTCCACCTCCGTCGATCCGCTTCCAATCCGGCCGCCGGGCGCCCCATCCTTTTCACGGTCTCATCGTGAAAAGGGTGGGACTGGCCGGATGCCCAAGCGAGTCGATCTTCGGTCAACCCGTCCCCGCCCTGATCCCTGACCACTGATCTCTGATCCCTGACCCCTTTAGTTCAGTACCCGTGCGCCACCAGCCACTCCGCCGTCAGCTCGAAGGCCGGCTTTTTCGCCGCCCCGATCTGCATCGCCGCCAGCTTCACCAGCACATCCGCCTCGACGTTCACCGGTGCGCCCACGCGCAGCGTGTGCAGATTCGTCCGCCAATAAGTCAGCGGCAGTATGGCAATCGAAATCGTCTCCCCGTCGAACCCGGCGATCGTCAAGCTGATCCCCTCGACGGCCACTGACCCTTTGTCCACCATCCACTGCCGCGTACTGTCCGGAACCCGCACCTTCAGCGTCCAGTCCGTCGTCTCGCGATCGAACCGCGCGCTGGAGAAGCCCACTACCGGATCGATCGCCGCCAACGTTCCCGTCCCGTCCACGTGCCCCTGGACCACGTGCCCGCCCAGCGGGCTGCCCGCCGCCGTCGGCAGCTCCAGGTTGACCTGCGCGCCCGCCTCCAGCGCCCCCAGCGAGGTCCGCGCCAGCGTTTCGTGCGCCAGGTCGGCATGAAAGTAGCGTGGGTCCACATCGAGCGCCGTCAGGCACACGCCCGACACTGCCAGCGAATCCCCCTCGCAGAGCCGCGCGGCAATCCCCGGCGCCTCCACCGTAAGCCGCCGCACTCCTCCGCGGTCCGCCAGGCCGACCAACGTGCCTGTCTGCTCAATGATCCCGGTAAACATGGCTGTATTGTAAGCGGAGAGGGCGGCGATCAAGCGCCTTTAGAGGCCTATTTCAATAGGACCTCATTGCTGTTTGTCAAGGTTTTTCAGGGCTATTCCGTCCTCAGATCTCCAAGCAATCAGCCCATTTGCGCTCCCGCCGTGAACAACTGCCGCTGCTGCGGAAGGGCTCGAGAACTCGACGTCCTTGGCGAAGACTAGTGTAGTGTCCACTATATAACTGGACAACCGGATTGTTTGGTTTTTCGAGTGCGCGGCAGAGTGCATCCCGGCTGGATCTGCT
>JBOGLX010000117.1:0-63302 GCA_050745765.1 Occallatibacter sp. | reverse complement strand
CATCACATGCAGCAGCGGCAGTTCCGGGTCCAGCCCTGCAACCGCGCGGCGCAATTCGGGGATCACGCTGTCGGGATCGACACTCGTTCGCATCATCAGAGAAAATGAAGCGACCGGCCGCTGAGAGAACGGCTGATAAACCTCCGGGTCGATGCGCGTATCGTCGGAGTAGTACTTTACGTTGCTCACCACGCCGACAATCCCGCTCCAGACCGGCGCTGCATTCTGATCGCCCACCCGAATCCGCTTTCCCAACGCATTGCGACCGCCCAAATAGCGGTGCACAAACTCCTGGTTCACCAGCACTACGCGCGGCGCCTGGCCATTGTCCGCCTCGGTGAAGGTGCGGCCGCGCAGCAACGAAACACCCGCCACTTGGAAATAGCCGGGCGTGGTCTGCACGTCGAGCGCGCTGCGCTGGCCGTTATCCGGTGGGGCGGGTTCGCTCTGAATGCGGATGGAAGCGGTGTTCCCTCCGGAAGCGGGAAGATCGGAGGTGACGGCGGCGTCCTCCACACCCGGAATCTGTTCCATGCGAGGCATGAGATCGCGCACGAACTGCAGTTGCTGCGACGGATCGCCGTATCGCGCATGATCCAGTACGATACCGGCCGTCAGCACATGGTCATGGCGAAAGCCGAGCCTCTGATGGTCGAGGCGGTAAAGGCCGTGAACGATCAAACTGCTCCCCATCAGCAGGAACAGCGCCAAAGCGATCTCGCCCCCTACCAGCGTGGCCCGCAACCGGCTGTGCGCGCGTCCTGCAGAAGATGTGCGGCTTTCACTCTTCAGGTCCGTATCGATATGGGCGTGGGACACTTTCAAAGCCGGGATGAGGCTCGACAGCACAGCGGATGCCAGCGAGATACATAAAGCAAACAGTAACACGCGGCGGTCGAGAATCACGGGAACCGAGCTGATGGCAACGTTGAAGGTCAGGGCGGCGCGCAGCAGGCGGATTCCCACGAGGGTCAGGAGCAGACCTGCCGCGCCCCCTGCAAGCGCAATCACCATGCCTTCGGTCAGCAACTGCCGGGCCACGCGCAACCGGCTCGCGCCCAGCGAAACCCTGATCGCCATTTCTTTCTGGCGCCCTGCCCCGCGCGTCAGCAGCAGCCCGGCGACATTGGCGCACGCGATCAGCAGCACAAACCCCACCATGGCCATGATCACGTCGAGCGAGTTGCGAATATCGAATTCGTAGACGAGATAGTCGGCCAGCGTCCTCACGGATGCGCTCCATCTTTTCTCAATATCGGGAAAGTCCAATTGAGCGCGCCGCGCCAGCACGTCCATCTCCGCGCGCGCCTGCTGCAGAGTGACACCCGGTGCGAGCCGCGCAAACAGGAACAGATAGCGATCCTTACGTGCTGCGGGTGCCCTATCCGCTGCGCTCAGCGTCAACGGGGTCCACAGTTGCGGCGTGTAGCCGAGCAGGCGGAAATCGGGTCCCATCACACCCACGACCGTGTAATCTTCGCGATTGAGATGCACCGTTCGTCCAACGATCTTCGGGTCGGCGCCGTAGCGGCTCTTCCACAGGCCGTAACTCAGGATGAGAACGTGATTCCTTCCCGGCGTATCTTCCCCCGCCATGAATGTGCGCCCCAGCATCGGACTGACGCCAAAAATGCCGAAGTAATTCGGCGAAACGGCCGCATAGTGGATCGCCTCCGGCTGCCCCTGCCCCGCCAGGCTGCCGGTCTGGTCGTCAGCGTCAGCGGCCATGTCCGCGAATACGTGAGTGTCCGTGCGCCACGCCAGGTAGTTGGGTGCGGAAACGGCGTAGACATCCGCGCGGTAGCTCTGATTCGGATTGACCGAAGAAACCACCACCACGCCTTGCGGGTCACGCCCCGGCAAACGAGGCATCAGAAACGCGCTCACCAAGCTGAACATCGTTGCGTTTACGCCGATGCCCAGCGCCAAGGTCAGAACGGCTGTCGCCGTGAAACCCGGCGATTTGCGCAGCTGCCGGAGCGCGACCTGCACATCCCGTGCAAGCGACTCAAACAGCGATTCCCAACCTGCTGACCAGACCTTATGCCGTACCATCTCGCGACTTCCAGTCTCGGCCCGCGCCGCGCGCTGCGCTTCTTCCGCGCTCATGCCGTGCCGCATCTTGTCGTCCACGGACGCCTCGAAAAAGCTGCTCAGTTCCTCTTCAATCTGGGCGTTGCGCTCGGCGGGGCGAAAGAGTGCCCGCATACCACCAATCAGGCTCCGCAGCATTTCTCCCCCTCTCCTCAGGCTTCGAGAATCCGGTTAATGGCGGCGATCTGGCGCCCCCAATGGCGTCGTTCTTCTTCGAGCGCCTTCCGTCCAGCAACAGTCAGTGCGTAATACTTAGCCCGCCGGTTGTTTTCCGTTGAACGCCATTCGCCGCGAATCCGGCCGGCGCGCTCCATCCGGCTCAGTGCCGGAAGCAGCGATCCCGGATTCACCCGGAATACACCGTCGCTGATCTGCTCGATACGTAGCGCTATTCCGTATCCATGCATCGGCTCAAGCGCCAGTGTCTTCAGCACCAGCATCTCCAGGGTTCCTTGAACTAGGTCACGGTTGCTCTCAGGCACGACGATCCCCACTAGATAATCAAGAGGTATACAACCCTCTTCACTAGATTGTCAAGAGGTATAAACTTGGGCAATGAGAATTCAGCTTGGCGTTGGATGCGGCGAAAGCTGTCGCTGACTGAACCCGTTTCAGCGCCCGGAAACCAACCGACACGCCTCGTCAGCATCCAAGATTTGCGGTCCGGCCTGATCCGGCGGAAAATGAGGCTATGGTTGCAGCCTTTCGGAAATCCCCATCCGTTAAGCAGTGGACGGCCCTGATCCTCTTCGCGGGAATCTGTTCCTGGATGCTGACCGTCGCGGTCGAGGACTACCGCGAGTACAAATCGTTTGAGCGTACCTTCGATTTGCTCGCTTCAGAATGCGCCGAACACGGTGGCTGCACTCTTCCTGGGTACGACTTAAATCCTTGAGTGAGCGACTGTCGGAAAAGACTCCCCGCTGCTCGACCCCTGGGGTGAGCATTCAGTCGTCCCGATCTCCGTTATGCGGATACCTTGTACAATCGCCTGGCTTCGTTCCAGCTTTGATTCATGATCGGTCCGGCTAACGGAAGCGCCAACTGCACCGGCGACTGATCCTCCTCGACTTGCTGCATAAAGCATTTGTAGTATTCGGCGACGAGCGGGGATGTGTTGCTGGCCAGCGCAACGAGGTGCGTCTCCAGACAAATTTTCGGGTCATCGAGCGGTCTTGCCACAAGGCCCGGACGGGCGATGCGCTCAGCGCCAGTCGGCGTCAGCCATGCCAACACCCTGTCGTCAGTGAGGAGCCGTGGAACGTGATCGAAGTGGTTTACACGATGCAGAATTCTCACTCCGTCACCAGCGGTCTCGGCGCGGCGCAGAATCAAGTCGTGCAGCCACGGATGGTCGCTCTTGTGAAAAAAGATCCAAGGATAGGACACGACCTCGGTCAAACTCACCGACTGGCGCCCGGCAAGCGCGTGCCCTTCGCGAAAAACGATCATGAAAGGGCTCTTCGCCACACACCGGCTTGTGAGCTTTCCATTTTGCGGCGGGGAGATCACAAGCGCAACGTCAAGATCGTGTCTTTGGAGCGCCAAGAGCAGTTGCTCGGTGTTAGTCAAATCGAGTTGCGGTCTGACGTTACGATAGAGCCGCATTTCAACGGACTCCAGGAGCCGATGCCATCCCTCCGGGAGAAACGGGGATGCTCCGATTCGCAGAATGTGCGGCCCGCCATGTCGAGCCTCCTGGGCATCGTGCATTCCGCGGTGGAATGCCTGGACGATGTCCGCCGCGGCCGGAAGCAGGGCTTGGGCCTCCACCGTGAGCTTGTCCCCACCGTGATTCGATTCGTGCAGCCGCATCTTCACGCGGCGCTGAATTGACCTGAGCTGTTGACTCGCGGCGGGCTCGGTGATCCCGACGCGAAGAGCCGCCCCTGTGAGGTTGCCCGCTTCGTATAAGGCCAGGAGGAGAGCGAAATCGCGGATGCGAAGCGTGTCCGCCGACACAGCCTGCTTACGCTTCTGGCGACTGGAAGAAGCCATAGATCACCTGCCCAGGACGCAGACTCCCCTCTGCATGACCAAGGCAGGTGGGGCGGGTGCTTCTACTTGCTCAGCTCTTGCGTCCGCCCAAAGCGGTGAGAGTCGGACGTTGTAGTTGTTGACTATTCACGTCTGTATGCATGATTAATTTGCACTACCTGTACTGCACGATGCGCTCCCAGCCAAAAACGTTGCCTTTGGTTTGTTTTCAGATCAGGTACGCCCCCCGATCTCCAACGTACTGAGCCGTAATGCACAAAACTTATTACGGAAACACGAAAAGTTATTGGACAGGAAATCCTCAATTGAGGCAGGTTTTGCACAGGAGCGTACGGACCGTTTCGGCGCTCTGCGTTCCCCATTGGAGGTTTGAGTATGGTTCCGACCCAAACGGAAGAGAAAAGGTCGCGAAAGCCCCGCAAGCGTAGGGTTCCCGAGCCGCTGATCGACAGCGACAAGGCCGCCGAGATGATTGGGGTTGCACCCAAGACTCTCCAGAAATATGCGCGGTACGGGCTGGTCCGAGGCGTCCACGTCGGGAAGTTCTGGAGGTTCCGCGCCTCGCTGATCGATGAGTGGATTTCCCGCGAGTTTGAGAACGGGTCACCCACCGAAGCGAACGGCTGGCGGCGCCCGCCCGCGTCCACTACTCTGAATGCAGGCCAATCGTGCTCGCCAACGAGAGGAGATGAACATGAGGCGAGTACGGCATCAACGAGGAAGTCTGCAGCGTGAGAAGCGCCAGAGGTCTGGCGAAACCGTGTGGGTCTTCCGCTGGTACGAGATCCAGCTGGACGGAACCAAGCGGTATCGCAAGGCAGTGATCGGCACGGTCGATGAGTTCAGGACCGAGGCCGAAGCACAGACGGCCGCCGACGCGCTGCGGTTGGAAATTAACGAACAAACCCCGCGACAGAAACTGCAAGCCATCAGCTTCGAGACCCTTGTCGAGCATTACCGTCAGCACGAATTGCCCGACATCATGCACGGAACCAGGCCACCAGGCAGCGAGGCCGGAGACGACGAAACACGAAAGTCGTATTCGACCCAGTTCACTTATCAGGGTTATTTGACGAAGTGGATTTTGCCGCGCTGGCGCTCGTACCGGCTGACGGAAATAAAGCCGGTTCAGGTGGAGCAATGGCTGAAGTTGCTGCCTCTGTCGAAAGGATCGAAGGCGAAGATCAGGAACATCATGAGCGCAGTGTACAGTCACGCACAGCGGTGGGAGTGGACGACAAACAATCCCATCCGCCACGTGCGTCAGAGCGCGAAGCGTTCCCAAATCCCGACCATCCTTACTCCGCAGCAGTTGAAAGAGCTGCTGGATAAGCTGGTGGATCTTCCCAAGACGGCAGTCCTGCTCGGCGCATCCACCGGCCTCCGGGTCGGCGAGATTCTCGGGCTGAAGTGGGAGGATGTCGATTTCGAGGGCCTCGAACTTCGCGTAACCCGCGATGTGGTCAAGCAGCGGATCGAACGCTGCAAGACCGAAGCCTCGAGAAAACCGGTCCCCATCGACGCAGCAGTCGCGGAAATCCTATGGGCATGGCGGCTTCGCTGTGCCTACAACCAGGAGAACGACTGGATCTTCGCCAGTCCAGCGAAGAAGGGCAAACAGCCATACTGGCCGAACTCGATTTATCGGGTCTACCTCAAGCCGATTTTGAAGAACGACCTGAAGATCAAAGAACCGGTGGGCTGGCATACACTACGCCACAGCCTCGGCACCCTGATGAACGAAAACGGAGAGAACGTGAAGACGATCCAGGAAACACTCCGTCACGCCAACTTCAAGGTGACGATGGACGTGTACACGCAGGGCATCACCGCGATCAGGCGGACCGCTCACAGCCGGGTGGTGCGTCAGATCATGGGGACAGCGGAGGGCGAAGGCAATGAAGAGTAGAGCGGGCTTTCCACAAGTGGAAATTCTTATCGAACCTTTTCAAACCCACGTTTTTCCGGCCAGAATCTTGCAAGTTGTTTGTTTTGTTGGCGTCCCCGACGGGATTTGAACCCGTGTTATCGCCGTGAAAGGGCGGTGTCCTGGGCCGGGCTAGACGACGGGGACGCTCTTAAAAGAGCGGGAGGAGCAACAACCTTTCTCTTGAAGGCTATCAATATGCCAGGAAAGAGTCAAAGACTGTGCGGACACCGAGGCGCGGATGTCCGCTATCCACCCGGCGGACATGTCATTGCGGAATGGAGAATTAGCCATTCCGTGTTCGCCATCAGAGGTTCACGAGCCGGTTCCGACAGGTCTTATCTACCCTTAAATCGGCCTTATTTCGGCTTAAGGAGGGGTTCGAGGGCCTTAAGTTGCCTTAAAAAGGCTTAAGAATCGCTTGTTTTTCAGCTTTCTGCGCCGGGTGAGATTTTTCAAGTTGCTTGTTATTAGCAGCTTGCGATTTTCGCCTCCCTGAATTGCGGCAGATTTTTGTGGGGGGGGGGGTGGGGTCCCACACTTATCTGGCGCCGCCGCGGATTCCATTGCTGCCGTTCGCACCTGGGTTTTGACCGGCTGCACCCGCCTGAAATCCTCTACTTCATTATTGTGCGCCAACCGGGCGTAATTCCATGCAAATCTGCGTGAGAATTCTTTTCCGCGGTGGAGCACCCACGATGGTGGTGGAACGGGGTGAGAAAAAGCGTGGTGGGAACCTGCCGCTCGTTTTTGAACTGGCCGTTCGCTGCGGCGCGCCAAGCGGATCAACTCCCGCCCGGCACCTCTCCGGCGGGGGCGACGTAGATCATCTCATTGCCGGCATTGAATCCCATGCTCTCGTAGATCGGCCGGCCGGCGTCGGAAGCGTGGAGCGTGACCACATGGATGCCGCGCCGACGCGCTTCGATCATGCACATCTCGACCAGATCGTGCGCCAGCCCGCGGCGGCGATAGTCGGGCTCGACAAAGACGTTAAGCAGGTAGCCGCGCTTCTCTCCCACGGGGTCCAGCGGATGCGGCGGCCAATCGAGGATGAAGAGCCCGGCCGAAGCCACCGGATGCAGCCCGTCGGCGATAATCCAGCCCTCGTAGCGCCGCTCCGCGATGGCCCGCGCCACCCACGACGCGAAGTTGCGGGCCATGGTGTCCAGCGCCGCTTCCTGCGAGCGGCCCATGGCGGCAAACATCGCCCGCCGATGTGCGGCGATGAGGGCGGCATCGGCCGCAGTGGCTTCACGTTTCACCAGCATCCTGCCCAGTATAGGAGATGGCCCAGGGCCGGCCTGGCCGCAGCGCTGCCGATCAGGCCCGCGCCAAAGGAGAGGAGACGAGCAAGAACCCTTTTCCGGCGCTGCCGACAGAGGACTGTCCGCACAGAACCCCTCCTGCCGGCCGCGAGGAATAGAATGATCGCGTCCTGGATTCTTACGTCCAAAAACATAAACAAAACTACTTCAATATTTCGAAGGCGAGCCTTAACATGTTAAAGAACGTTTGAACGAATCTCCTCGCAGTGCAGCAGGGGCCAAACAGGCTGCGGAAAAAGGGGAAATAGCGGGCGAATTTTGCGGAAAGCTTCCCGCAGGGGCTAAAGCCCGCCCTTTATTTTGTGGCGTTTGCGGCACGACTAAAGTCATGCCCTGACACAAAACCGCGCGCGGACCGAGTTTTTCCGCAGCCTTTAAAGCCCGCCCTCATTTTGAGGCTTTTGCGGCCCGACTAAAATCGTGCCCTTTTACAAAACCTTGCTCGATGAGAAATTCTAGGAGATTTGCCCTTGTTTCCGGGAGACTTCAAGGTTCCGGGAGACTTCAAGGACGGAGACCTTGGCTAGATTTCAACAAAGGGTGAGCACCATGCGGATTTCTGCGTTCCTGCTCGCTGCGGGGTGGTTTTGTCTGACCGGCGTCTTAACTGCCGGCCAAACTCCCGCCGTCGCCCGCGGCGCAAGCTCAGACCATCCCAGCGAAAGTTGCGAGCTCCTCGCCACGCTTCAGTTGCCGCACGTCGGCATCGCCATGGCCAAGCCAGTCGCTGCCGGAGCATTCGTTGCTCCGCCGCAGCTCTACACCGCAGCCGATCTCGCAGAGTTCTTCAAGAAGCTCCCGGCCTTCTGCCGGATCGTGGCGCATGACAGACCGACGCCGGACTCCGACATCGTAATCGAGATCTGGATGCCGCTGGAGGGATGGAACGGCAAGCTCCAGGGCATCGGCAACGGCGGCTTTGCGGGACAGATCGATTACCAGGAGCTGGGTGCGGCCGTCGGCAAAGGTTATGCCGCCGTGGCTACTGACACTGGCCACGACGGCTCGCCGATCGATGCGGCCTGGGCCCTCGGCCATCCCGAGAAGGTCATCGATTTCGGCTATCGCGCCATCCACGAAATGACCGGTCTGGCCAAACTGGTGGTGCAGCGGTTCTACGCGACCCCGCCCAGCCACTCCTATTTCGCATCGTGCTCCGATGGCGGCCGTGAAGCGTTGATGGAGGCGCAACGCTTTCCCGCCGATTACGACGGAATCCTGGCCGGAGCGCCCGCCAACTATTGGACCGCGCAGCTGACAGTCGGAGCCGTCGATACGCAGGCCCTCACCGCAACGCCGGCCAGCTTCATTCCCCCGGCCAAGATACCCACCATTGCGCGCGCCGTGCTGGCCGCCTGCGACCATCTCGACGGGCTGAGCGACGGCATCCTCAACGATCCCCGCCAATGCCACTTCGATCCCGCCTCGATCGAATGCAAGCACGGAAAAGATTCGGCTGCTTGCCTGACCAGCGCCCAGGTCACGGCGCTCAAAAAGATATACGCGGGACTTAGAGACGCCCAGGGCCGCCAGGTCTTTCCCGGTTACCTGCCCGGCGCGGAAGAAGGCGGTAACGGATGGGAAACCTGGATTACCGGCCCGGCTCCCGACAAGAGCCTGTTGACTTTTTTCAGCGAAGGCTACTTCTCCGACATAGTGTACGGCAAAGCGGACTGGAACTTGAAGACTTTCAACTGGGAAAGCGGCCTGCAGGCGGCCGATGAAGAAACTGCTTCCGCCCTCAACGCGGTGAATCCCGACCTCAGCGCCTTCCGCGCGCGCGGCGGCAAGCTCATCCTCTATCACGGGTGGGACGATCCGGCTATCCCGGCTCTCAACACCGTCAACTACTACGAAGGAGTGGAAGCGAAAATGGGCCTCGCCGAGACCGATTCCTTCACGCGGCTCTACATGGTTCCCGGCATGCAGCATTGCGGCGAGGGGCCCGGCCCCGACAACTTCGGCGAGTCCTGGACCTGGACGGCCAGCGATCCCCAGCACAATGTCCGCATTGCACTGGAAGACTGGGTGGAGACGGGAGCTGCGCCAGCCGCCATCATCGCCACCAAAACGGCGGGCTCCGATGGACAAGGTCCTGCGGTCATGACCCGGCCCCTCTGCCCTTATCCGCAGGCCGCAAAGTACAAAGGCAGCGGCGACCTCAATCGAGCGGAAAACTTCGTCTGCGCGGCGCAGTAGAGGCAGGCCGTATCATCCTTGCGTGCGCCTCGCTTCGCCTACGCTCGCCCTCGACACGACGCCCCTGAAGCCCGGAATGAGGGTGGCCGTCGGCCTTTCCGGCGGCGCGGACTCGGTGGCCCTGCTGCGCGCCCTGGCGGACCGGAGCGTGCATCCTGGACTCGTAATTCATGCGGCGCACCTTCACCATGGACTGCGCGGAGACGAGGCCGACGGCGATCTCGCCTTTGCCCGCGAGCTGGCCGGCAGCCTTGGCCTGGCGTTTCACGAAACGCGCGTGGATACGGCCGCCGAAGCCCGCCCCAATCGCGATTCCGGCAAGCGAAGCGAAAGCATCGAAGAAGCGGCACGGCGCCTTCGCTACGCCTGGTTCCGGCAACTTATGGCTGCCGGCGAAGTGGACGCCGTGGCCACTGCGCACACCCTCGACGACCAGGCGGAAACGGTGCTCGCCAAATTTCTGCGCGGCGCTTGGACCGAGGGTCTTGCCGGCATTTCTCCGGCGCTCGACTACCTGGAGGGCCGTATCGTGCGCCCGCTGCTTTCCACAACCCGCGCCGAGATCGAAGCCTATCTGAATGCTCTCGGCCAGCCGTGGCGGGAGGACTCGACCAACCGTCACCTGACGTTTACGCGCAACCGCATCCGGCACGAGCTGCTGCCGCTGCTCGAGGGCTACAATCCGCGCCTGCGCGAACACCTGGCGCAGATGGGGACGCTGGCCCGCGACGAAGAGGGATGGTGGCAGTCGGAGCTGGCGCGGCTGGCCCCGCAACTGCTTCTTCCCGGCCGCCCGGTGCGCGGGGGCGGACGCGCCGGCGGCGACAGCCTTGCCGTGGACATAACCCGGCTCGCTTTGCTGGCTCCGGCGCTTCAGCGGCGGCTGCTGCGCCACGCGGCCGAACGCCTGGGGGCCGCACCCGATTTCGCATCGACCGAATCCCTGCGCAATCTGGCCCTCCACGGCCGCGCGGGGCAAAAACTCGGCCTTGCGCAGGGCCTGATTGCCGAGCGCACCAACCGCGAATTGCGATTGACTTCAGGCCTGGCGCCATCCGCGGCCAACGGCGCCGTGTTCCCGGCTCCCGAGTACGCCGTCCCGGTTCCGGGTGAGATCGCCGCGCCCGCGTTCGGCCTTCGCCTGCGCCTTCTTGTGAGCAGCCAGCCGGATGCTCCGCCGACCTTCGCCAACCTCCGCAACTGGAAGCCGGGCGACCGGGTCACGCTCCGTCACTCCAGCGGCCCCCGCAAAGTGAAGGAAGTGCTGGAGCGCCTGCGGGTTACGGGCACGGCACGCGCCCTTTGGCCGGTCCTCGAGCTGGCCGGGCGCATCGTGTGGATGAAGGGGGTCGAGCTCGAGCCGCAGCCGGGCATTGCAGTCACGGTCACAGAGCTCGGTTCTGCCGGCCAGGGTCTCTCTACCCAGCCGCCCTCTCAAAGCCGTTAACCCCATCGGTACTATCGCCGGTTGCCCTTTGGGAATGTGCAACATTTCCTCTTCTGGGTTTACAATTTGCATATTGCTCATCCGTGGGGCGGCGGCGATGGTGCCCGCGCACGAGGTTCTCAGTTTCTGTCACTTTGCGGAACAAGGGAGCGTCTAATGGATGTGCATGCGGCGCTGGAGGCAGTTGAGCGGTTTCTTCCGGCCGGGAAAGAGGAATCCTGGTGAATTCTAGCTTCAAGACGATCATGTTCTGGGTCTTCATCCTCGTCTGCCTGCTGATGTTGTGGGCGGTCGTGTCGAAGAGCGCAGGCTCGGGGAAAGACCATGAACTCTCGTACTCCCAACTGATGGACAGCGTGCAGAGCAATCAGGTGCAGGACGCCACCATTCAGGGCGATGAACTGCGCGGCCATCTCAAGACATCGAAGGAAGAATTTCACACCACGATTCCCAGCGATTACGAAGACCTGTTGAAGGCCCTGACCGCAGCCAAGATCAACTTAACCATCAAGCCACAGCAGAGCAACACTCTCTGGCTGCTGCTGATCAACCTCGGCCCGTTCATCCTGCTGGGGGCGATCTGGTTCTTCATGCTCCGCCAGATGCAGTCGGGTGGCAATAAAGCGCTGTCCTTTGGCAAGAGCCGCGCGCGCCTGCTCTCCATGCAGCAGAAGAAGGTCACGTTCAAAGACGTGGCCGGCGTGGACGAGGCCAAGGAAGAGCTCAAGGAGATCATCGAGTACCTGCGCGAGCCGCAGAAGTTCCAGAAGCTTGGCGGGCGCATCCCCAAGGGGGTGCTATTGGTCGGCCCTCCGGGAACCGGCAAGACGCTGCTTGCACGCGCGGTGGCGGGCGAGGCCAACGTCCCGTTCTTCTCCATCTCCGGCTCGGACTTTGTTGAAATGTTTGTGGGCGTGGGCGCGAGCCGCGTGCGCGACCTGTTCGAGCAGGGAAAGAAGAATGCTCCCTGCATCATCTTTATCGACGAAATCGACGCCGTGGGCCGCCATCGCGGCGCGGGACTGGGCGGAGGTCACGACGAGCGCGAGCAGACCCTGAACCAGTTGCTGGTGGAGATGGACGGCTTTGAGTCGAACGACGGCGTGATCCTGGTGGCAGCCACCAACCGTCCCGATGTGCTCGATCCGGCGCTGCTGCGGCCTGGCCGCTTCGACCGCCGCGTAGTGGTGGGTTTGCCGGATGTGCGCGGCCGCGAAGAAGTGTTGCGCGTTCACATCAAGAAAGTTCCCATCGCCGACGACGTGAACCTGAACGTGCTGGCGCGAGGAACGCCGGGCTTCAGCGGCGCCGACCTGGCCAACATGATCAACGAGGCCGCGCTCGCCGCCGCCCGCGCCAACCGCAAGCAGGTGACCATGTACGACTGCGAGCTGGCCAAGGACAAGGTGCTGATGGGCGCCGAGCGCAAGTCCATGCTCCTGACCGAAGAGGAAAAGCGCGTCACCGCGTATCACGAGGCCGGCCATGCGCTGGTTTCGATCATGCGCGAACACTCCGACCCCATCCACAAGGTCACCATCATCCCGCGCGGCATGGCGTTGGGCGTGACCGTTTATCTGCCCGACGATCGCCACAACTACACCCGCGAGTACCTGGAAACGCGCCTTGCGTCGGCTTACGGCGGCCGCGTTGCCGAGGAGATCTTCCTCAACCAGATGTCCACGGGCGCCGGCAGCGACATCGAGAGCGCCACGGATCTTGCCCGCCGCATGGTTTGCGAATACGGCATGAGCCGCCTTGGGCCCCTGACCTTCGGCAAGAAGGAAGAGCAGATATTCCTGGGCCGGGAGATCGCCCAGCACCGGGATTTCTCGGAGGAGACGGCGCGGCAGATCGATTTGGAGGTGCGCCGCCTGATCGACGAGGCGTACCAGTCGGCCCACGCGATCATCGACGCGAACCGGGATCCGATGCACCGCATTGCCGCAGCCCTGCTGGAGCGGGAAACCATCGACGCCGAAGAGGTGCAGATGCTGATCGACGGCAAGGAGTTGCCGCCGATCCGTTCCATACTGGCCTCGCCCACGGACACGGGCAGCGGCACGCCGCAGCAGGTTCTCAAGCCTGAGAGCCGCGGCGGTCCGGGATTCCCCGAAGGCTCGCCTTCACCGGCGTAACGGACCGGGATCCATAAACGCCGAAGGGCCGCTCTCAATTGAGCGGCCCTTCTTATTTCGCTGCCAGGTGTGTGCACGTGCTGAGGGCATGCGCGCCCTCACTCCACGATTTCCGCCGCAACCTCAACTGTAAAATTCACCGACCGCGCGATAAAGCACAGATGATGCGCCTCGCCATGCAGATTGCGCGCCTTTTCACCGTTGCCGCCGGCAGCGATCTTCACTGCGGGCCGCAACACCACGCGCACAAACTCGCCCGAGCCGTCTTCATTTTCCCGCATGGTTCCTGAGGCCGGGTCGCGGTATTCGAGAACACAAATGCCGTTGACCGCGCAGAGATGGAGATACGAGAGCATGTGGCATGCCGACAAACTCGCCACCAGCAGTTCTTCCGGGTTATAGCGTGCAGCGTCTCCGCGAAAACCCGGATCGCTGGAGCCTGGAATCGGCTCCTTGCCCTGGGCAACGATCAAATGGTCGCGGCGATAGCTCTTGTAGCTCGCGGTCCCGCTGCCGTCGTTGCCGGTCCACTCGATGTCAACCGCGTAGTTGTGCTGTTTCATCGGCCGATTCCAGCATAGATTAGCAGTCGCTGTCCTTCAGTTCCTGACCCCTGGAACCTGAAACCTGCAATTACCGCCCCAGAAACCTGTATGCCATCCCGGCGCTGAACCCGTAGGGGTGCAGTTGGCTGCTCAACCAATCGGGCCATTGCTGGTACTCGAAGTCGACGGGCCGCAAGACGAAATGACCGTGGGTGCGCACATCCAGCCCTCCGCCATAAGCGAGGGCCGTAAAGCTGCCATGCGCGTCGTTATACTCGAAGTTCATCTTCCCGTAGCCAACCAGGGCCTTGGCGTACGGCGTGAAGTGGAAAAAGGTCTGGCGGTCGAAGTGGTGCTCGTAGCCGAGCAGATAGTTGTCCTGGTGAACGTCGATGTACTGGTTGTAACGCAGCCAGCGGCCCTCCGCCTCGATCTCGATCCAGCGCGTGAAGTGCACGTCAACGTACGTGCCGAAGCCAAAGAGATAGTTGGGCGCATTGCCGGCAACGCCGCCGGCGGCATAGTCCGGGTTGAATGCGGAGCCCAGTCCCCCGGCCGTGATGGAAAAGGTGCGCGCGTACGCGGAGGGCACGGTCTGCGCGCGGGCTGAATCGGCGCCGGAGACAACAAAGAGAACTGGAAACAACGCAAAGCAAATCTGTCTCAGTTTCATGGAAAAAGCACGTCCAATCGAAATGAATCTGAGTGCCGGCCCTCTGTGGAAAGCGACAATCGGCCGGTCTTCAAAAAAAACCTCTCATTCCCGGAACGAACTGCAGTCTTCATTCCGGGAGCCTCTTTCGGGAGCTCGCATTATTGTGGAATCGGAGGTCCGGCAGGGGGTTGCTGGACCGCCGTGTTACCGCCGGCAGGCTGCGCCGCGGGCGGGGGTGCGTTGTTGGGCTGCGCAGGCGGCTGGCCTCCGGCCGGCGCCGCGGGCGATTGGTTCGCGGCCACATCGTACCGCTGCAGATTGAAGAAGATCGGCGTCACCTCGAAAGGCATCTTTTCGCGCGCGTTCATCGGCGCGTACCGCTTGGCGTTCAACATGTGCACCGTGTCGTCCCAGGGATCGACCTTGATCCAACTGCCCAGCGGCAGCGCCGCCACCTGGTTCATGTTGTCCCATTCGATCTTGGGCGCCATCTTCACCAGCGCGTCCATCCATGGCACGCCGTCCGCCTGCAAAAGCGAATCTCCCAGCTTGGGTGTGTTCAGCGCCTTGAGCTCCTTGGCCCGGTCCATCAACTGCTCGTAATACAACCCCGCTTGCGCCAACTGGTCCTTGTACATCGAGTTCTGCAGGTACTTCATGGCCTGCGCGGCCGCCGTCTGGTCATCCGTGGCCGAGTGATACATGTCGATGCGCTGGAACGTCGATTCGTCCGGGAAGAGCAGCCGGTCGTTGAAGGCGTAGCGCGTATCGATGTGATGGCCGAGCGCGATATGCGCCAGTTCCATCGCAATGACCGATGCAAAGGCCGGCTCATCCGGCAGGCTGTTGATCAGCCCCCGGCTGAGCAGAATCGTATTGCCCACCGTGGTGGCTTCGATGGTATCGGTCAAGAGCACGCGGCACTTCACCGGCTCGGTGAAAGCCAGGTTATTGGGCACAACGAGGTTGACGACAATCTGGTCCAGCACCTTCTGCTCGTAGCTGTCCGGATCGAGGGGCGCCACCAGTCCGGCCTGCACCAGCCGGTCAATCACGTTGTCTTCCGCCTGCTCAATCCACAGCCGCGAGGCCGCCAGGGGGCCCACGTCCTGCGATTGCCCGCTTTGGTCCACCGCATCGTCCACCTTGATGCTTACGTTTTCGCTCTCCCGCGTGGGCAACTTCAGCGAGTAGCCCCAGAAGTGCGTCTGCGCCTTCAGGCCGACGGATTTTTCACCCTCGATGCGCTGCGACTCCTCAACGTAGACGGCCACCGGCAGCCAGAGCCCCGGCTGCAAGTTCATCCGCCAACTGTCGAAGTGGAAGTAATACTTGGACGAGTCCTCGTTGTTGGGGCCAGTGTAGGTGCCGTTGAAGCGCACGATGTTGCCGCCCTGGTCCTCGATCCAGATGCGCCCCAGGAAGCGGCCCATCCCAGGAACCTTGGGATGCACGTCGAAGACCCACGTCCGCACCGAGCCCAGGAACTCGCGCCGCACAAAGCTGAAGGCGTAATGCTGGCGGTCGAATCCGTACGGGTCGATGAACATCATCTCCATGAACCCGTTGGGGTTGTAAGTGAACTTCTCCAGGCCCAGCATCTTGCTCAACCCGGTCATGGCGTCGAGCGATCCCCGGAAAAACCCTCGCTTCGCGTCCTGGCGGGGATCGTAGACTTTGTCGAAAAAGCCCTTTCCAAAGTCCACGCGGCTGAGCACGTAGTAATCGTCTACCGGAACCTCGTAGAGCTTCACGTCCGGGCGCGTGTCCTGGATGTAGGTCTCCACCAGGGGCGTGCGCTGCTGGATATTCTTGATCACCACCTTCTCCTGCACGATGGCCCGGTCAACGAGGGCCGCCTGCGCCGGAGTCAGTTGGCGCATCTGCTCGTACTTCGGCAGCTTCTTCGCGTGCGCGAGCGATGCGCCTAAGAGAATGATCAGGAAGGTAAAGGGGAACTTCCGAAACGTCATTTCAAGCTCCTGGTTGAATTCATCCGAGTATTACCGAGGATCATTCGCCCCCGCGCTTTCCGGTCGCTGCGCCTGCCCTCACGATTCCGTACTGCGAATTCCTTTGTAACTATGCCAACTGAAAAGTAATGATGATGTTGGTAGTCAGGTTCACCGCCCGTCCATCCCGTGTTGCTGGATGGAATCGAATCTCCCGCGCTTCACGTACCGCCTCTTCGTCGAGCCCATGACCCAATCCATGCACGACGCCGACCACAACCACGCGGCCGTCGGCCATGAAGGTTACGCGCAGAACCACGTCTCCCTGGATCTTCGCCGTCCGGGCCTCAGCCGTGTAGCGGACAGGCGGCTTCGAGAGCACTTCCAAAGCGGTGGACTGGGGTTCGGCGCTTACCTGCCGTGCTACGGCCGCCGAAGCCATCGCTGGAATGCCCGCGGAAGCCACCTTGCCATAACGCTCTCCGCTGCCCGTGCCAGAGGCCCCCGGAATCCCCGCCGACGCCACGCGGCCGACCATGCCGGAGTTCGACCCCGACCGCAATCCGTTGCCGATGCCCGCCGAACCGACCACTCCATGCGGCGCCACAGCCGGCCCCTGCATGCCTCCATAGGGGTTGCCGATGGCCGCCACCGTGGCCGCCCTTGTTGCATTGGGATTTGGCGTAACGCCGAAAGTCTCGCCCAGGTGCACCGGCGCCGTCGACGGATGGGCCTGCCGCACCTGCGCAGGCATGGCCGCCGTCATGGCCGCCTTGGGCTGGGGCTGCATAATAATCGAAGGCCTGGCCGTCCTGATCGCCGGCGCCGTCAGCTTCGCTTCCATCTCCACCGGCTTGGGTTTCGGCTCAGGCGTCGGCGGGTGGATCTTCGGCGCCTCCATCTGCACAATTTCGTGTACCGGCGGAGGCGGTTGCGGTATTGGCTCGGGCGGCTTCACCTTCGGCGGCGGAGGCTGGCTCTGGTTGAAGATCAGCTCCGTCTGCTCGTACTGGTGTACAACTACGTTTCGGGCCATCATCCCCACAATCAAAATCGTGGTCAAGATGAGGCCGTTGACGATGGTGCTGACGATAAACGGCGCGGAACGCCCTTCAGGTTCGGGAAGCAAACCGAGAGTGATCCGTCCGGGGGAGTAGGTCGTCGGCATTTTTTCAGTCCTCGCTTCTTGCCGTCTGCACGGCGAAGTTCAGTCTGTTCTCTAAAGACGCAATCCGTGGCCTGCCATCGCAAAAAAAACCTGGAATTACCGCCTTCCGTCCCCGGCAAGTACACAACCCGGAAACGAAACCTCCGGAGACTGCGGGCTCGTACGGCTGGGGCCCGCGTATTACCTCGCCATGCATCGGCGGATGCTTTTGGGGGGTTGCGGCACGTCCCCGGAGTGTTCTCCTCTTGCGGCGCGCCACTTCGCCGAACCCGGCCGATCGTGCCCATATCCAGTAGCGGAAGAGGAAAAGGCCTGCTCTGCACGAACCCATTGCCGCCTGCGCAAACGCCTCGCTTTTGCGCCGTGCGCTGTGTCTTCGGTTACGGAAGTCTTCGTTCGCCAACGCCCTGGACATTCAGGCACTCCACTTCGTATCCAAGGCATGCTGCGAAAACCCTCGCGTTGTCGAGCTTCGCGGCAGGGAAACCATGCAAGATCTGCACCTTGAGGCGCGGCGGACAACCTCGAGTGCGGCGACCTTATGGAATGCGTTCATTTTACCCCGACCGAAGGCCGCGTGCAAAACCGGGTTCCCAGGCGAGCCGCCATGCGCAGTCATTTCCAAACCTTACCGCTATAAACTCAAGGTAACCTAAAGTGTTCCGGAAAGGACAGCATTTTTTGTGAAGATATTGATCACCGGCGGCGCGGGGTACATCGGTGGAACGGTCGCCAGTATGCTTACCGAAACGGGACACGAAGCGGTGGTCTTCGACAATTTCAGCCACAGCCGCCGGGAGCTGCTTCCGCCGTGCGCCGAGTTCGTCCAGGGCGAGCTCGCCGACCGCGCACTCCTCGAATCCATCTTCGCCGCCGCCCAGGACCGGAAAAAGCCCTTCGACGGCGTTCTCCACTTCGCTGCCCTCATTGAAGCCGGCGAGTCGATGCAGCGCCCGGAGCTCTATTTCCGCAACAACACCGCTTCCACGCTCTCGCTCCTCGAAGCCATGCTCGCCTGCGGCCCTCGCCGCCTGGTTTTCTCCTCAACGGCCGCGGTCTACGGCGAACCCGAATCTGTACCCATTGAGGAGACCGCGCGCCTGGCGCCAACCAACGCCTATGGCGAGTCCAAGCTCCTCGTTGAGCGCATGCTGGCCTGGTTCAACCGCATCCACGGCCTGCGCTACGCCTCGCTGCGCTATTTCAACGTCGCCGGAGCGCCCGAAGGCCCCAACGGCGTCGCCCGTGGCGAAGCCCACGACCCCGAATCCCATCTCATTCCGCTCGTCCTCGACGTCGCCCTCGGCCGCCGCGCCTCCATCCGCATCTACGGAGACGATTACTCCACCCCGGACGGTTCCTGCATCCGCGACTACATCCACGTCTCCGACCTCGCCGCCGCTCACCTGCTCGCCCTTAAGGCTCTCGACGCCCACGACCACCTGATCTACAACTTGGGCAATGGCAAGGGCTTCAGCGTCCTTGAGGTCATCGAGTCGGCCCGCCGCGTCACCGGCCACTCCATTCCCGCCGAAGTTCATCCCCGCCGCCCCGGCGACCCCGCCGTCCTCGTCGCCAGCTCCCAGAAAGCCATCCGCGAGCTCGGCTGGATCCCCCGGTACACCCAACTCGACGACATCGTCCGCACGGCTTGGCTCTGGCACCAGAAGCGCTATATGTAACTACATTTGGAGCTATATTCGTGCTACCCTTAGAGGTGGAGTTCGAGTGGGACCCGGAGAAAGCTCGGGCCAATCTTCGCAAGCACAAAGTGCCGTTTCTCAAGGCCTGCGAGGTCTTCAAGGACGACGACAGGCTTGAGCGTCTGGACGCTTCGACTGACGACGAGGATCGGTGGGCCGTACTCGGACGCGTTGAACAGACGATTCTTTTTGTGGTGTATGCACAGCGGGGCGAGCGGATTCGCTTGATCTCCGCACGAAGGGCGACTCGATATGAACAGCGAACCTACTGGATTGGTGAGATACCGGCTCGATCCCGATAATCCCCCCACCTTGACGCCTGAAGAGCGCCAGGCGTGGGAAGAGCTCAAGAACATGCGCGACGAGGACATCGACCTCAGCGATATCCCCGAGCAAACCGGTGGCGGCTGGCGGCGCGTCTCGGACCTGGTTCCGGAGGCCAACAAGCAGCAGATCACCCTGCGCCTCGACGCCGACGTGATCCAGTTCTTTCGCTCGACCGGGCGCCGCTATCAAAGCCGCATCAACGCCGCCTTGCGCGACTACGTCAAAGCGCACAAGAAATCCGCGTAGCGCGCCATTCGTCTCTTCCGGTCACCGGGTGCCCCATCCTCGCCGCGCTTTTGTTTTTGCGGCCAGGGTGGGGTTGGTCATAGAATCGAATAGATGCCTATCACCCGCGCACAGGCCCTCGACTACTTCCACTCGCCCGATCTGATCGGCCTGGGCTTCGAGGCTGACGCGGTCCGCCGCCGCCTGCACCCCGAGGGCGTGGTCACCTACATCATCGATCGCAACATCAACTACACCAACTTCTGCACCGAGTACTGCACCTTCTGCGCCTTCTACCGGCCGCTGCCGAGGTCCGGCAAACACGATCCCCGCTCCGACGAGGGCTACATCCTCTCGCTCGAAACCATCTACGACAAAATCGCCGAAACCCTGGAAATGGGCGGCACCGGCGTGCTTATGCAGGGCGGACTTCATCCCGATCTCAAAATCGACTGGTTCGAAAATCTCTTCCGCGGCATCAAGCAGCGCTTCCCCCAGATATGGCTGCACTGCCTTTCGGCCTCCGAGATCCTCGCCATCGCCGAGTACTCCTCGCTCGACTTGCGCACCACCATCGCCCGCCTCCGCGACTCGGGTCTCGACTCCATCCCCGGCGGCGGCGCCGAGATCCTCGACGACCAGGTCCGCTTCCGCATCGCGCGGCTCAAGTGCCGCACCGAGGACTGGGTGAGCGTCCACCGCACGGCTCACCAGTTAGGCATGCGCACCACGGCCACCATGATGTTCGGCGTCGGCGAAACCATGGACCAGCGCATCAATCACTTTGAAGTCATCCGCAGCCTGCAGGAAGAAACCGGCGGATTCACGGCCTTCATCCCTTGGAGCTTCCAGCCCAAGCACACCGCCCTCGGCGGCCGCGGCTGGGACGAAGCTACTTCGGTCGAGTACTTGAAGGTGCTCGCTATCTCCAGGCTCTATCTGGATAACATAGAGAACGTGCAGGCAAGCTGGGTAACGCAGGGCTTGAAGGTCCTCGAGTTAGGCCTCCACTTCGGGGGCAACGACGTGGGCTCGGTAATGCTGGAAGAGAATGTTGTCAGAGCCGCCGGCACCAGCAACTGCACCACCGAAGAAGAGCTGCGGAGAATCATCCGCGACGCCGGGTTCAAACCCGTCCAGCGCGACACGCTTTATCGCACGATGTTTCTGAACTAGGGCATCTGAGCACCAGATGATTGGCGGTATCTTGCCTCGTACACCTGAACAATAAGTCCACGGGAGCCATCGAGTATCTCCAAAGCCCCTGCGGAGTCGGTAGGCCGGCGATGAATTACCTCGCTGGCATCTTCGGCAATCTTCCTTGCAGCGGGGCCAGTCACGCCATCCAGGATCCCCCTTCTCTCCGCTTCTTTCCTCAGCCGCTTGAACGGTATGAAATCCTCGGTGCCCTGGCGTCCCAGCACTTCTTTGAGCGACTGCTCTAGGGCGACTCGACTCATGGCGGCGGATGCTTGATAGAGACCATACAAGTATGATCGGGCTGCCTCCCTCACATATCGTTCCGTCTGGTCGGAAGGGATCTTTGTACGGTCGAGTTTAGAGAGATTCACGACGCGTTTGACCATCCCAGACACTCCCAAAAGCACGCGACCTGCCAAGACGCGATCAATCTCCCCTTCGGTAATTTCGGACTCATCGCGAAGTGCGCGCTCAAGGACTTCGAAGCGAGGGTCCGTGAATGCCTCCCTTCCCTCGACCAGTTCTTCTGCGATCCGCTCAAGACAAAACCGAGCTTCTTGGTCCGCCGCTGAGGGCGTTTTGCCCTCGCGCATATCGAACAACTCGATCTGGGCAGATAGCCACTCGGAAAGACGCTGTTCCATTGACTTCGCCTCGTTCCTAACATTATCTCGTTAGGATGCCGATCCCTTCTTGGCGTTTGTAGCTTTTATGCTACACTTATTTTGTGACCGAGATCGTCCGCTACAAGCACGAAAATGGAACTGAACCCTACACGGAATGGTTTCGGAAGTTGCGGGACGTAAGAGCGAAAGCGAACATCATAGCGCGCCTTCACAGGGTCGAATCGGGAAACTTCGGCGATCACAAGCCGGTTGGCGAGGGAGTGAGCGAACTGCGCATCGATATTGGGGCCGGCTATCGAGTCTACTTTGGCACAAATGGAGCAGTGATGGTGATTTTGCTTTGCGGCGGAGACAAGAGCAGCCAGGACCGCGATATCGAAAAGGCAAAGACGTTCTGGGCTGACTGGAAACGGAGGCAAGCATGAGAGAACTCATCGCTGCGGTATCCCATCACGAGCGGGAAATTGAAGAGCTTCGCGAGGACCGGGAACTTGCCATCGAATGCTTGAAGGTTGCGCTCGAGTCGCTCGATAATCCCGAAGAGCGCGGCGGCAGCCTGCTCATGCTGCGCGCGGTCGCCGAAGCATACGGCGGTCTCGGCGCGGTTGCGGCGCAGGCCGGTGTCAGCCGCGAGTCCCTCTACCGCGCCTTATCGCCCAAAGGCAATCCGACCCTCAAAACGCTGGTCGCCGTCCTCAACACGCTGGGCATGCGCCTCTCCGTGGCGCAAGCGCAGAACGTAAGTACGCACGAAGCGGAAGGCGCCAGTAAGAGTGCCGCTGCATGACGGGAGCAGATTCCTCCCTGCGTTTCGCAAGGCCTCGCGAAGGAAGCGACGAATCTATGACTATCTCCGGCCAGCCCAGCAAAACTGATTGGGATCGCGTCCGCAAAAGCATAGAGATGGACGAGCCCATCCCCTACGGCCCGAACGACCCCGACGACGGCCCCTACGACCCGAACGACGACGAAGCCGTAGACCGCTTCCTCAACGAGGCCAACCGTGTCTACCCACCTCCGGCCGAGGAACACAAGAAGATCGCCAAAGTCTCGTAAACGGCGGCAGCCATGAGCAAAGTTGTCGGCGTGGTTTCGCACCACGAGCGTGAAGTCGAAGAGCTGTGCCGGACGATGTTCTTGAATTAGCCGGCATAATAGCCGGGGCCAGGAAGCGCGCACGAAATTTTGGAGTTATGCTTGACTTATGGCTAATGAAACTATTCTCGCTCAAGTTGATTCCGAGATTGCAAGGCTTACGCAAGTGCGTTCCCTGCTCGCGAACGCCGCTAACATCGACCTGACCGTACGAAACGGCAAGGTAAAGAAAACGCCCGCGAAGGCGAGGACCGCAAAGAAACGGGTGCTTAGTGCGGAAGCACGCAAGCGGATTGCGGAAGCACAGCGCAAGCGCTGGGCTGCGCAAAAGGCAAGGGCCCGGAAAGAAGCGTAGGCTGTGAATCTGCGCCTGCCCGACTAAGGATTCGAGGCAAACGCACGCGGATTGAGGCAAGCCAACCCATAGTCAAATTATTTTACCGCGGCAACCGGGTGTTCGCGTAGAAGGCGGGTTTGTCTTCGCGGCATACCGGTGGAGTTGCCATAAACGGCGCAGGCGGGCCTACATGGGCGGCAGCATGGTTTGTGCCGGGCTCGATTCCGTATGCACATTCGACCGCGTTTGACGCAAAGGGGCGCTTCATCGTTACTGTGGAGACGCGGCAGGCGATTGAAAAGCATCTTGAGCCGGCGGCGAGCGGTCCTCATGCGGCCGATGTGATGACGATGCTGGATTATGCGGCAAAGTAAGCCGGCTCAGAGTTGTCCGACGCCGGTCATAACTAACATGCGCGGCTCCGTCATCTCCTCCATAGCCGAGCGGATGCCCTCGCGCCCGAGGCCGGAGTCTTTGACGCCGCCATAGGGCATGGGATCGAGGCGCCATGTCGGCGTGTCGCCGACGATGAGCGCGCCCACTTCGAGCTCGCGGTAAGCCGTAAGAATGCGGCCCGCGTCGCGCGTCATCAATCCCGCGTGCAGCCCGTACTTCGAATGGTTGACTTCGGCGAGGGCCTGTTCAAAGTCGTCGTAAGGCTCGACAGCCACGACCGGGCCGAAGACCTCTTCGTCGCGCACCTTCATTCCGGGCTTGGTTCCAGTGAGGATGGCCGGTGCGATCATGGAGCCCTTGCGCTCGCCGCCGGCGACGACCTTCGCGCCGCCCTCGACGGCTTCCTTGATCCATGCCTCGACGCGCTCTGCATCGCCGAGCCGGATAAGCGGACCCACTTCCGTTGCCTCGTCGGCCGGATTACCGGAAACGAGCTTGCCGGCGTGCTCGACCAGCTTCCACAAGAAAGTGTGGAAGATACCGCGCTCCACAAAGACACGCTGGGTGCTGATGCACGACTGGCCGGCATAGCCAAAGGCCGCGTGCGCAGTGCGCAGAGCCGCTTCCGCCAGGTCGGGCCAGTCGCCATGGACAATGAGCGCGGCGTTGCCGCCCAGCTCCAGCAGCACGCGCTTGCGCCCGGAGTGCGCCTTGAGCTGCCATCCCACTTTGGCCGAGCCGGTAAAGCTGACCAGCTTGATGCGATCCTCTTTCTCGGCCATCCACGCGGCATCGGCGTTTTCAAGCGGCAGGACCGCGAGCGCCTCTTCAGGCCAGCCGGCTTTGAGGATCACCTCGCCCAGCGCCAGCGCGGTAAAGGGCGTCTGCGGCGCGGGTTTGACAATAAAAGGGCATCCGGCAGCCATGGCCGGCGCGGCCTTGTGCGCCACAAGATTCAGGGGAAAATTGAACGGTGTGATGGCGAGGATGGGACCGCGCGGGAAACGCTGCACCAGTCCCCAGCGGCCCTCGTTGCCTTCGGTCAGGTCGAGGGGCAGGCTTTCGCCGCCCAGGCGCGCGGCCTCTTCGGCGGCGGTTTTGAAGGTGAGCACGGCGCGATCGACCTCAACCCGCGCCAGGCGGATGGGCTTGCCCGCCTCGGCCACAAGCAACTGCGCGAAGCGCTCCTTTTGCTCGATCAGCGCGGCGGCCACATCCTCGAGAATTTCGCGGCGCTTCCAGCGCGGCAGGGCGCGCGTGCGGCGCAGGCTGGCCACGGCGTGATGCACGGCCTGGCGCGCGTCGGCCCGTGTGGCGATGGTAACGCGGCCCACCAGTCCCTGGTCCCACGGCGAGCGAACTTCAAGCGCTTCGCCGTCGATCCATTCCTTGCCGCACAACAAAAAGCCCGTTTGCGTTCCCGGCCGCATCTTCATGGCGCGCTTCTCCTATATGACCACTAGAAACCATGTTACAAGCGCGAAGAGATGGGAGGGCG
The DNA here is from genome assembly GCA_050745765.1 of Occallatibacter sp. Classification (GTDB taxonomy): domain Bacteria; phylum Acidobacteriota; class Terriglobia; order Terriglobales; family Acidobacteriaceae; genus Telmatobacter. Next base: position 38,444 of record JBOGLX010000117.1, on the reverse strand, counting down.
TCGATAAGAAGACTATTCACAGAGCAGTTCAAAACAGGAATACCGGGACTCTCTCTAACGCGACCCCATGAGGCGTCTGGTTTTTCCACGATTTTTCAGGCGCGTAGCACGAAGCGGGCGCGCGCATTTTGTCCGTACCACATGATGTAGTTGGTGCCCCACGCGTTGTTGAAGAGGCAGGAGTGAATGCCCTTGCTCAAATCGGGCTGATCGTTTGAGAAATGCAGCGGCGAGCGCTCCCCGACGGCAATGACGGGCGCATCGAGCGTGTCAACTTCAAAGCCCGGCTCGGAGTTTTCGCCGGCTGGGTAGTACGCGAACCCTTTTTGCAGTGCGTGCATGTGGCGATTGCCGGAGACGACCACGTCGAACGGCGAAATCCATTCGCCGGATTTGTCGAGCTTCCATCCGCTGGGGTTATCGGCGACGGGATTGAAGGTAAGCCAGAGCGCTTCAGGCAGGCGCGTGGCCGGCTTTTCGAACCAATATACGTTGAGCTCGATCTCTGCGCGCGACTTCGGCAGACGCATCTCGACGAAGACTCTACGCGGGAACGACGCGCGGCCCGATGCGAAAGCCGCCTCGTCTTCGAATTGCGGATGGATGAGGATGCGGTGCTCGTCTGGGGTCTCCTCAAAGTGTATGCCGGCGGAGCGGGGCTGCCACTCCTCATTTCTTGCGCCGAACTTCTCGATGTTGGGTTTACCGAAGTCTTTCTGCGCCCAGCCCGCCTTAGTGACCAGATAACTGGCGCGGTAGCGAGTGTAATCTTGCTGCGAAAGCGTCTGATAGGTGAGGAGCGCGATGGGGTTGGTCTCGCTGGCCCATTCGCGGCCTGTAGCTTTGCTGTGCAGGCGCGTCAGAGCGCCGGTGGCGGCATCGAATGCGAGGATGAAACGCGCAGTTTCGATTGGCTCTCCGGTGGGGTGCGCTTTCGCGCTTGAGGACAGCGCAGGCTCGACCGGAGTCTGCTCGTCGACCGCCTTTTGTGCTTCGGCGCGCAGCGGCGCAGGCAACGCGGCTACGCCTTCGAGCAGATCCTGCCGCTTCTCAGTCCAACTGAACTCGACCACCTTGTAGTTCTTCGTGTCCAACATGCGCGCGAGATCGGCCGGCTTGTAGTTGTCGAAGTCGAGCCAAGTTTTGGTATCGGTGCCCCAGGTGTGCTCGGGTTCGAGCAGCACGTGGCGCAGAAAGGCGATGTCCGTTGCCCCGCCGATTTCCATTTGGCCCTGCGCGATCCACTGCTGGCGCAGCCGGGCCACGGCGCGATAGCGCGCAACCTTGAGTGGGTCGCTGGCGCAGCCGTAGATCCACGTGTCGCCGATCTCCTCTGTCACCACGGGCAGCGCGGCGCGATGGGGATAAAGCGCGTCCGCCATCTCGGAGAGATTGCTGGCCACGATTTCTGCACTGGGAAAGCGCGCGGCAAGATCGGCAAAGATGCGGTCGATCTCTTCGGGCTTGTGCGGGCCGCTGTTGTCGTCGCGCACTTCGGTCACGAGGGCCAGGTCCGAGCCGGGCACGACAGCGACGGCGCCGTACTCGTGGTGATACATCGTGGGCAGGCTGGCGCCGGAGGGATCTTTCCAGAGAAAGAGCGGCGGAACTTCGGCAGGCATGGAACCGCCGTTAACGCCGACTTCGAGGAATTTGACGCCGTGCGCGGCCAGCGGCGCGACGATGGCGCGCGTGTGGCCGGGCACGTCGGTCATCTTGGCGCCTGTGGTCGTTTTGCCGAAGCGCAGGTCAAGCGAGCGAGACAGCGCCAGGCTGCCCACGATCATGGAGCGGTCCATCATCTCGGTTTGCCAGTTGAAGGGCAGCGCGTGCCAGGCGATGTCGCCACGCGCGATGGCGCCTTCCATGGTCTTGCGTTCGGCGGGCGAGGCCCATTGCAGATATTCGAAGAGCAGCCAGGAACCGGTGGTCCACACATAGCGCCGCTTGCCGCCGGCGTTGGCCGCGCGCGCCACTTCAATGGCCTGGGGAAAGTATTGCGTGAAGTACTTGTGGACGACGTTGGCCTGCGTGTCGATGAAGCCGGCGTCGAAGTGGCACTTGAACATGACCAGGACGCGGCGGACTCCGGGGTCGGGTTGGATCGCCTGCGCGGCAAGAGCTCCGGGCCCGAGCAGCAGGCCGGTCCCCACGGCGGCCATTGACTTTACAAATTCACGGCGTTGCACTTTGTGTTCTCCCCCAGGGCAATGGACCGCAGGAAGTGTATCACTCCGCTTCGGTTCGCAAGCAGTATGCTCCGTTATACCTTTTGTTTCAGACGGAATTATTTGCGCGGAGTGATGCGGTACACTCCTTAGCATGATCCACAACGGCCGCGGCCGCAAACTTCCCTTCGATCCCGATGAAGCGCTCGCCCATCTGCGCGCCAGCGACGCGAAGCTTGCTGCGCTCATTGACCGCGCCGGGCCGTTCGCGCTCCGGCTCGACCCCTCACCGTCGCCCTTCGAGTCGCTGCTCGAGTCGATCCTTTACCAGCAGTTGCACGGCAAGGCGGCGGCGACGATTCATCGGCGCGTGCGGGAAATCTACGGCGGCGATCCTTCGCCGCAGGCGCTCATCGATACACCCGAGGAGCGGTTGCGCGCCGCCGGCGTGAGCGGCAACAAGATCAAGGCGATGCGCGACCTCGCCGCGCGCACGCTCGACGGCACGGTGCCCTCGCACCGCGCCATCCTCAAAATGAGCGACGCCGACATCGTCGAGCGGCTTACCGATGTGCGCGGCATCGGCTCCTGGACCGTGGAGATGCTGCTTATCTTCCGGCTTGGCCGGCCCAATGTTCTGCCCGTGACCGACTACGGCGTGCGAAAAGGGTACGCGCTCACTTTCATGCGCGTGCCCAAATCGAGGCCGCTCGCATCTAACGACTTGCCCGAGCCCGACGTGCTGTTCCGGCGCGGAATGCGTTGGGTGCCTTATCGCTCGGTGGCCAGCTGGTACCTGTGGCGAGCCTGCGATCTGGCCAAAGGAACGGCGCCCACGGGGCGTTCGAGCCTAAAATAGTCGGCAGCGGCCGGTGTGGCTGTCCGATCCTCACGAAACGGTTGTGGCATCCCAACCTTTGCGCAAAAGTGACGCAAAGGATGAGGCGCCCGGCCACAAGTTGGAGTTCAATGCCCCCTAGTAAGCGCTTTATCTGCATTCACGGCCACTTTTATCAGCCGCCTCGCGAGAACCCGTGGCTGGAAACCGTTGAAACCCAGGATTCGGCCGCGCCCTACCACGACTGGAACGAGCGCATCTGCGCCGAATGCTACGCGCCCAACGGCGCTGCGCGCATCGTCAACAACAAGAATCACATCATCCGCATCCTCAACAACTATGCGCGCATCAGCTTCAACTTCGGCCCCACGCTGATGAGCTGGCTGAAGGAAAACGCGCCGCGCACGTATCGCATGATTCTGGATGGCGAACGGCGCAGCCGCAAGAGTTATGGCGGCCACAGCTCGGCCATGGCGCAGATTTACAACCACGTGATCATGCCGCTGGCGAGCACGCGCGACCGCATCACGCAGATCCGCTGGGGCATCGCCGACTACATGAACAACTACGGCACGCCGCCCGAGGGCCTGTGGCTGCCGGAAACGGCCGTGGACAACGAGTCGCTCGAATTGCTGGCTAACCACGGCATCAAGTTCACGGTGCTGCAGCCCCATCAGTGCAGGCGAATCCGCCCCATCGAGACCCGTAATGAAGATGGCGCGCGACCGGAGCAGGCGGACGGCGGCGCGTGGACCGACACACCCGACGCCGGCGTCGACACCACGCACCCGTATCTTGTCCGCTTCGAGTCGGGCGCTTCAATCGCTGTCTTTTTTTATAACGGGCCGGTGTCGCGGGCCATCGCTTTCGAGGGGCTGCTCAACTCCGGCGATAGCTTCGCCGGGCGCCTCAAATCCGGATTCAAAGACAGCCCGCGGCCGCAACTGGTCAGCGTGGCCACGGACGGCGAATCGTACGGCCATCATCACAAGCACGGGGAGATGGCGCTGGCCTATGCGCTGCGGCTGCTGGAAGCAGACAAGACGGCAAAGGTGACGAATTTTGCCAGTTATCTGGCGCAGTTTCCGCCTGAGCATGAATGCGAAATCAACGAGAATACATCGTGGAGCTGCGCGCACGGCGTGGAACGCTGGCGCTCGAACTGCGGCTGCAATGGCGGTAAGGCGGGCTGGAATCAGAAATGGCGCGCGCCGCTTCGCCAGGCGCTTGACGAACTGCGCGACGCGCTGGCGCCGCTCACCGAGCGCGAGGGCGCGATGCTCTTCAAGGATGTATGGGCCGCGCGGGACGCGTACATCGAAGTGATCCTCGACCGCAGCACGGAATCGGTGGACCGCTTCTTTGCGGCGCACACTCTGCGCACCCTGCCGGAGGAAGAGCGCGTGCGCGCCATGGAGTTGATGGAGATGCAGCGCCACGCGCAGCTCATGTACACCAGCTGCGGATGGTTCTTCGACGATATCTCCGGCATTGAGACTGTGCAGGTGATCGCTTACGCCGCGCGCGTGCTGCAACTGGCGGAGCACGTCTTCGGCGAAGAAGGCGCGGCGCTTGAGGCTCCCTTTCTGATGCGCATGGCCGAAGCACGCTCCAACGCGCCCGGCGGCGGCGGCGGCGCGTCGATTTACCGGCAGTGCGTAGCCACGATGCAGTTGCGCCTGGAGCAAGTGGCCGCTCACTACGCCATCAGCTCCATCTTTTCTTCGTTTGCCGACGAGACCGACTTATTCTGCTTCCATGTGCGGCGCATCTCGTTCGACATTTACAATTCGGGCCGCGGGCGTCTGGCGCTGGGGCGCGCGCACGTTGCCAGCACCATCACCGGCCGGCAGCAAAGCTTTTCATTCGCCGCGCTCCACTTCGGCGATCAGAACATCACCGCGGCGGTGAGAGCATACACCGAGATGGATGCCGCGGGCTTCGAGGCCTTTGCGGCGCAGGCCGCCGAGTACGTGCAGCGCGCCAACTTTCCCGAAGCGATCCGCAAGATCGACCGCTATTTCGGGCGCGCGGACTACTCCCTCACATCGCTGTTCCGAGACGAACAGCGGCGCATCATTCACCTGATTCTCAGCTCCACGCTCTCCGACATCGAGAACGCGCTCTCCACGATTTACCAAGATCACGCGAGCCTGCTCCATTATCTTTCGCAGGCCGGCTTGCCCAAGCCGCCGGCGCTGGCCATCGCGGCCAGCTTCGCCGTGAACGCGGGGCTGCGCCGGGTGCTCGAAAGCGATCCCATCGACCACGCAAAAGTGCGCTCGTTCCTCGCAATGGCCAAGGCCGACCAGGTGCAGCTCGATTCCGCCGAACTGTCTTTCATCGCCGACCAGCGCATGAAGCGCGCGATGGTGGAGCTGCAGATGTCGGCCGGGTCGCTGGAAGCGCTGGACCGTGTGCTGACGCTGGCGCAGACGCTCATCGAGCTGCCCATTGAACTGAACCTGTGGCAGGCACAAAACATCTGGTACGAGATTTTGCGCACGTCGCGCTACGCGCTTACGGCGCTGGCCGAGGAGGACCGTGCGGCTTGGGAGAGGAATTTCAGCGAACTGGGCTGCTGCCTCTCGATCGACTGCGGTTCGGTCACGGCCGATGAGTCGCTATTGGCGGCAGCCAGCGAATTGAGCGCGAAATAACACAGCTTCCCTTTTGTCTCCGCGTCTTACCGGCTCGCTCAGTCGCCGAATTTGCGCAGCTTCCCATCGTTGAGCACGAAGCGTTCGCCGCGCCATACGATGGTGCTGCCCGCGAAGCCGGCCACCCACAAGCCCATCGCCATCACGTCGCGCAGCGGCAGGAGCCATAGCGTGGCCAGCGCCTGGCGGTCGCCGAGCACTTCAGCGCCCACGGTCATGGCTTCGGCCAGGCGCAAAAAGAAGCTCAGGGCCAGCAGCCAAATGCTCACCAGGTTCGCCCCGCTGGCCAGCAAATTCATCAGCGCCCAAGCCAATCCATGAGTAAAAACCAGGCCCGCGTAGCCTGCGGGCCGCGCGTCGCGCACCGTCCGCATCCAGCGCAACTGGTGGTCGAAGAAGCCGCGCCAATTGTAGGCGGGAACGCTGGTTTCGACCACCTCGGCCGAGAGCGCCACGCGGTAGCCTGCTCGCGCCACGCGCGCGCCCAGCTCGTAGTCGTCGGCAAGTCGATCCACGAGCGGCAGCAAACCGCCGGCCTTTTCGAGCGCTTCGCGGCTCACGGCCAGCGTCGATCCGAGCCCGAAATGCAGTCCGCCCTCGATCCATTTGGACACGAGCACGCCGGGGAGAAAGTCAGATGCGATGCCCATTGCCTCCAGCAACGAGGCGAGCGTTCCGTGCGCGCGGCCGCGGTAGAGCGCAGTAACCAGGCCCACCGGCGCCTGTGTCTTGCCGCGCACTTGCGGCGGGATTGCGAAGCACGCCATTACGCGCTCCAGATAGCGCGAAGAAACGGTAATGTCGGAGTCGTTGATCAGAAAATAATCGTAGCGCGCGTGTTCGGCAAGCTGCATCAACGTGCTGACTTTGCCGTTGGCGCCCAACCGCCGCGGGCACTCGATGAGGCGGAGGGCGCGATCGGGAAACTCGCGCTGAAGCTGTTCGACGGTGGCGGCCGCCGGATCGTCAATGGACGAGACTCCAAAGAGCAGTTCGAACTCGCCCGCATAATTCTGGCGGCAATGGCTGCGGAAAGCGTCGAGCATCGACGGGTCGAGGCCCTTGAGAGACTTGAGAACGCTGACTCCGGGGGCGTCCTGCGCTGCCGGGCCCAATTTTTTGCGGCGCTCGACGAGATAAAGACGCGCCGCTACGATCGTCGTAAGAAAGTAGCCCATTCCGGCAACGGTCATTGCCGTGGTTGCAATCGCCACAGCCTGGGCCAATGCGTGCGGAGTCACAGAAGCAGTGTACTAGGTGCAGGGAATAGGGAATAGAAAACTGTGCCGGAGTTAACACTGAAGAGCAGCGGTTTCACTAACTCGGAGCTGAAGAATCTCTTTGGATTTGAGCATCTACGTTACGCACTTCGTGAGCGCCGGCTTTCGGGACGGGCTCGTTCTTTCCATTCCCTATTCCCTATTCCCTATTCCCTATTCCCTGTTTTACTCGTACCTCAGCGCCTCGATGGGGTCGAGCGATGCTGCTTTCCAGGCCGGATAGATGCCAAAGACCAGCCCGATGATGCAGGAGACGGCAAAGGAGATCAGGACCCAGGCAAGGGAGAGCGCGGCGTGGAGAAACACCACGGCGAAGTGCAGAATTAGGGTGAAGAGCGCGCCGGCCAGAATACCGATGAGCCCGCCAATGGCGCACAGCGTGACTGCCTCCACGGTGAACTGCAGCAGAATATTGTTTCTGGTGGCGCCGATGGCTTTGCGGACGCCGATTTCGCGCGTGCGCTCGGTGACCGAGACGAGCATGATATTCATCACGCCTACCCCGCCAACCATGAGGCCGACGGAAGAAACAGCCACCATAAACAGGAACAGGCTGCCGGTGAGCGAGTTCCACAGGCGCGTCAGCGCATCGGGGCTGAAGATGGCGAAGTTGTCGTCCTGGTTGACGCGCACCTTGCGGCGGATGCGCAGAAGTTCGCGAATCTCCTCGGTGACCAGGTCCCTGTCTTTGGGACTGTCGTACTTGACGGTGATCCAGTAGTCCAGAATCTCTGGATGGATTTTGTGGAAGGTTCCGAGGGGAAAGTAGGCCGAGTTGTCCTGAGTGTTGCGCCCGCTGCCAAACGGCTGCGGCTGCTTGTCGAGCACCCCGATCACCGTGAAGACGTCGCCGTCGCACTCCACATCCTTGCCGATCGGATCTTCGCTCGGGAAGAGGTTCTCCGCGGCGTCGTGGCCGAGCACCACCACGTCGGCGCTGCGCTTCTCCTCGTTCGGAGTCCAGAGGCGGCCCTCAAGGAGATTCACGTTGTGGGTCTCTGCGACCTCCGTCGTATCGCCGTAGAGGATGGTGTTGCTGATCTGATGTGTGCCGTGCTTGAGCGAGACGGCGCCGATGCCCAGTTGGAAATTCTGGTAGGTCAGCCCGGGATCGACTGCAACCACGTGGGGAAGACTGCGCATGGCTACGCCGTCCTGGTAGGTAAGCTGCGGGCGGTTCAGCTCTTCTGTGGTGGGGCGCTTGCCAAAAGGCTCGAAACGGAAGACCCAGAGGTCGTCGGTGCCCAGCGAAGTGACGAACTGGCTGATGTTGGTGTTGAGCCCATTGATGGCCGATGAGATGAGGATCACAGTGGAGATGCCGATGGAAATGCCGAGCACGGTGAGGCCGGAGCGCAGCTTGTTCTTGCGCAGAGTGTCGAGCGCCAGCTTGATCGATTCACGAGTTTGGCCTCTAGCCATGGGGAGTTCTCAGTTCGTAGTTCGTAGTTCGTAGTTCGCAGTTCACAGTTCACGGCTCACGGCTCATAGTTCTCGACCCGTTGTTGGCGGCGGGCGGTCTTGGCGGGCTTTGACTGAAGTTGCGGAGACTGAACCGCGTCCAACATGCCGAAGAGCATTTTCCTTACTTCATTCGACAAAGCTTCTGCTTCGTCGATGCGCTTCTCGTTGCCGAGTTTGAGCGCGCGTGCAATTTCGAGCTGTGTTTGGACTTCGCAGTTTGAACCGCGCGCCACCCCCAGGAATTGGCGGAACTCGCCGGCGCTCAGTCTTCCGTGTCCCTCCGCAATGTTGCTGGGAATGGAGACGGCACAGCGTCGGATCTGACTTGTCAAGCCGAACTGTTCTTCGCGCGGAAACTCCTGCGTCAAGCGGTAAACTGCCACCGTCAACTGCATTGCCCGCTGCCAGACAACAAGATCCCGGAACGATTGTGCCATAATGTTGAGCCCCTTTAACAAACCACCGTTCAATTTCAACTGCAAAATCTGGAATTCTGATTGAGAACCAATAACTATCAGCCACGCAATGTGACTGTGAACCGCGAACTGTGGACTACGAACGACGAACTGTGAACTGAGAACTGTGAACTGTGAACTGCGAACTGTGAACTGTCTCCTTACATCTCCGCCCGCAAGGCCACAATGGGATCGAGCTGCGCGGCTTTGCTGGCCGGGTAGACGCCGAAAAATAAGCCTACGCCGGTGGCGACAAATAGTCCCAGCAACACGGACCACAACTGTACCGACGACGGAAACGCAACGATGAGCGTAATAGCCTTGGCCAGCGCGATGCCGGCGACAACGCCGATTACGCCGCCCAGCAGGGCCAGCGTTCCCGACTCGATAAGAAACTGCAGCAGAATGTCGCGGCGGCGCGCGCCCAGGGCCTTGCGCACGCCGATTTCGCGCGTGCGCTCGGTAACCGACACCAGCATGATATTCATGATGACGATGCCGCCCACCACCAGCGAGATGCCGGCGATGGACGCAACCACCGCGCCAAAGCTGCTGAGGATCCGGCCCAGGATGTTTTGAAAAGTGTCGCTGGTCTCGATGGTGAAGGTGTCCGCCGCGCCGGGCGCCAGGTGCCGCCGCACACGCATGATGGTGCGCAGCTCATCCGTAACCTCGTCGATCACGTCGCCCGTTCCGCCGGCATCCACGTAAATGTCCAGGCTGTCGTGCGCGCCGTAGGTGGCCAGATAGGCGGGCAGCGGGATGGCGGCCCAGTTGTCCATGCTCTGACCGAACATGGAGCCCTGCGGCTTGCCTACGCCGATCACCGTGTAAGGTACGCCGTCCACGCGAATCTCCTTGCCCAGCGGGTCGCCGGGACCAAGCATGTTGTTGGCAATGTCGGCGCCGACAACGGCCACGGGGCTGCTGTGCTGTTCCTCTACCTCAGTGAACGTGCGCCCAATGGAGAGGTCGAGATTGGAGAGCGCAGGCATGGTCGAGGTCCAGCCGCGGATCTGCGTGTCCGTGGTGGAGTGCGTCTGGTAGACGACCGAGCCGGTCGTTGTCTGCTCCGCACCCACGGAAACACACATTCTGCACTCCGAAGCCACCGCCCTGTAGTCGTCGAGATCGACATTCTTGCGCTTCTGATAGCTGAGATACTCATCCAGGGTGATGAAAGTCTGCGGCATCTTGGTAATGGTGATAACGTCGGCGCCGTAGGTGTTCATCTTGGTGGTGACGAACTTTTTGGCGCCGTTGACCAGAGTGACGACCATGATGAGCGACGCGACCGCGATCACCACGCCGAACGTAGTCAGAATGGAGCGCAGCTTATTCGCCCACAGGGACTGCAGCGCGAGTTTGAAGCCCTCTGTAAATTGCATGGCCGCTCTTTCTGGTACGTTTGCACCCGGCGCGAAGTTCCGGCGGGGAATAAACCGATGCGCCGCGCGCGAGGCTACCGCCCCGTACTTCCGAATCCCTTCCCTTCCCTGACCGAGCCTTCCAGGTTTTCTGCCTCCAGAACCAGGCCCGTGAGGACGGGGACGGGAATCATTTGCGCGATTTTTTCGCCGGCCTTGAGCATCTGCGTTGCGCCGGTCAGATTGGTCATCAGCACTAGAATCTCACCTCGATAGCCGGCGTCGATGACGCCGCCGGTGGTGGCGATGCCGCGCGCCGCCATCGACGAGCGGTCGCGAATAAGCAGTCCGAGCGCCGCGCCGGTCTGCGGATGCCGCGCCTCGACGGCGACACCGGTTCGGACCCTGATTGCAGTCTGCGGCGCCAGTTCCGCCGCTTCCAGAGCGAACAGGTCGTAGCCGAGGTCCTCGCCGGGGTGCGCTACTTCCGGCAGCCGCGCGCCTGGCTCGAGCAACTTTACGCGAAGCATGGTTCGATAGTAACGGAGCGGGCGGCCTGATCCAAGAATTGGGCGGTGAGTCAGTTTGAAAAACTCATCCCTCAGGGGCTGAAGCCGCGCCGATTTTTGAGCAATTTATGTACGGGCTGAAGCCCGTACCCTTCAAAACCCAGTTAAACTGACCCACTGCCAAGAAATGGCCAGCCCCGGCCGGGAATCACCAACCGGGGCTGTCGTTGATTCGGCAAAAGGACCTGTAAGCCGAATTCTGTCATGTGCGGTCATTCCTCTAGGCGCCGCGTTGCCGCGAACGCTCGTCAGCGACCTACCCGGAGGTTCCGGCAACTGAGCACCCCAAGCGACGAAGACCTGTCGCCGGGGACCCCGCTAAGAGCCGCCTGGGCGCGTCGGGCCGATGCGCAGCGGAAGCCTGGCTCTTCGGCTCACCGCTTCCCTCCCTATTTGGTCTTGCTCCGTGTGGGGTTTACCCTGCCTCCGTCTTTACAGCCGGAGCGGTGCGCTCTTACCGCACCATTTCACCCTTACCGCGGCGGGAGTCCTCGACCGAAGGGCGAACCCATACGGCGGACCCCGGAGGCCCTCCCGAAAGAGGGGTAGCCGAGGCGGTGTCTTTTCTGTGGCACTCTGCCGTCCACGAGCCTTGAAGCCCGCGTCCCGGACGTTATCCGGCACACTGCCCTGCGGAGTTCGGACTTTCCTCCCCCGGCGATCCCCGCTTGCGCGAAGCCCCCGGCAGCGACCGCCCGGTCCTCCTGCCAGCGTTTAGTTTACCGCGAAACAGGCCGAGACGGATTCCTTTGAATCGCTTGCCACGCGCCAACCATCTGTTTATGGCAGAACCGCTTCCCGGCTGCGCGAGGCGGAGCTTTATCCGCTGTCGTTCCCCCTATTTCACCCGCAATCGAGGAGAAGCAAATGAAAATTGTGAGCCTGATCGCCCGCTATTTGCTGGCCTTAATCTTCCTGGTCTTCGGGATGAACCACTACCTGAGCTTCATTCACGCCGCCATGCCCGGCGGCACGGCCGGGCAGTTTATGGGCGCGCTGATGGTCTCGCACTACCTCTACGTTGTCGCCTTCTTCGAGGTGGCGCCGGCGGTCCTGCTGCTCATTGGCCGCTTTGTGCCATTGGCGCTCACGGTTCTGGCCGGGGTGATTATCAACATCTTCCTGACCGGCCTGTTGATGACCGCGCTGGCGCTGCCTATCTCAATCGTGCTCATCGTGCTGTGGTTTCTGGCGTTTTTCCGCGTCCGCTCCGCCTTTGCCGGCATCTTTCAGGCGCGCGTCGCGGGATGAGCGCTTCCCACGCTCGCTACAATCGAAGCAGGGTGATCGAATACCTCTATCTCGGGCGCGTGGGCTACGGCGAGGCGCTGCGCGTGCAGGAGGAACTGGTCGAGCTGCGGCGGCAGGGTCGCGTGGAGAACGTGCTGCTGCTGCTCGAGCATCCGCCGGTGCTGACGCTGGGGCGCAACGCGCAGCGGGCCAACGTGCTGGCTTCGGACGAGCTGCTGGCGCGGCGGGGGGTGACGCTGCACGAGATCAACCGGGGGGGCGATGTGACTTACCACGGGCCGGGGCAGTTGATCGGCTACCCCATCTTCGACCTGCGCAGCCTGCGTAATACCTCGGGCGGGCGGCTGGGGCCGGTGGACTTTGTGCGGCTGATGGAGGAGGCGCTGATCGGGCTTTGCGGGGTTTACCGAGTGCGCGCCTCGCGCATTTTCGGGCTCACGGGCGTCTGGCACACTGCGGGCGGCGGCTCTTTGGACGGTTCTACAGTCAAGGGGAGCGTACCCAAGGCGAGCGTCCCGCCGCCGGGAGCGGCCAAGATTGCCGCCATCGGCATTCATGTCTCGCGCGGGATCACGTCGCACGGGTTCGCGTTCAACGTGACCACTGACCTGCGCGACTTCGACCTCATCAATCCCTGCGGCATCACCGGCTGCCCGGTTACGAGCCTTGAGCTTGAGATGGCCCGCGGCGAGGCGGCGAGGCGCGAGCCGCTGCCCTCGCTCGAAGCGCTAGCGCACGAGGCGGCGCGGTTGTTCGGCCAGGTGTTTGGCGAGCAGGTGCTGGCGATTGAGAGCCTGGACGCGCTACGCGCGGGGGCCGAAGCCGCTGCGGCCGGCGCGCCGGAGTTCCCTGCTGAGGACACGCCGCTGCAGATTCCACCTGAGGTGGAACGGCTGCGCGGCGTAAAGGAGCATCCCGTCCGCGTGTGAACGCTGCCTCGGGCCGCGGGTTCCGCGATTTATAATCCGGCAGGAGCGGGGCGCGCCTGTTCCCCGTTTCTTGAGGCCCGTTTGCGGAGACCACTCGCGGAGACCCATTTGCGAAGACCCATTTGCGGAGACCCATTTGCTGAGAAAGACTCGATGCCAACTGACGTCATCATGCCCCAGATGGGCGAATCGATCACGGAAGGCACCATTGCCAAGTGGCTCAAGAAGCCGGGCGACCGGGTCGAGATAGACGAGCCGCTGCTGGAAATCTCCACCGACAAGGTGGATGCGGAGATCCCGTCAACCGTGGCCGGAGTGCTCGCCGAGATCAAGTTTCCCGAGGGCGCTACGGTCGGCGTGAACGTGGTGATCGCGGTGATCGGCGATGCGGTTGAAGCGGCTGGCGCGACAAGCACGGCGCCGGTTCAAGCGGGTGAAGCTGCTTCGGTTTCCGCGCCGGCGGCGGCGCCGGCTGCAGGCTCCGCGCCGGCTGCCGCTGCGCCCGCCGCGGAATCCGCTGGCGCAGGTTTCGCTGGCGCAGACACCGCCGGCGATGGCCGCCGCATCCGCTCATCGCCGCTGGTGCGGCGCATTGCGAGAGAGAACGGCGTCGAACTTGCGCGGGTTTCGGGCTCCGGTTCCGCGGGCCGAATTACCAAGGAAGATGTTCTCGGCTACCTGAGCAAGGGCGGCTCTGAAGCCGCGGCCGCCGGCGCATCGATCGAGAGGCAACCCCAAGAGCAACCGTCAACGCAGCCGGCGGAAGCGCAAGTTGGGCCGCTCGAAGTGCCGGGCGATCTGGTTCCCATGACGCGCATGAGGGCGATCATTGCCGAGCGCATGGTGGAAAGCATGCGGATCGCGCCGCACGTACACTCGGTCTACAAGGTGGACATGACGCGCATTGTGCGGCTGCGCGAGCGCATGCGCGACGGCTTCGAGCAGCGGCATGGCGTGAAACTTACGTTTATGCCGTTCATTGCCGCGGCTGCCGTTGCGGCGCTGCGCCGGTTTCCCATCGTGAATGCTTCGCTTGAGGGCAGCTCGATTCGCTATCACCGCAACGTCAATCTCGGCATCGCCGTGGCGCTTGAATGGGGACTGATTGTGCCCGTTGTGCGGCAGGCTGAGGAGCGCGGATTTGCCGATCTGGCGCGGACGATCGCCGATCTGGCGGGACGCGCACGGATGAAGAAGCTCGCTCCGGATGAAGTGGGCGGATCGACGTTTACGCTGACCAATTCAGGACTGTTTGGCGATGAGTTCGGGACGCCGATTATCAACCAGCCGGAGTCGGCGATTCTGGCTATCGGCGCGCTGCGCAAAGAGCCTGTTGTGCTGACCGATGCGGAAGGAAACGATGCGATTGCGATTCGGTCGATGCAGCACTTCTGTTTGGGATTCGATCATCGGCTGATCGACGGCGCGGACGCAGGGAGATTTATGACCGAGTTCAAGAAGGCGCTCGAAGGCTGGAATCGGGAGATCGGCTAGAGATTCCGGTTTTGGCGGGACGCGTCGGTTGAGGCGCCCGGCCGGCGAATTTCTGTGCGGTTAAGTGGCCTTCAAACGGCCTTATTTTTGCTTATCTCGGCCTTCAAGAGGCTTAATTTGCCTTAAAAATGCTTAAAAAGCCTTATCTTTTTCTGCTGCTCGACAGTCTTGAAATTTTCAAATCATTTAAAATGTGAGGTTTGCCAATTTCTGTGCGGCCGTTTTGGGCCCATTTGGGGGAGGGGGGTGGGGGTGTCCCTTAACCCTTAAAATCGCTGATTCGCGCCGCTCCTACGGGGCTCCGGGACGTTTCGTTGGCTTCGATCCCCAGCGCTGAAGCGCTGGGCTAACGAACCGTGCGCCTACGGCGCGGCAGCGGGGAGTCGCCCAACACTGCTCCTACGGCGCGACAGCGGGAGTCCGCTTGTTGATCGGCGGCTCGCGGCTGAAAAAGCGCTATGTAATTATTGTGCGCCAACCGGGCGTAATTAAATGCAAAATGGCGCGAAGAGATTTCCGGAGGGCGCTCGTTCAGGAATTGCGGTTGCGGGCGGATTATTTTGTAGATACAATTAAATTGTGTTCGTTTGGGACGAGGCAAAGCGGAAGTCCAACTTGAAAAAGCACGGCCTCGACTTCAGGGACGCCCGCCTCGTCTACGACAGCCCGGACAAATGCACCTACGAGGCCAGCCGCGGCGACGAGTACCGTTTGATGGACATTGCGTTGGTTGTCTTGAAGGGAAGACACTTGACGCTGGTTTATACCGAGCACGGAGGTGAGGTTCGGGTAATCTCGTTCCGCCACTCCTCACGAGAGGAACGCAAACTATATGAAGAAGACACAAAGTGAGACCGATTGGGACCGCGTGCTTGCCTACAAAGAGAGCGATCCGATTCCGTATGAGCCGGAAGACGGGCCTTACGATCCCAACGACGCGGAGGCGACGCGGGCTTGGTTTGCACAGGCCGATCTAATTCGCAAGGGCAGGGTGGTGAGGCGCGGCGCGCGGGGTCCGCAAAGGGCTCCGACCAAGAAGCTGGTTTCGCTCAGGCTCTCGCCGGAGGTGCTTGCGCACTTCAAGGCTGAAGGGCCGGGCTGGCAGACGCGGATTGACGGCGCTTTGTTGAAGGTGATTAAGAAGAGAGCGTAGTTGCGTCACTTCGCCCAGCCGAGGCCATCGGTGACCTTGCCGGTGGGGATCATGCGGGTGACTTTCCAGGCGGCGAGGTCGATCTGGGCTACCTGGTTGCTTCCTTCGCAGGAGACGTAGGCGGCTTTGCCGTCGGGGCGGACTAAGACCTCCTGCGGACTTTTGCCGACCCGGACCGAGCGCGAGACCTTCATGGTCTTGAGGTCGATTACATCGACCAGATTTTTGCCAGGGATGGCGACGAGGAGCCAGCGGCCGTCTAGGGTGGGGGCGGCGCCGTAGCCGATGCCGTCGAGGGCGATCCAATGGGCGAGTTTGTCGGTGTGGGTGTCGATGACAGCCATGCGCGGGGCGGTCTGGTCGGCGGTGAAGACCCAATGGTCGTCGCGCGAGACGGCAATGCGCTGGACGTTGGCGGAGACTTTGATTACGGCGAGCGTCTTGCGGGCCTTGATGTCGAGGACCGAGACCGTGCCGGGGCCGACGTTGGCGGTGTAGCCGCGGAGGCCGTCGTGGGAGATGGCGAACATATGGCTCTCGGGCTGGCCGGTGGGGATCGAGCCGACGATCTTGAGCGTTTTGGGATCGATGACGGTGATGGAGTGGTCGAGCTCGGTGGTGACGTAGAGCATGCCGTGCGGGCCGAAGACCGCGCAGTGGGGGCGGACGCCGTGCGGGAATTCGATGTTGCCGACGATTTTGTGCTCGGCTACGTCGATGACGACGATGTTGCGGCCGTTGGTGCCGGGCTTGCCTACGCCGGAGTTGCCGTAGATGGGCACGAAGGCCAGGCGGCCGTCGGGTGAGGCGGCGACTTCGTGGCCGGTGACGCCGTTTTCGGCGACGTTGGCGAGGATTTTGCCGGTGGCGGGATCGACGATGGCGAGGCTGCGGTCGCCTTTTTGGGCGACCAGGAGGCGGGCGTGCTGGGCGATTGCGGCGGGAAGCATTAGGGAGACGAGAGCCAGAGAACAGGCCAGGCGCAGAGGATTCAAGCGGGACCTCGCTGGAACTACGGAATGACTATACGCTACGGACGGTGCGCGCCGCCTGCAAATATTCGCCGATGGCGGCGCGGATGTTGGCGAGGGCTTCCCGCCTTGTTTCCTCTTGCGACCAGCAGCCGGGAAGCGCGGGACAGGAAACGCTATAGCCTTGTTCGGACGCGGACTGGAAGAGCAGGACGCGATAGGCGGGCATAGCGTTAGAGTAAGCCATTTTTCCAACTGAAGGTTAGCTTTGACGGCGGGTCAGTTCGATGGAATTGTCCCCCGGAGGCTAAAGAGCCTGCGGAAAAGGGCCAAATTCGGGTTGAGCCGCAGGGCAAACGAGGCAGGGGCTAAAGCCCGGGGTCTTTAAAATGAGCATCTTCGGCCCGACTGAAGTCGTGCCCTTGTTACAAAGCGATGCTTCGACCGAGTTTTTCCGCACCCTGTAAAGCCCACCCATTATTGGCAGTCGATGTACGGGCTGAAGCCCATCTTTTATTTTGTTGCATTTGCGGCACGACTAAGAACCTGTCCTTAAATTCGCGAATCGTGAGTAGCGCCGGTCTCCTGACCGGCTGTGCTGGCGGCGTCCTCGCCGCCAGGTGAATTGAGTGGCAGCACAAGCATGGATGCGGGTCAGGAGACCCGCACCACAGCCGGTCAGGAGACCGGCGCTACTATTTACGGATAAGCTCTGAGGTCGTGCCCTGACGCAAAATCACGCGCCGACCGAGTTTTTCCGCAGCCTGTAAAGCCCACCGATTTTTGGCAGACGATGTACGCGCTGAAGCCCGTACCCTATCCGTCCATGGCCGGTTGCGGCGTGGCTAAAGCGGTGCTCTTTCAAAACCGCAGCGTTGCCGATTGCCTTATTCGTGCGCGGCCCAGGGGTCGTAGGTGCCTACGCTCCAGGAGTGGCCTTCGGGATCGCGGATGGTGAATTCGCGGCTGCCGTAGTCCATGTCCTGGATGGGGCGGAGGATGGCGGCAGCGGCGGATTGGGCGCGGGCGTAGACCTCGTCGGCGTCGGGAACGACGATGTAGGCGCTGCGGGTTTCTACGCCGCCGATTTCGTGCGGGGATTTGAAGTTGCGGCCGTACTCGTCGTCTTTGGCGGAGCCGAGCATGATCATGCCGCCGCCGAGGACGAGTTCGGCGTGGGCGATGGTTCCGTCGGGGTTTGCGTAGACGGCGTGGCGGGCGAAGCCGAAGACTCTCGAAAGCCACTCGATGGCGGCAGGGGCGTCGCGGTAGCGCAGGGCGGGGATGACGGTGCTGCGGGATTCGATCATGGGAACCTCCGCGGGAAGAGTAGCGCGGAAGGCGGGGTGGGAGCAATGGGTGCGAAGTGGATGGACCGCGGCCAGGACCTTTGGCCGTCTGACACGGACATTGGCCGACCCCAGGTCTCAGAATCGAGACCTGGGGCACCCAGATTGGTAAAGGCCGATGCGCTTGGGCGTTTTCGTCAGATCTCGTGGCGGCGGAGCCAGTTGGAAATGAGGGCGGCCACTTTTTGCGGCTGCTCGCAGGCGGCGAAGTGGCCGGCGTCGGGGAGCAGGTGGAACTCGCAGCCGCCAGGGGCAGCGCGGAAGGCTTCCATCTCCGCGGGAGCGACGGCAGGGTCCTGGCCACCGGCGATGGCGAGGACGGGGACGCCGATGGTGGCCACCGTGGGCGCGGAATCGGGGCGGACGGCGAGGCCGGCCTGCACGGCTACCAGAGCCTCGACGGAGAGAGTCATGCGGGCGCGGACCTGGGCGGCGATTTCCGGGCGGCGCTCGCGGGCGGCGGCGATGGTGGCGGCGCGTTTGACGAGATTGGCTTCGGCGTCGGGTTGGGGCTTGGAGCAGACGAAGGCGAGGCCGCGAATGCGCTGGGGTGCGCGGCGCCAGAGCTCGAGCAGGACGTAGCCGCCGATGGAGCAGCCGGCGAAAAATGCGCTTGGCAATTGGAGGTGGTCGAGGAGGGCGAGGATGTCGGCGGCGTAGCGCTCCATGGTCAGCACGGGAGCGTCGGGAACGCGGGTGAATGCGCCAGTGGGAAGGCCGGCGCCGAGCTCGGACGCGCCGTGGCCGCGGAGGTCGGGGACGATCGAGCGGACGCCGGCGAGGTCTTCAATGAGGGGGCGCCAGTAGCCGCCGTCGAGAGGGGTGGGGTGGAGAAAGACTACGGGAGTTCCGGCGCCGGCGTCTCGGAACGCCAGCCGCGCACCGCCGGACTCGAAGGTTCCGTTCATACGCCTGGAGGATACGCTCCCGGCGAGATCGTTGCATTGAGCGGCTCCTCGGGGATGCCGACCCAGGCGGCGAGATAGGCTACGCCGACGAGGCCGCTCGAAAAGACGAAGCCCAATACCGCAAAGATACGGACTACGGTTACGTCCCAGTTGTAGCTGCGGGCGAGGGCGAGGCAGACGCCGGCGATCTGGCGGCCGATGCGGGGACGGGAGAGCGGCTTGCCGGGGATTGCCTGGGCGACGGGGATGGTGGCCCCGCAGTTGGAGCAGAAGCGGGCGGCGGCGGGGAGTCCGGTTCCGCAGCGTTGACAATAGATGGCCATTTTCAGGGCCTCCTCAACGAACGTCAGACACTCCTAAGATACGCGATGCGGGGAGGGGTGGTTCCACGGACGAAGATTGCGAGGAGCATCCCTCAGGGGCTGAAGCCCACGCAGATTTTGTTGCTTTTTCGGCACGACTAAAGTCGTGCCCTGACACTTTTCCGGCTCCGGAAGTGGTTTTTTCGCAGCCTGCAAAGCAAAGTTGGCTTTGCGGTGTTTTCGTACGGGCTGAAGCCTTGCCCTTTCAAAGTTATAAGACTGTCCGCAGTTTTTCAGGAGATTGTGGGTAGTTTTTTGAGGTCTCACGAGCCGCGGTAGGGGCTTTGGAGGTACTTGCGGGCGGTGCCGGCGCGGGTGGTGTTGGGGCCGGCGCCGATGGCCGCTTGGTAATCGACGAGGGCGAGTTTGCGCTGGCCGGTGAGGTCGCGGCACTCGCCGGCGTCAAGGAGGGAGCGAATTTTTAGCTCGGCTCCTGCGCCGGGGGCTGCGGCGGCCTGCTCGTAGGCGTCGGCGGCCTGGACGTAGTGGCGCTGGCCGCGGAGGGCGTCGCCGAGGCCGAAGTCGGCGAGCTCGAGCTTGGCGGAGTCGAAGTAGCCGGGCTTGGCGGCGTCGGCGAGGAGAGCGCGGTAGGCGGCGACGGCGGCCATGCCTTCACCGTCGTCCTTGCGCAGGTTGGCTTCTTCGAGACGGAAGAGGAAGTCGCGCGGATACTCTTTTTCGAGGCTCTGGACGATCGCGATGGCCTGTTTGTATTTGGCCTCACGGCGAAGGAAGAGCGCCATGACGGTGCGGGCCTCGACGCTGGTGATGACGCCGTGATCGGCGGCGTCCTGGAGCAAGGCCATGCCTTTGGTCTTGGAGCCGGTGATGCCGGCAAAGCCGATGAGGAACTTGAAGGGCCAGGGCAGCGCGCCGACGACGTAGTCGTAGACGCCGACGATGAGCTTGGCGTCGGTGTAGTTGGGGTCGATCTGGAGGACGTGGACCTCGTCGTCCTTGGCCTTGGTGGCGAGGCGGAAGCCGGCGCCGAAGCTGCGGTCGACCATGGCGAGGTAAGTGCATTCGAGGCTCCGGGCCCAGCCGCGGGCGAAGAGGGCGTTGACGTCGTCGGGGTTCTGGCTGAGGCGCCAGGTGGCTTCGCCGATGACCTCATTGGCGAGGGCGAGGACGCGGGCGTGGACGGCGGGGTCGTCCTGGATGGCGTGGCGTCCGGAGAGGAAGCCGTCGTTGGCGTAGAAAGTTGTGTCGAGCAGGTCGTGATTGTAGAGATCCTCGAAGACGACGGCGTTGAGCAGATAAGCGGTGGCCTGGGGGTCGCCGGGATGCTGCTGGTGGAACTTTTCGAAGCCGGCGACGGCGGCAGGATAGTCGAGGTTGTAAAAGTGCTGGTAGGCCTCGCGCACCTGGGGGTCGTTGTTCATGGGATTGGTGTGTAAATCTTCAGCCCGCGCCACGGCGATTGCGCCCAAAAGGGCGACTCCCAAGGCCAGCGATTTTATCCCGAACCATCCCACTTTCAAATCGAAATCCCCTTTCTTTTGATGCAAATGGACGAAATGGACCCAGCAATGCCCGCCGCCGCGACTGGGCGGCGGCGGGTGGAGCGGCCATCCTGTAAGCCATTCTGTAATCGAAGATGGCTTAAGATTCCATTATGCCCATACCGGACAGGCTGAATCCAACCTATGGGGCGGCGGGCGCGGCCCGGGCCAACGCCCGCGCGGACGCGATCGACGAGGCGCGTAATCGGCTGATCGTGGCGCTCGACGTGCCCAGTGCGGCTGAGGCGGTTCAACTGGTGAACGGTCTGGAGCGCTGCTGCCACTGGTTCAAGGTGGGCATGGAGCTTTTTACCGCCGCTGGTCCGGCCGCCGTTGCGCCGATCGTGGCGCGGGGCCACCAAGTGTTTCTGGACCTGAAATTTCACGATATTCCCAACACGGTGGCGGGGGCGGTGCGCTCGGCGGCGGCGCTTGGGGTGCGGATGGTGAACGTTCACGCGCTGGGAGGGCCGGCGATGCTGGCGGCGGCGCGGAAGGCGCTCGAGGGGCTGGCCAATCCTCCGCAACTGCTCGCCGTAACCGTGCTCACCAGCATGGACGGGGGCCAACTGCGGGCAGCGGGAATCGAACTGAAGGCTGCCGAAGAGGCGGAATTGCTGGCGCGGATGGGGCTGGAGTCCGGAATCCGGGGATTTGTCTGCTCGCCGCAGGAGGTTGGGCGGCTGCGGGAGCTGGCCGGGCCCGAGGGCGTGCTGGTGGTTCCGGGGATTCGTCCGGCAGGCGGGGACGCTGGAGATCAGAAGCGGATTTCGACGCCGGGCGAGGCCCTGCGGGCGGGCGCCAGCTACCTGGTGGTGGGGCGGCCGATTACGCAGGCGGCAGACCCGGCGGCTGCGGCCGAGGCGATCCTCGAAGAGATGGCCGAGGCGCTCGAATCGGGCTTGTGACGGGGTGAATTCGCCGCTGGCGATTGTCGGTCCCGGGTCCCGTGCCCCATTCCTTCGGCAAGTTCTCTCGAAAGTCATTTCCGCCGGCGCAAATTCGGCCGCCCCTCCGGGGCTTGTGGATTCCTCTTGCGGCTTTCCCAGGGCTGCGCTCCGCTTGCCCTGGGCTATTCTCGACGGCTCCCTCCGGGAGCAGTGCTCCAGCAGATCTCACCCGATTTTCATCTCCTTCCGTGGACCGAAGGTCCATGAATACTCAGGGCAGGCTCTGGGGCACCCATTGAAGTAGAAGGGCAAACGGTCAAAGACCTGGAGCAGAAGACGTGAAAAAGCCCGGCGGGCTGCCGGGCTTTGCTGAGCCAGAGGTTTCATTCGCCGCTCAGAGCTTTTCGTAGAAGTCGCACACGGAGCACGAGATATAGACTCCGCCTGGGACGCCGCGCTCGCGGTCCTTGACGCGCTTGACGATGCGCGTGGGCTTGCTGCACTTGGGACAGTCGGTGGACTTCGTCGTGTCCATTACTTTTTTGCGGTCGCCTGTTTTTGCAATTTTGGCCATTTGCCGGGTGATTCTCCTTTTTGTGAGTGTCTCTGCACTCGCGCGCAGGAATTGCGCGCGGCTTCAACGGCGCGGCTCGATGCTCGATTACGGCGGACCGGAATCGGCCAGAAGGGAGCGGGCTCGCTGATTCAATTTTACATAGGAATGAAGCATCGCGCTTTCAAATCGGCGGCAAATCAGCACGCTACAAGGGGCAAATCAGCACACTACGAGTTTCCTTGTGAATTGACATGGGCGAGGACAGACCCTATTGTGGACGCCTACTCATCGCGATAAAGCCGCGATGAATGGGGCACACGCGCCCTCTGGGAGGCGAGAGCCCGCGGTCAATGGCTCCCCCTAAGTCCGGTTTGCCTCAGTTAGGTCTGTTTGACGCCAACACGTTCTCGGGTTGCGGCTTGGCTGGAGTGGATTGCGGCGATCCGGTCGGCGATCCGTTCGAGGATCCGGTCGACGATCCGCTCGGCGACCCGCTGGGGGACGCGGACTGAGCGTTGGCAGGAGCGGTCTGCTGCCCGGTCCCGTTCGCCGGCGTTGGCTGCGATCCGTTCGCCGGCGCCGTTTGCGTCCCTGCAGCCGTCTTGGATTGCGTCCCTGCGGCCGTCTTGGGCTGCGAACTGGCCGGTGCGGCGGCTGGGGGCTGCGTGTCGGGGTTCTGGCCTAGCTGGGTGCTGTCGTCAGGCGGGTTGGGCGGGAAGTAGACGGGGCCCCAGACCTGAGCGTTCTTCGGGCTGTCCTGGGGCAGCTTTTCCCCGGGGTCGCGCAGGCTGGGCGGCGGGGCCGGCGCCTGCGTCTGGGGATTGCGCTGGACGTCGCCCTCCAGATTCGGATGCACGTTCGACGCCTCCACCTCGGGCTTGCCCGCGCCCATCATCAGCGGAGCGACGCGGTCTTGCGTAAAGACTTCAAGGGGCTGGCCGACGCGGGCAATCTCGACGCGGATGACGCGGTTGCCGTTGACGCGCACAAACTCGACCGGGTCGGGGGCCCTGCCGTACATCCAGATGACGATCGGCTCCTGGCCATCCGTCTCGCGGTATTTATTGACGGGATCGCCCTTGGCGTACTGCACCATATCGGTGGTCATGCCCACCCAGACTTCGTGGTTGAGGATGGCGTTCTTCAAGGGCGCGGGGAGCGTGTTGGTGAAGGCCTCGATCGGCGTCTCGACGTTGAAGGAGATGAGGGGCTTGAGTAGGTCCTCGACCTGGGCCGCGGTCATCTCGGGAATGTGTCCTTTGAATTCGAGGGTGAGGCGGGCGCCGGTGGGTTGCTGGCCCGAGTCCTGCACGATGGGCTGCATATCGGGATCGCCCATAGTCGGATCGCCCATGCCGATCTGGATGTGGCGCAGGAAGCGGTGCTTGGGGTCGGGGCCGCCGTTGAGGTCGAAGACGATCCTGTTGCGGTCGATGTTGACGTTGGTGATGACGAGGCGGTCGCCGGGCTTGGCGGAGAGGCCGTTCGCCGTGGCCATGTCGAGATAGGCCTCGCCCGCGGGTTCGAGCTTACCGTTGGCTACGAGGGTGAGGCCTTTGTGGCCGCGCGGGAAGGGGCGCATGGCGAAGCCCTGCTCGGACTGCAGGGCGCGGATGAGCGTGAGGCGGGTGCGGTTGTCGAGCTCCTGCCTGGCGAGATCGACGTGAGTGGGGGCGACCTGGGAGAAGCGGACGTCGACGGGCCCGTTGGCGGTTTGGTGGGCGCGGCCGCCGGTGTCGATGGTCAGCACCTGGGCGGAGGCCAGGGCGCACGCTGCGAACAGGGCAAAGGCGCAGAGGATGGCTATGCACGCCAGTTTTTCGCCGCTCGCGCCGGGTGCGGCCGGCTTTTCAGGAAGGAATTGGCCAATCATCGCGCCTCCCGCTTCCACCGATTGCTTTGGGCAAAAGATAGTCCCGTTTTGAAGAAAAGGCAAATACTCTCTTTGAGCGGTTGGATGCGGGGGAAAAGCGGAAGAGTTTTTCAGCCCTTATTGGGAATCGGGCGCGCGGTTGGCGGGGACCGGCTCGGGGTCGGAGTCTGGAGCGGCGGCAAGGGCGGGGGCGATCTGGACGAGCGACGGTTGGGCGGGCTGCGCCGGGCCGATGGCGGCTTCGTGCTGGGCGCGGGCGGCGGCGTCAAGATCGACGGGAATGCCGGCGGGTTCGATTACGGGGGCGTTGTAGCGGAAGTCGAGATCGCGGGTGACGCGGAAGACGACGGGGATGGCGAGAAGCAGGACGGCGAGGGTGATCCAGGTTCCGTCGAGGCCGAAGCCGCCGCCGGTAACCCAGAATGGCCCCATGGGATTGCCCTGGACGACGGGAGATTTGTCGTCGATGCCGGCGACGGCGAGGCCGAAGACGAGGGCGCGGCTGGCCCGGAAGCCGAAGTTGAGGCTCCAACTGAGCCAGAGAGCCTTGGTGCGCAGGTAGGCGGCGGCCAGCAGCAGTGCCAGGGCAACGGAGACGGCGAAGCTGGCGCGGGTGGATCCCGGCAGGAGAGATTGGACGATGGCGTAGTAGGCGGCGAAGCCGAGCGAAGCGCCGAGGGGGCCAACGGAATGGACGAGGCGCTGGAAGGCGTAGCCGCGGAAGGCAATCTCTTCGGCCAGGGCGAAGAGCGCGAAGAAAGCGGCGTCGGCGGCGAGCCAACCCCAGGCGGAAGGCACAAGCGAGAGCACGATGGCGATGCCGCCGATGAGCACGACGGGAAGCACGCAGGCAAGGGCGACGGCCCAGCCCACGGCGAGTCCGATGCCGGCCTCGCGCGGCCAGCCGGGGCGCAGCGGGAATCCCTGCCGGCTGACGGGATGGAGCTGGCCGTTGAACCAGAAGCCCATGGCGGCATAGCCGACGAGCAGCAGGAAGACCAGCATGGCCTGGGTGGCGAGCGGGACCCATGGGCCGGAGGCGAGGCCGGCGGCGCCGCGGCGGGCGACGATCTGCGCCAGAAAGAAGTAGAGGACCGCGACGACGAACTGGGAGTAGGCGCGGAGGCGGCTATCGGCCCTGGCGGGCGCGGGTGCGGTGGTCATGCGGCGGCTCCGCATAGGATCGAATCGGCTTTGAACATACGAATCCGTTTCACCAGGGCGGTGCGCCTCGCGACCTCAGTAGCCTTTGACGGAAGTCGAGATCTTCAGAGGAGCCGTCCCTCGGGGGCTAAAGCCCCGCTGATTTTTTGGCTCTGCGGCACCACTGAAGTCGTGCTCTTTCAAAGCCGGATCTTTTCTTGAGACGCTCACGCTTCCGTATAAAACTGCGCAATGTTGCGGAACTTTTTCTGCCGTGCGGCAACCAGTTCGCCGATGGGGACGGCTTTGAGGGCGGCCAGGTGCTTATTGAGCACAGTGGCGAGGATTCCGGAGCCGGCCACGCGATCGGTGTGCACGCCGCCTGGGGGTTCGCCGACGATTTCGTCTACGCAGCCGAGTGAGGCGACTTCAGGGGCGGAGATGCGCATGGCTTCGGCGGCAAGCTGCTTTTGATTGGCGTCACGCCACATGATGGCGGCGCAGGACTCCGGCGTGATGACGAAGTAGAGGGCGTTTTCGAGGATCAGGACGCGGTCGGAGACGGCGAGGGCGAGCGCGCCCCCGGAGCCGCCTTCGCCGCTGACCACGGAGATGGTCGGCACGCGCAGGCGGGACATTTCGCGAGTGTTGCGGGCGATGGCTTCGGCCTGGCCGCGCTCCTCGGCGCCGAGGCCGGGGTAGGCGCCGGGGAGATCGATGAAGGCGATGACGGGGCGGGAGAATTTTTCCGCGATTTTCATGCAGCGGAGGGCCTTGCGGTAGCCTTCGGGGTTGGGCATGCCGAAGTTGCGGCGCACGCGTTCTTTGGTGCTGCCGCCTTTGCGGTTGCCTATGACCATGACTTCGTCGGGGCCGAGACGGGCCATGCCGCAGGCCACGGCTTCGTCGTCGCCGAAGGCGCGATCCCCGTGAATCTCGCTGAAATCCGTAAAGATCCGCTCGATGAATTCCATGGGGTAGGGCCGCTGGGGATGACGCGCCTGCTCGATTCTGGTCCATGCCGGCGAAACCGCTTGCGCCTGGATGGAGATCTCTGTTTCCTGCTCGCTCATCGGTGCCTTGGGACGCGCGGACGATGGCGCCGCCGGCCCTCAAGTGATTCTACGGGGCGGGGGCGGTTGGGACAAATGGGGACCGTTCCTTTTCGCGCCGCTACACTGTGGAGACGGAGGCGGATTGGGCGCGGCTATCGAATTCCGGAACGTTTGCTTTGCGATTGCCGGGGGGCGGCGACTGCTGGACGATGTTTCGCTCGCAGTTGAAGAAGGCGCGACGGTGGCGATTCTGGGGCGCAGCGGGTCGGGGAAGACTACGCTGCTGCGAACCGTGAACCGGATGATCGAGCCGACTGGCGGCCAGATTCTGGTTGCGGGGCGGGACGTGGGCGCGGCCGATTTGATTGCGCTGCGGCGGGGGATGGGGTACGTGATTCAGGAGACTGGGTTGTTTCCGCATTTCGCCGTGGAGCGTAACGTGGGGCTGGTGCTCGAAGCTGAGGGACGGCCGCGAGCGGAGCGGGCGAGACGGAGCCGGGAGCTGCTCGATGCGGTGGGGCTGGACCCGGCAAAATTTGCGCGGCGATTTCCGCATCAGCTCTCGGGCGGGCAAAGGCAGAGAGTGGGCCTCGCGCGGGCGCTGGCGGCGGAGCCGGGGATTCTGCTGATGGACGAGCCGTTTGGGGCGCTCGATCCGCTGACGCGTGCGGAGATGCAGGACATGCTGCTCGGGCTGCTGAAGCGGCTGAAGAAAACGGTGCTGCTGGTGACGCACGACCTGGATGAGGCGCTTTATCTGGGCGACCGGATTGTGCTGCTGAGCGAGGGGCGGCTGATTGCGAATCTGCGTCCGGAGGAGTTTGTGCGCTCACAGCAGCCGGAGATTAGAAACTATGTGCGGGCGTTTCATCGCGGGGAGCGAAGTGCGGAGGGCGAGCGCGGCGCGGGAGCGAGCGGCTAGTACCAACATGCCTCTGCAGTACTCCGGGGGCGAGCGCGATGGGATAGCGGGCCACGATACCCACGAGAATGGACGCGAAGGCGGCGGAGAGACAGGTGGCCGACGAAAGACTCGAAGCCACCGCGCATAACCTTGAACTCGTCTCGCAGATGCAACTTCGCACAGAGGCAGGTGGCCCGCTCATCGATTCCGATGATAGCCCCAGGGCAAAATCGAAGCTGTGCCCTGTTCATCGCGGCCCTATCGCGATGAGCGGGCCGGGCGGACGGCCCACCCAAATCTCCCCGGACCGTTCCATTCCCATTGGGACCGCAGGAAAAGCAAGTTGCAACTATAATCAGTTGCAGGATGTGAGAAATCGAGGTAATATCCAGCTATGAGCAGGAAAGAGAAGGCGCTTGCAAGATTGATGCAGGCTCCCAAGGACTTTACCTGGGACGAGCTCAACGCGGTGATGTCGGCCTTCGGATTCGCGCTCAAGACGGCCGGGGGCTCAGGCAGGAAATTCATCCACGCCGAGACGGGTGTAACGCTCTTCATGCACGAGCCTCACCCATCTAAAGTCCTCAAGGCTTACCAGGTGCGTGAAGCAATCGACCTGCTCAGGAGAGAGGGATTCCAAAGTGACCGGTACTCTCAATCACAATGGATACACGGGCTCCGTTGAGTTCAGCGAGGAAGATGGGATCCTCCACGGAAGACTCATCGGAATCCGCGATGCGATTACGTACGAGGGCAAGGATGTAAAGTCGCTTACCCGCAACTTCCGTCAAGCTATCGATGAATACCTGGCCTTTTGCGAGGCGGAGGGAAAGACGCCGGATAAGCCGTTCAAGGGATCTCTCAACATTCGTATCTCGCCGGAGTTACATCGCGCTCTTGCCACACGAGCGGAACAGAAACAGAAGTCGCTCAACGCGGTCATCAGCGATGTACTGGAATCCTCGTGCCGTTGATTTGAGCCGCAGGCGGCCCACTCATCGATTCCGACGATAGCCCCACGCAAAATTGAAGCTGTGCCCCGCTTATCGCGATGAGCGGGGCGGGCGAGTGGCGGCCATCCGAATCTCCCGGTCCGTTCCATCCCCGTGGGCGCCCAGTATTTGGAGATTGACGCACTTCGGGTTTGGGTTCATCCCACCCATTTCGCAAAGAACGCGAAATGGATGGGGCACGGGGCGTCTATTTCTTTTTCGGAACCTTTGCCCCCTTCTTGCGAGCCTCTGAAAGACCGATGGCGACGGCTTGTTTCCGGCTCGTCACCTTTTTTCCGCTACGCCCGCTCTTCAGCGTTCCGCGTTTCATCTTATCCATTTCCTTTTTCACTTGCTTACCGGCGCCTGAGCTGTATTTCTTTGCCGAGGATTTCTTAGATCCCTTTTTGCCAGTTGATTTCTTCGCGTTTTTCTTTGTCGCCATTGACTCATCTCCTTTGCTGCAATGGACCGGCTGTCACGAATGAGCTTCCTCTCGCCCCGCGGCTGGCTCCAGTTGACTGTCGGAGTAAGGACGGGCGCGCGGGAATTTGAGAGGTCTCGCGCTTTTTTCGGCAGTTCTCACACCACTTAAGGTGTGATGCTTCTCGATGAAAGTAGAGTAGTTCGCGTGGCGCTGAGCTTCGAGCGCCGGCCGCACCTGAAGGCCGCTCCCGACATGCGTCCGGAATGCTAAGCGAACCTGCGCCACGTGCTAGTTCTCTGGCCGCATGAATTTGTTCTGGTTTAGATCGGAGCTATCCCAGGTTAGGCGCAAAAAACAAAGACGCGCCGAACCTGGGGCACCCAGGATTTGGTACATCGTCAAGCGTCAGAGGCCTAGTGGAGGGCGGCCCAGCGTTTTTTGCGCCAGCGGAGTAACAGGTCCATCGATCCGCCCTGGATGACGATGGAGAAGACTACGACTAAGTAAGTTGCGCCGAGCATCCAGTAGCGGCCCAGGGCTTCAGGGACGCTTAGGGCGAGGGCGATGGAGAGGCCGCCGCGCAGGCCGCCCCAGGTGAGGATGATGGCGGAGCTGCGATGGCTGGGCCTAATCCAGCGGACGATGGCGAGGAGCAGGACGACTGTGCCGAAGCGGACCGCGCTGACGGAGACGAGCGCGGCGGCTCCGGCGCGCAGCGTGGCCGCGCTGAGCGTGACGGCGAGGATCTCCAGGCCGAGGAGCACGAAGAGCAGCGAGTTCTGCACTTCGTCGACGACTTTCCAGAAGGCGTCCACGCTTTCCCTCGAGATGCGCTCGCCGGGCAGGCGGCGATTGAAGCTGCGCAGGGCGATGCCGGCGGCGACGGCCTCAAGCGGGCCGGAGACGTGGGCGGCAAGGGCGAGAATGTAACCGCCGAGGGCGAGAGCTAGCGAGAGCAGGATGTCGACTTGATAGGAGTCAGACCTGCGCATGAGGTGAGACGTGGCCCATGCAGCGGCGATGCCGATGGCGATGCCTCCGCCGGACTTTAAGAGCAGGGTGGCGGCGATGAGCCAGGGAGTGGGCGTGCGGCCGCCGGCCACGCCGAGCAGGGTGATGAAGAGAACGGCGCCGATGCCGTCGTTGAAGAGGGACTCGCCGGCGAGTTGCGCCTCGATGGCTTTGGGGACGCCGGTGCGGCGCAGCATTTCAAGGACGGCGATGGGGTCGGTGGGCGAGATGAGCGCGCCGAAGATGAGACATTCGAGGAGCGAGGCGCGGGTTCCGGCGATGAGGAACATGAGGCCGGCAACGAGGAAAACGGAGATGAGCGTGCCGGCGACCGAGAGCAGCGAGACGGCGAGCTTTTCCCTGGCGAGGGCGTCGAGGTCGAGCAGGAAGGCGCCGGCGAAGAGCAGCAGGGGCAACATGCCGTCGAGGATGATGGCTTGCAGGTCGAGGCGATGCTCGAGGCCGATGGCCCAGCCGTAGAGGCCGAAGCGCCCACCCAGTCCCGTGAGGCACATGGAGACGATGACGGTGAGGAGCATGGTGCCGACGGTGATGGGCAGCTTGAGCCAGCGGGTGCTGATCCAGCCGAAGACGGCGGCGGTGGCGACGAGGATGCTGGCGATTTCTAGCGTGGTCATGGGGGCCGGGCCGCTGGCGGCTTAACCCATCGTAATGGAATGAGGAGCAGAGACTGCGGCAACCGTTGATGGCTACAAGAGAAATGTCCTGGAGCTAACCGAAAGGCAACCGCAGATCCTTCGACTCCGTTGGCGCAAAAAAGCCGCGCCAACTCCGCTCAGGATGATAATTCTGGGGAAAGGCAGGTCGTAGACGCCCATGGCGCTCACCCCAGCAATTTGGCGGCTTCCTTGGCAAAGTAGGTTACGGCGAAGTCGGCGCCGGCGCGGCGGATGCCGATGAGCGACTCGAGGATGGCGCGCTTGGGGTCGAGCCAGCCTTTCTGGAATGCGGCTTGGAGCATTGAATATTCGCCGGAGACCTGGTAAGCGCCCATGGGGACGTCGAAGCGGTCGCGGGCGGCGCGGACTACGTCGAGGTAGGGCATGGCGGGCTTCATGAGGATCATGTCGGCGCCTTCGGCCAGGTCGAGATCGATCTCGCGCATGGCTTCGCGCAGGTTGGCGCCATCCATCTGGTAGGCGCGGCGGTCGCCGAACTGGGGGGCGGAATCGGCGGCTTCGCGGAAGGGGCCGTAAAAGGCGGAGGCGAACTTGGAGGCGTAGCTGAGGATGGGGATGGTGGTCAGGTTTTCGGCGTCGAGGGCGCGGCGGATGGCGGCGACGCGGCCATCCATCATGTCCGAAGGGGCTACGACATCTGCGCCGGCCTTGGCCTGGCTGACGGCGGTGCGGGCGAGCAGATCGAGCGTGGGGTCGTTGTCGACGTCGAAGCTGCCGTTGGATTCGACGACGATGCCGCAGTGGCCGTGGCTGGTGTACTCGCAGAGACAGACGTCGGCGATGAGGACTAGCGTTTTTGCGGCCGAGGACGATTTGAGCGCGCGCAGGGCTTGCTGGACGATGCCGTTTTCTTCCCATGCGCCGGTTCCCTGCTCGTCTTTTTGTTCAGGCAGGCCGAAGAGGAGCAGGCCGCCGAGGCCGAGGCGCGCGGCTTCTTCGGCTTCGCGGACGGCTTGGTCGATCGACAGGTTG
Source organism: Occallatibacter sp. (assembly GCA_050745765.1). GTDB lineage: Bacteria > Acidobacteriota > Terriglobia > Terriglobales > Acidobacteriaceae > Telmatobacter. The sequence continues at coordinate 7,200 of JBOGLX010000117.1, read as the reverse complement.
AAGACGCCGGGCATGGAGACGACTTCGCGGCGGACGCCCTCGCTGGGGCAGATGAAGAGCGGGTAGATCAGGTCGCCGGGCTCGAGGGTGGTTTCGCGGACCAGGGCGCGCAAGGGCTCGGTGCGGCGGAGGCGGCGCAGGCGAGTTTCTGGAAAGGCCATGGGTTGATTTTAGTGGAAGGGCTGGAAGCGATGCATTGGCGCAGGAGTGCCCAGCCGACTACTCAGGCTAAGAGAAAACGGAAAGTTCCCGATAGTATTTCGTGAAGAACATCCCTCAGGGGCTAAAGCCCTCGCCATTTTTTGCGAGTTTGCGGCACGACTGAAGTCGTGCCCTGACACTTTTCCCAGCCCTGAGGCGTTGTCGCCAATCTATAAGAGGGCGGTTTAGGCGAAGAAGGCGGCTCATGCGCGTTCGGCTTCGAGGAGTTGGCGTTTGCGGTCTTCGCCCCAGCGGTAACCGGTGAGCCCACCGTTTGCGCCGATGACGCGGTGGCACGGGACAAGGACGGCTACGCGGTTGACGGCGCAGGCGCGGGCCACGGCGCGGGTGGATTTGGGAATGCCCATTTCACGGGCCAATTGGCTGTAGGTGCGGGTTTGGCCGCGAGGGATTTGCCGCAGCGCCTGCCAGACGCGGAGCTGGAAGACGGTGCCGCGGAGGTCGAATGCGTCTATGCGGGCGTGGCTGTGGGTGAGGTCGCTGCCTTCGCGGACGCTGGCGAGGGCTTCGTCGACGAGGCTCGACAACGAGGGGTCGCGGCGGAGTGTGGCTTCGGGGAATTCAGCGCGGAGGGTGGCTTCGGCTTCGGCGGCGGTGGAACCGAGGGCCAACCAGCAGAGGCCGCGCCCGGTGGCGCCGACGACCATCCAGCCGAAGGGGGTGCGGGCGGTGGTGTAGCCGATGCGCTCGCCGAGGCCGCCTTTGGCGAAGCGGGCGGGGGTCATGCCTAGCTGGGCGCCTTCGTAGGCGCGGCTCGAGGAGCCAAAGCCGGCGTTGTAAATGGCGTTGGTCACGGTGTCTCCTCCTTTGAGTGCGCCGCGCAGGGAGCCGGCGCGCAGGGCGCGTTGATATTGGAGCGGGCTTGCGCCCATGGCGCGCTTGAAGAGCCGCTGCACGGTGAACGGGCTGAGATGGACGAGACGGGCTAACTCGGCGAGGCGGATGGGACGGTCGAGGTGCGACTCGATGTGCTGACGGATTGCGTCGAGGGCGTTCCGGTGTGGGTCTGCTTGAGAGCAGCGCCGGCAGGGGCGGAAACCGGCGGCGGCAGCTTCAGCGGGCGTGGGGAAGAAGCGGACGTTCGAGCGCAGCGGGCGGCGGCTGGAGCAGCCGGGGCGGCAGAAGACGCCGGTGGTGGTGACGGCATAGACGAACGGGGCGGTGGAGTCGCGAGCGAGAAGCTGGGTCCAGGCGGATTCTGGATCGATGGCGCGGGCGGATGCGGAGGTTGGCCGGTCCCAGGTTTCAAAAGCGAGACCCTTCGGCAAGCTCAGGGCAAGCTCTGGGGCACCCATCTTGGTGCTAGAGTCAGCGGCCAAAGACCCGGCTACGAATTGAGCACTTATGTTCATGGAAACTATGGTCGCCGATGCGGGGCGCGGATGCTATCCGAATCTTGCGCGCAATTCGGAATTTTGGCTGAGTGACTGTCAAAGAGGTGCGACCTGGGCATCTGCCAAGCCCACCCTAGCCGCAAAAACAAAAACGCGGCGAGGGTGGGGCACCCATTTTTCGTGCGGGAGCAAATGGTCAAAAACAACATCAGCGTCGCTTCGCGAATTACCGAAGGATTTTGAAGCCGGATTTGGGCGGGGGTGGCGCGCCGTAATCTAGGTCGAAGCCTAGCTGGAGTTTGGCGGCTTCGGACATCATGCTTTTATTCCAGGGGGGGTCGAAGACGACTTCGACGTGGACTTCGGCAACTTGAGGCAGGGCGGCGAGCTTGCGCTCGACTTCGGACTTGATGACGTCGCTCATGGCGCAGCCGGGGGCGGTCAAGGACATGCGCACGTCGATGCGTTTGGCGCCGGATTCGGTGGGCGCGGCTGCGGCTGAATAGATGAGGCCGAGATCGACGATGTTGACGGGGATCTCGGGGTCGCGCACCGTGCGAAGCTGCTGCCAGATCATGTCTTCGTGGAAGGATTGGGGCGAGATTGATTCGGTCGGCTGCATACGGCGCTCGTTGCTTGCGGTTCGGCGGCTTTACTCTTCTTCGGTGGAGACGACGTTCTGGGTTCCGGCGTTCTGGGTTCCTTGGAGCGCGGATTGGAGGGTGTGCCAGGCGAGCGTGGCGCACTTGACGCGCGCGGGGAACTTGCAGACGCCAGAAAAGGCAGCTAGTTTGCCGAGATCGGTACCGTTGGCGGAGGCGGCTTCGCCGGTGACCATGCCGTGGAACTTTTCAAAGAGCTTGGCGGCTTCGGCGCGGGTTTTGCCTTTGAGCATCTGGGTCATCATGGACGCCGAGGCTTTGGAGATGGCGCAGCCGGATCCCTGGAAGCCGATGTCGCGGATGGAGTCGCCTTCGACATCGACGAAGACCGTGAAGTGGTCGCCGCAGAGGGGGTTATAGCCCTCGGCCTTGTGGTTGGTGGTCGCGGGCTGGCGATAGTTGCGCGGCGCTTTGCTGTGTTCCAGGATGACTTCCTGGTAAAGATCGGTGACTTCAGGCATCAGGCAAATACCTCGTGCGCTTTTTTGATGCCCTGGGCGAGCATATCGATCTCTTCGCGCGTGTTGTAGACGGCGAAGGAGGCCCGCGTGGTGGCCGGGACGCCGAAGCGGAGCATAACGGGCTGGGCGCAGTGATGGCCGGCGCGGACGGCGATTCCCTCGTTGTCGAGGATGGTGCCGAGGTCGTGGGGATGGACGGAGTGGCTGACGAATGAGAGGACGCCGGCGCGCTCGCGTGCCGTGCCGATGAGACGGATGCCGGGGATGGCGCCGACGGCTTCAGTGGCGTAGGTGAGCAGATCGTGCTCGTGCGCGGCGATGCGGCCGAGGCCGAGCTGGTTGACGTATTCGAGCGCGGCGCCGAGAGCGATGGCGCCGGCGATGTCGGGCGTGCCTGCTTCGAACTTGTGCGGCGCTTTTTTGTAGGTGGTCTTTTCGAAGGTGACCGAGGAGATCATGTCGCCGCCGCCCTGCCACGGGGGCATGGCGTCGAGCAGCGCGGCTTTGCCGTAGAGGACGCCGATGCCGGTGGGGCCGTAGACTTTGTGGCCGGAGAAGGCGTAGAAATCGGCGTCGAGGGCCTGCACGTCGACACGCATGTGGGGGATGGATTGCGCGCCGTCGACGAGGACGGGGACGCCGCGGCTGTGCGCGATCTGGATCATGCGGCCGAGCGGAAGGATGGTGCCGAGGGCGTTCGAGACGTGAGTCGTGGCGACGATGCGGGTGCGTGGGCCGATGAGTTTTTCGTACTCGTCGAGTAGCAGCTCGCCGCTGTCGTCGATGGGCGCGACCTTGAGGTGCGCGCCTTTTTCCTCGCAGAGCATCTGCCAGGGAACGATGTTGGAGTGGTGCTCCATGGCGGTGACGAGGACTTCGTCGCCGGCACGCACGTTGGCGCGGCCCCAGGTTTGCGCGGCCAGGTTGATGGCCTCGGTAGCGCCGCGGACGAAGACGATTTCGCTCGGCGAGGCGGCGTTGATGAAGCGCTGGACGATCGAGCGCGCTTGGTCGTGGGCTTCGGTGGCTTCGACGGAAAGAAAGTGGACGCCGCGATGGATGTTGGCGTTGCCCTGCTCGTAGTAGCGCTGGATAGCGTCGATGACGGCGCGGGGTTTTTGCGAGGTGGCGCCGTTGTCGAGATAGGCGAGCTTGCGGCCGTGGATGCGGCGGGTGAGGATGGGGAAATCGGCGCGGACGGCGGCGATGTCGAGCGGGTTTGCGGTCTCGGCGGACGGCTGCGCTTCGAGCGGCAGATGGCCGATCAGCGTCGTCATTCGAGCTCCTTTCCGCCGCTGGTGGCGCCGGCGCGCGGCGATGCGGGCGGCAACACAGGATGCGAATTCTGGGCCATGTCGAGAAGGCGCCGCGTGGTGAGCTTCTCGATAAATTCACGAGCCGGAGTTTCTTTCATGCGGCCGAGGCACTCGCCGGCGAAGGCGGAGAGCAAGAGACTACGCGCGGCGGCCTCGCTGAAGCCCCGGGAGCGCAGATAGAAGAGCTGTTCTTCTTCGATCTGGCCGATGGTGGCGCCGTGGGTGCATTTGACGTCGTCGGCGCGGATTTCAAGCTGCGGCTTGGTGTCGATGCGCGCGTTGTCGGAGAGCAGCAGGTTGCGGTTAGTCTGCTTGGCGTCGGTTTTTTGCGCGTCCTTGTGGACGAGGATGCGGCCGTGGAAGACGCCGCGGGATTCGTCGTCGAGGATGCCGTTGTAAAACTGGCGGCTGGCGCAGTTGGGGCTCAAGTGCTCGACGAGCATGTAGTTATCGAGGTGCTGGCGGCCGGCGCCGATGAAGAGGCCGTTGATGAGGCAGTCCGCGCCCTGGCCGGCGAGAACGGGATGGACGTTATTGCGCACCAGGCCGCCGCCGAGGAGAACGGAGTGGGAGGAAACGTTGGCGCCGCGGCCGAGCTCGATGCGCAGCGTGGAGACGTTGAAGGCGTCGAGATTCTCGCGCTCGAGCAGATAGTGGGAGACGTTGGCGTCGTCGCCGGCGACTAACTCGGTGACGGAGTTACTAAAGGCCACGCCCGGGCCAACGGAGATGTAGTCTTCGACGACGGCCGCTTCGCTGGCCGGCTCGGCGACGATGAGCGTGCGGGGATGGGTCATGATGGGAGCATCGCCGGCGGCCGAGACGTAAAGAAGATGGACGGGCTGGGCGATCGCGGACCCGCGGCGGACACGGATGTAGGCGCCGTCTTCCCAGAGGGCGGTGTTCAGCGCGGGAAAGACGTCGCGGCGAATGTTGGCGTAGCGGCCGAGGTGCTGCTCAATTTCTTCCGCGCTGCGGCCGTGGGCCTCGGCGAGGGTGGAGACTTCAAGGCCGGCGGGGAGATTGGCGAGGCTCGAGAACTGGGGCGCGAAACGGCCGTCGATGAAGACCAGTGTGCAGGCGGCGCCGTCGAGACGAAACGCTTCGAGGCCGCTTGAGGAAACCTGCATCTCGCCGGACTGGGCGCGGCGAAACGGCGTGCGCGCAAGGGGCGCGACGTTGGTGAAGCGCCAGTCTTCGTCGCGGGTGGTGGGAAAGCCTTTGGCCTCAAACTCGGCCCAGGCTTCGCCGCGCAGTTGGCGCAGCCAGACGGGCTCGCGCTCCTGGCGCTGCGCAAGCAACTCGTTGTATGTATCGAGATAATTTTTCAAACGCTCTGCAATGGCCATGGTCTCGCCCTTCACGCAGTCTGCACCGCTTCGGTTTCAGCCCAGCCGTAGCCGCGCTCTTCGAGTTCCTGGGCCAGCTCCGGACCGCCGGAGCGCGCGATCTGCCCGTCGACGAGGACGTGGACGAAGTCGGGGACGATGTAATTGAGCAGGCGCTGATAGTGGGTAATGACGAGCATGGAGCGCTCGGGAGTGCGCAGCGCGTTGACGCCGTTGGCGACGATGCGCAGGGCGTCGATGTCGAGGCCGGAGTCGGTTTCGTCGAGGATGGCGAGTTTTGGTTCGAGCATGGCCATCTGCAGAATTTCGTTGCGCTTTTTTTCGCCGCCGGAGAATCCCTCGTTGAGGGAGCGGTTCATCAACTGCTCGCCCATTTCGAGGAGCTTGAGCCGTTCGCGGAAGAGAGGAAGGAAATCCATGGCGTCGAGCTGTTCTTCGCCGCGGTATTTGCGGATGGCGTTGATGGCGGAGCGGAGGAAATAGGCATTGCCGATGCCGGGGATTTCAACCGGGTACTGGAAGGCCAGGAAAAGGCCTTCGCATGCGGCTTCTTCGGGCTTCATTTCGAGCAGGTCTTTGCCGTTGTAGAAAATCTGGCCTTCGGTGACTTGGTAGGCTTCGCGCCGGGCGAGCACCTGCGCCAGCGTGCTTTTGCCGGAGCCGTTGGGGCCCATGATGGAATGAACCTCGCCTGCATTGATGGTGAGATTCACGCCTTTCAGAATTTCGTGGCCATCGACCGAGGCGTGCAGGTTCTTGATTTCGAGCAGACTCATTCGTTTCCTTTCGTCTTTTTCGGAGCGCCTTCCTAACATGCACGGCGATGATAGCTCAGGGGCTAAAGCCCGCAACCACTTTTTGTGCATGTGCGGCACGACTAAAGTCGTGCCCTGTTACAAAACCTTCGTCGTTCGTCCCGGCGATTGCCAATCCCAGGTCTCAAAAGCCAGACCTGGGGCACCCGGTTGGGTACAAAATCAAATGCTCAAAGGCCTAGTCACTTAGCCGACGCTGCCTTCGAGGCTGACTCCGAGTAACTTCTGCGCTTCGACCGCAAACTCCATGGGTAACTCGCGGAAGACAGTCTTGCAAAAGCCGTTAACGATCATGGAAACGGCGTCTTCGGAGGTAAGTCCGCGCTGGCGGAGATAGAAGAGCTGGTTTTCTCCGATGCGCGACGTTGAAGCTTCATGCTCCATGCGCGCGGTCGAGTTACGCACGTCAATGTAGGGGAACGTGTGCGCGCCACAGCGGTCGCCAATAAGAAGCGAGTCGCATTGGGTGTAATTGCGCGCGCCGGTGGCGCCCTTCATGATCTTCACCTGGCCGCGATAGGTGTTCTGGCCGTAGCCGGCGGAGATGCCTTTGGAAACAATAGTGCTGCGCGTGTTCTTGCCGATGTGGATCATCTTGGTGCCGGTATCGGCCTGCTGGCGGTTGTTGGTGAGGGCCACCGAGTAAAATTCACCTACCGAGTTATCGCCCTGCAGGATGCAGCCGGGGTATTTCCAGGTAATTGCCGAGCCGGTTTCGACCTGCGTCCATGAGATTTTGGAGTTGACGCCCGCGCACTTACCGCGCTTGGTGACGAAGTTATAAATTCCGCCGCGGCCTTCCTTGTCGCCTGGGTACCAGTTTTGCACCGTCGAGTACTTGATCTGCGCGTTGTCGAGAGCGACTAACTCGACGACCGCGGCGTGTAACTGGTTGGTGTCGCGGATGGGCGCGGTGCAGCCTTCGAGATAACTCACGTAAGAGCCTTCGTCGGCGACGATGAGGGTGCGCTCGAACTGGCCGGTGTCGGCCGAGTTGATGCGGAAATACGTGGACAGCTCCACCGGACAGCGCACGCCCTT